>NZ_JBLFJV010000023.1:0-186392 GCF_047444975.1 Streptomyces sp. CWNU-52B | reverse complement strand
TCGGCTCCTACACCGAACTCCCCTCCACCAACCCCGCCGTCCTCGCCTTCCTCCGCGAGTACAAGGACGACCTCGTCCTGTGCGTCCACAACTTCTCCCGCTTCGCCCAGCCCACCGAACTCGACCTCCAGGCCTTCACCGGCCGCCACCCCGTCGAACTCATCGGCGACGTCCGCTTCCCCGCCATCGGCGAACTCCCCTACCTCCTCACCCTCGCCGGCCACGGCTTCTACTGGTTCCGACTCCGCAAGGACGCCACTGTGCTCACCGAACGCCGATTGACGGTGTGCTCCTGAAAGGACGGGTCGCCATGCGCACGGTCGTATCACCACGCCCCAGCGACCACGGTCCGGCTCATCTGCTCACGTCGCTCGCCGACCTGCTCCGGGCGTGGCTGCCCGAACAGCGCTGGTTCGCGGGCAAGGGCCGCCGGGTCACAGAACTGTCCCTGCTCTCGGTGACCGAGCTGCACCCGGCCTGCCTGCATCTTCTGGTGAGCACCGGGGACGACTCCGGGCCCGGGGACTGCTACCAGTTGCTCCTCGGTGTCGGGGACGTCCTGCCGCCGCGGCTGGCCCACACCCGCATCGGGCGGGCCAGCGAGGGACCCCTGGCCGGCCTGACGGTGTACGACGCCCTTCAGGAGCCCCGGTCGGCCGGCCTGCTCCTGGAGCGGCTGCGCACTCCGGGAACGGCGGGCCCTCTGCGGTTCGAGCGGGACGCCAAGGTGGCCGTGCCCGGCGGTCTGGCACCCCGGCTGCTGGACGTCGAGCAGTCCAACTCCTCGCTGGTGTACGGGGACGCGTACATCCTCAAGATATTCCGGCGTGTCCTGCCGGGGATCAACCCTGACCTCGAAGTGCCCTGGGCCTTGGCCCGCCAGGGGTGCACCCGGGTACCGGCCCCCGTGGCGTGGTTCCGGACCTCGCAACCGCAGCCGGCGACACTCGGCGTGCTCCAGCCGTTCCTGCCGGACGCCGTCGACGGGTGGACCCTCGCGCTCGAATCGCTCACCGCGGGACGGGACTTCACGGACGAGGCGTACGAACTGGGGCGCGCGACCGCCGAGGTGCATCTCGCCCTGGCCGCGGCCTTCGCCCTCGGCGCGGCGGCCGGGCACGGGAGCAGACGACTCGCCGCCGCGATGATCGAACGGCTGGACACGACAAGCCGGTCGGTGCCGGAGCTGACGCCCTTCGTGGACGGGCTGCGGGGCGCCTTCGACGCGCTCGCCGTCCTCGACTCGGGCCGCCCCGTGCAGCGGATCCACGGCGATCTGCACCTCGGTCAGGTGCTGCGGGCCGGAGAGCGGTGGTTCGTCATCGACTTCGAGGGCGAACCGGCCCGTCCCATCGCCGAACGCCGGCAGCCGCAGTCCCCCGTACGCGATGTCGCGGGCATGCTGCGCTCCTTCGACTACGCCGCCCGCAGCCGCCACCCGTGGCGTCCGGAGTGGGCCCGTCGTTGCCGGGACGCCTACTGCGCGGGGTACGCCGCCCAGGCACGGTGGGATCCGCGTGCGCAGTCCGCGTTGCTGCGGGCCTACGAGACGGACCGGGCCGTGTACGAGGCCCTGTACGAGGCGCGGCACCGGCCCGACTGGCTGCCCGTACCGATGGCGGCGATCGCCCGCCTGGCCGAGCACACCCCGCACAGCCCCGCGCCATCCGGTGGTCCGCACACACCGGTCCCTTCTTTCCACAGCGCTCAAGGAGGCTGAAAACCGTGGCAGCCGCAGCCCGCAACATCTCCGTACCCCTGACCCCACCGCCGTCGCCGTCGAAGGACGTCCGCCCGACGGTGTCCTCGATGGAGGTGGCGGACCGGGAGCGGCTGCTGTCGGGAACCCATCACGATCCGCACGCACTGCTCGGTGCGCACCCCGTGCCGGAGGGTGTCGTCGTGCGCGCGCTGCGGCCGTTCGCCCGGTCCGTGGCGGTGTCGCTGCCGGACGGGCTGCGGATGCTGCTGGACAGCGAGGGTGACGGTCTCTTCTCGGGGGTGCTGCCGCTCGACTCGGTCCCCGAGTACACACTGCTGGTCCGATACGCGGACGGGGTCGAGCTGGAGGTGGCCGATCCGTACCGTTTCCTGCCCGCGCTCGGCGAACTCGATCTGCACCTGGTCCGAGAGGGCCGGCACGAGCAGCTGTGGCGGGCGCTCGGCGCCGAGCCGATGGAGCACCAGGGCGTGACCGGCACCCGCTTCACGGTGTGGGCGCCGAACGCCCGAGGGGTGCGGGTCGCCGGTGACTTCACCTGCTGGGACGGCACGCAGTTCCCGATGCGGTCGCTGGGCGCGTCCGGGGTGTGGGAGCTGTTCCTGCCCGGTGTCGGCGAGGGCGCACGGTACAAGTTCGAGATCACGTCCCGGCACGGCGACCGGTTCCTCAAGGCGGACCCGATGGCCCGCCACACCGAGGTGCCGCCCGACACGGCGTCCGTGGTCACGGCCTCGCACCACGAGTGGCGCGACGCGCGGTGGCTGGCCCGGCGCGGCGACCTCCCGGTGCACCGGGCGCCGTTCTCGGTGTACGAGGTCCATCTGGCGTCCTGGCGACCGGGGCTGACGTACCGTCAACTCGCCGACGAGCTGCCCGCGTACGTCAACGACCTCGGCTTCACCCATGTCGAGCTGATGCCGGTCGCCGAGCACCCCTTCGGCGGGTCCTGGGGTTACCAGGTCACCGGCTTCTACGCGCCCACCTCGCGCCTCGGCACCCCCGACGACTTCAAGTACCTCGTGGACGCGCTGCACCGGGCCGGCATCGGCGTCATCATGGACTGGGTGCCCGCGCACTTCCCGAAGGACGACTGGGCGCTGGGCCGCTTCGACGGGGAGCCGCTCTACGAGCCCAGGGACGACCGGCGGGCCGAGCATCCGGACTGGGGCACCTACGAGTTCGACTACGGGCGGGTGGAGGTGCGCAACTTCCTGGTCGCCAACGCGGTGTACTGGTGCGAGGAGTTCCACATCGACGGGCTGCGCGTCGACGCCGTCGCCTCCATGCTCTACCTCGACTACTCGCGCGAGGCCGGCCAGTGGACCCCCAACGTCTTCGGCGGCCGGGAGGACCTCGACGCGATGGCGTTCCTCCAGGAGATGAACGCGACGCTGTACCGGCGGGTGCCGGGGGTCGTGACCATCGCGGAGGAGTCGACCGCCTGGGACGGGGTGACCCGCTCCACCGACACCGGCGGTCTCGGCTTCGGCCTGAAGTGGAACATGGGCTGGATGCACGACTCGCTGGAGTACATCCGTCACGAGCCCGTGCACCGCAAGTACCACCACGACGAGATGACCTTCTCGATGGTGTACGCGTACAGCGAGAACTACGTGCTGCCCATCTCGCACGACGAAGTCGTCCACGGCAAACGGTCGTTGGTGTCGAAGATGCCCGGCGACTGGTGGCAGCAGCGCGCCGACCACCGCGCCTACCTGGGCTTCATGTGGGCCCACCCCGGCAAACAACTCCTCTTCATGGGCCAGGAGTTCGCCCAGGGCGCCGAATGGTCCGAGGCCCACGGACCCGACTGGGGCCTGCTGGATCCGGCGTACGGCGCGGAGGCGGACCACCGGGGCGTACGCGATCTCGTCCGCGAGCTCAACCGGCAGTACCGGGACGCCGGGGCGCTCTGGGAACGGGACACCGAGCCAGGCGGGTTCGCCTGGGTCGCCGGGGGCGCGGCGGAGGACAACGTCTTCGCGTTCCTGCGGTTCGCCGCGGACGGCCGGCCCCTGCTGTCCGTCTCCAACTTCTCGCCGGTGGTCCGGCACGACTACCGGCTCGGGGTGCCGGACGACGTGCCCGCCTGGCGGGAGGTCCTGAACACCGACGCGCTGTGCTTCGGCGGCAGCGGCGTCACCCAGGAGGGCACGGTGAAGGCCGACGGGGAGGAGTGGCAGGGGTGGGCGGCCGGTGTGCGGCTCACCCTGCCGCCGCTGGCGACGGTGTGGCTGCGCCCCGCGTAGCCTCTGCCGGCCGGCGCGGGCACGTCCTGGCCTGCGCGTCCCGGGGAACGGCTCGGCGGGCACGTCCTGTCCGGGTCGTTCGTTCCACGGTCGCCGCTTCCCGGCACCGACCCGCGACGCAGAACAGATTGGACTTCCGTGGCCGACATCGTGTCCCCCTGGCCCCACTCCCCCGTCAAGGTCGGCCTGGTCGGCGCCGGCCCCTGGGCCCGCGGGGTGCACGCGCCCGTGCTCGCCGCCGGACCCGAGACGGAGCTGACGGCGGTGTGGGCACGGCGCCCCGAGGCGGCGCGGGAGACCGCCGAGCCGTACGGAGCCGTCGCGGTGGCGCGTTTCGAGGAGCTGCTCGACCGGTGCGAGGCGGTGGCCTTCGCGGTGCCCCCGGACATCCAGGCGGACCTCGCCGGGCGCGCGGCGAAGGCGGGCAAGGCGGTGCTCCTGGAGAAGCCGCTCGGTCTCGACGTGCCGTCCGCGCGGCGGCTGGTCGACGCGATCGACGAGGCCGGGGTCGTCTCCCAGGTCGTCCTCACCAATCGCTACCACCCGGTCGCCCGGCGGTTCGTCGAGGCCGCGCGGGGCATGGAGGTGTCGGGGGCCCGTTCGTGCTGTCTGAGCGGGGCCTTCCTCGGCGGCGACTTCGCGACCCCCTGGCGGCTGGAGCACGGCGCGCTGCTGGATCTCGGACCCCATGTCCTGGACCTCCTGGACGCCGCCATGGGACCCGTCGTGCGGATCCACGGCACGGGAGATCCCCGCCGGTGGGTCGAGCTGACCTGCGAGCACGAGAGCGGCGCGGTCAGCCAGGCCTCGCTGTCCGGGTCGGTCGACGTACAGCCGGGAATCCTGCGGGTCGAGCTCTTCGGCCGCGGGACCCCGCTCGTGTACGACAACGCGGACCTCGACGACGACGCGTGCTGGCCGGTGCTGCGCCGGGCCTTCGCGACGGCCGTGCGCACGGGGGTGTCCGGTGAGCTCGACGCCCACCGCGGCCTCTACCTCCAGGAGCTGATCGCACAGGCCGCGGCGGCCGTCGACGGCTGAGCCGGTGGACAGCCGAGCCGAGCGCGTCCGCACCGGCGTCGCCGAGGGTGCGGGGAACGGCACTGCCGGCCCTCCACCGGGCCCGCGGCGCCTGGTGCCCTCGCCTCCGACGGGGCCTCAGACGCTCGCGCTGTAGCGGCGCAGCGCGGGCATCGTCGCGGCCAGCACCAGCATCGAGAGGACGACCAGCAGTCCGCCGCCCACGACCGCCGTACGGGCCCCCAGCACCGATCCCGCCGTGCCGTGCAGCACGTCGGCCAGCCGGGGGCCGCCCGCGACAACGACCGTGAAGACGCCCTGCATCCGGCCCCGGAGTTCGTCGGTGACGGCCGACAGGAGGATGGCTCCGCGAAAGACCATGGAGACCATGTCGGCGACCCCGGCCGCGGCGAGGAACGCCACGGCCACCCACAGGTTGCCGCTCAGGCCGAACCCGGCGACGGCCACTCCCCAGGCGATCACCGCGACGATGACCATGAGGCCGTGCCGGCGCGCCCGGGAGAAGGTGCCCGACATGAGTCCGCCGAGGACCGCGCCGATGGGGATCGCCGCGAACAGCAGTCCGAGCGCCAGACCTTCGCCGTACGGCGCGTAGGTCTCCGAGGCGAGCTGGGGGAAGAGCGCGCGGGGCATGCCGAAGACCATGGCCACGATGTCGGCGAGGAAGGACAGCAGCAGTACCTGGTGGAGCGAGATGTAGCGGAAGCCCTCGACGATCCCCTTCAGCCCCGCCCGGCCGGCCGCCGCGCCGGCGGCGACCAGGGGCGGCAGCGCGGGAAGCTGGTAGACGGCCCACACCGTGGCGCACAGGGCCAGGGCGTCGATCAGGTAGAGCTCGGCGAGACCCACGACGGGGATGAGCGCTCCGGCCAGCAGCGGTCCCGCGACCAGGCCGGTCTGCATGACGGTCGAGCCCAGGGCGTTCGCCGCGGCCAGTTCCTCCTTGGGGACCAGCCGGGCGATGGACGCCTGGCGGGCCGGGGAGTTGAGGCCGAAGAACGCCTGCTGGAGCGCGAGCAGCACCATCAGGACGGCGACCGAGGCGAGTCCGGTGAAGGCCTGTATCCAGAAGAGCAGCGATGTGACGGCTATGCCGGTGTTGGTGACGAGGAGGAGCTTGCGCCGGTCCACGCTGTCCGCGATCGCGCCGCCCCAGAGCGCGAAGACGACCAGGGGCAGCAGCCCCGCGAAGCTCGCGTAACCGACCCAGGCCGACGATCCCGTGATGTCGTAGATCTGCTTGGGTACGGCGACGGCGGTGAGCTGGCTGCCCACGGCGGTGACGATGGTGGAGGACCAGAGGCGACGGTACGCGGGACGGCGCAGCGGCCGGGTGTCCATCGCCCAGCGCCGCCACCCGGTCCGTGCCCGGTCGGCCGAGTCCGCGGAAACCGACGGATCCGAAGGGGCCGCGGAGGCCGTAGGAGCTTGCGGACTCGACGGTTCCACGGCCCCGGTCCGCTGTTCCGCGCCGCTGTCCGCACTGCCCTTGCTGGTGTCCACACCCGTCCTGGTTGCTCGATACATCTTTCGACGAGAGCCACTATCGCCGATGCCGAGCGATCACCGCGCGGCGGGTCGGTCCGTGGACGGGCGGGACGCCGTTCGGCGCGTGGAGCCCGGCTCGGCGGCCGCCGGCAAAGCGGCCTCCGACGCCGAGGCCAGGAGGATCGCCGCCTGCTCGCGGGCCTGGTCCAGGGCTCCGGGGAAGATGCGCAGGCCGTGGGCGACCAGGGCGCCCTCGTGGAGCAGCATCAGGGTCCGGCCCAGCGAGTCGGCCCCGGCGGGCGCGAGCGGGCGTACGAGATCGGTGAACAGCGTGAGCGTCCACTGCTTCTGGTCGTCGATGACGGTGTACGCCGGGTGGGACGGGTCGTCGATCTCGGCATGGGCGTTGACCATGCTGCAGCCTCTGGGGCCGTTCTCGTCCATCCAGTCGCGTGAGGCCTCGAAGACCGCCAGGACACGGTCGCGCGGCGACTCGGAGGCGTCGAGCCGCGGGGCGAGGAAGGCGCGCCAGCGCTCGTCGCGGCCGGCGAGGTACTCGACGACGATCTGGTCCTTGGAGCCGAAGCGGTCGTAGAGCGTCTTCTTCGTGACGCCGGCCTCCGCGGCGATCAGGTCGACCCCGACGGCGTGGATCCCCCGCTCGTAGAACAGCCGCCCGGCCGCCTCCAGCGCGCGCCGGGCGGCGGGGGTCAGCGGTACGCGGCGCGGTGTGTCCGTGATGCTCATCCACCCATAGTAGACTGATCTGTATACTCGGCTCAGATATACAGATCGGTATACTCCCGGGTCTGCCATCCACCCTCGGAGGTGTGCGGCGTTGCGAACATCCTGCTGTCGATCGCGTTCGTCGGGGCCTGGAGCTCCGGTTTCATCGGGGCCAAGCTCGGGTCGGGCACCGCCTCCGCGGTCACGCTCCTCATGTGGCGCTTCCTGCCGCTGGCCCTCGCCCTCGGGGCCGTCGCGCTGACCACCGCACGAGCGTCCTGGCGCCATCTCGGGCCTCGCGACCTGCTGCGGCAGGCCGCCATCGGGACGCTGTCGCAGAGCGGCTACCTCCTCACCGTCTACTACGCCATCGACCTGGGTGTCTCCAGCGGCACGACGGCCCTCGTCGACGGCACCCAGCCGCTGGTCGCGGGAGCGCTGGCCGGTCCGCTGCTGGGAGTGGCGGTGTCGCGTACGCAGTGGCTCGGTCTCGGGCTGGGGGTGGCCGGTGTCGCCGTCGTCACCACGGCCGACGCGGGTGCCGCGAGCGGCGTCGCGTGGTGGGCGTACCTCGTGCCGTTCCTCGGCATGCTGTGCATGGTCGCGGCGACCTTCCTGGACCGCCGGTCCCGTACGGATGTCCGGCCGATGGTGTCCATGACGATCCACGCCGTCACCAGCGCCGTCGTCTTCACGGCGCTCGCCGCCGCCACCGGCGCAGTGGTGCCGCCGGCGGACGGTTCGTTCTGGACCGCCGTGGTGTGGCTCGTGGCGCTCTCCACGTTCGGCGGGTACGGACTGTACTGGCTGATCCTGAGGCGGTCCGGGGTGACCCAGGTCAACACGCTCATGTTCCTGATGGCACCGGTGACGGCGGTATGGGGTGCGCTGATGTTCGGCGAGCACTTCGGGCCGCAGACGGTGGCGGGGCTCGCCCTCGGCCTGCTGGCGGTCGCCGTCGTGCGCCGCGGGGACGGCACGGCCCGCCGACGGCCCCCGCGCGCCGGTCCTACACCCCGGCGATCAGGGTGGCCCCGAGCACGATCATCGTCGCGGCGATCAGGGCGTCCAGTACCCGCCACGCCGAGGGCCGGGCCAGGAGCGGGCTGAGCAGCCGGGCACCGAAGCCGAGCGCGGCGAACCAGACGAGGCTGGCGAGCACCGCGCCGAGACCGAAGGTCCAGCGCAGCGGCCCCCGGTCGGCCGCGATGGAGCCGAGCAGGAACACGGTGTCCAGGTAGACGTGCGGGTTCAGCCAGGTCATCGCCAGACAGGTGAGCACGGCCCGCCGCCGCGAGCCCGCCGCCCCCACCGGGTCCGCCGGTCCCTCCGTCACGGTCAGCGCCGAGGGCCTCAGGACCCGGCGCGCGGCCAGGCAGCCGTACGCGATCAGGAAGAGGCCGCCGACCAGCCCGACGGCGGTCAGCACCGAGGGCCAGGCCACCACCACGGAACCGACGCCGCCGACGCCCAGCGCGATGAGCGCCGCGTCGGACAGGGCGCAGATGCCCACCACGGCGAGCACCGCGTCCCGGCGCACGCCCTGGCGCAGGACGAAGGCGTTCTGGGCGCCGATGGCGACGATCAGGGAGAGGCCGGTGCCGAATCCGGCGGCCGTGGCGGTCAGCGCGTTGTTCACGGCACCCACGCTAGGAAGCCGCCCCAGGAGAAGTACAGCTAAAGATTCTTACGTATCCTTAGCCATCGTGATGACAGAGCTGCCCCTCGACCAGGTGAGGACCCTGCTGGCCGTGGTGGACGAGGGCACCTTCGACGCCGCGGCCGCCGTGCTGCACGTGACCCCGTCCGCGGTGAGCCAGCGGGTCAAGGCCCTCGAACAGCGCACGGGACGCGTGCTGTTGGTGCGCACGAAGCCGGTCAGGCCGACCGAGTCCGGCGAGGCCGTCGTGCGGTTCGCGCGCCAACTGGCCCGGCTCGACCGCGACACCCGGGCCGAGCTGGGCATGTCGGGCTCCAAGGATCCGGCGCGGCTGTCGATCGCGGTGAACTCCGACTCGCTGGCAACCTGGTTCCTGCCCGCGCTCGCACGCGTCCCCGAGGAGCTGGGCCTCTGCTACGAACTGCGCCGCGAGGACCAGGACCACACGGCCGCGCTGCTGCGCGAGGGGCTCGTGATGGCGGCCGTCACCTCGTCACCCGACGCGGTGACGGGCTGCTCCGTCCGCAGGCTCGGCCTCATGCGGTACGTGCCGGTGGCGAGCCCCGGGTTCGCCGCGCGACGGCTCGGCGACGGGCCCGGCACCGCGCTGCGGGAGGTGGTCGCCGACGCGCCGGTGGTGACCTTCGACCGGCGGGACGGCCTCCAGGACGCATTCGTCCGCAGGCTCGTACACGGCCGTCGCGGGGCGAGTGCGGCGCGGCATCTCGTGCCGACCTCCGAGGGGTTCATCGACGCCGTCGCGGCGGGGATGGGCTGGGGCATGGTCCCCGAGGTGCAGGCGGCTCCCCTGCTCCGCGCGGGGCGGCTCGTCCTGCTCGCACCGGACCTGCACACCGACGTCCCGCTGTTCTGGCAGCAGTGGAAACTCGACTTCCCGGCCCTGGCGGCCGTCGCAAAGGCCGTCACGGCGGAGGCCGCCGAGGCCCTCGACGGCGACCGGGCCCGCTGAGCGCTTGAGGAAGGCTCAGGCGGCCGGGCCGGGTCCCGCCTCCCGTTCCAGGAAGCTGATCACCTGCGCGGCGAGGCTGTCCAGGGCGGAGTCGGACCTGGCGCCGACCCCGACGGCCGGGTCGTACGGGCCGATGCCGCCCGACCAGAGGTACCGCCCGGTCCATTCGTCGTCGACCTTCAGCTGCACCTGGATGTCCACCAGGGACAGGCAGTCCTCCGGGGCGGCGGCGTACAGGACGGAGGTGACGCGGCGCAGCGGATAGACGTCGAAGCCCTCGATGAACTGGGAGTTGCGCCAGTCCAGGAACGCGCTCTCGCCGTCGCCTCCGACCCGGATGTCGAGTTGGCCGTCCTCCAGATGAACGCAGTAGCCGGTGGTCGTGCGGTTCTCGACGGTCACCCGGAACCGGAGGTAGACCAGTCCCTCGGCCGCGTCGTCACGTCCCCGCGGCGGCTCGGCCTTCTCCAGGCCGTGGACGCGAACGCGCAGACCGGCATGCTCGTCGTCGTACTCCTGCCAGTCCCCGACCACATTCGGCTCGTCCACAGTCCACCTCTCGACCTCCGAGGGCTGCTTCCTATCCGGGCGGGCGACGGGGTGTCAAATGAGCGGAATGCGCGTTGGCCAGGGTTTTCACCCCCCTTGATCAGCGATCAAGCCGTGTGCAGCCAGAACCCTCGTCCCGGGTGTCCCGGCCGTCACCCGGGCGTGCCGCACATCACGTCCCACGGCCCCGTGGGTCTCCCACCTGCGTGAGCGATCGGTACGTCGTGTTGACGCGGGGGCCGCCCAGGTGCGGAGATGCTCCTGCGACATGACGGCCGACCGTGAGGCAGGGCGAGCGAGCGATGGCATTGCAGATCAGCGCCACCAACCCGGAGCATCCCGCGCTCCTGCTCGACCTGCCCTGGCAGCTGCCCCTGGAGGAGTGGCCCGAGCACTACCTGGTGCCGCTGCCCAGGGGCATCTCCCGGCACGTGGTGCGGTACGCGCGCGCCGGTACGGAGGTCGTGGCGGTCAAGGAGCTCGCCGAACGGCCCGCCCTGCGCGAGTACGAACTGCTGCGCGGCCTCGACCGGATGAACATCCCGGCGGTGGACCCGCTCGCCGTGGTCACCGGCCGCACCGACGAGGCGGGCGAGCCGCTGGAGTCCGTGCTCATCACCCGGCATCTGGGCGGCTCGATGCCCTACCGGTCGATGTTCGAGACGACCATGCGGCCCGCCACCATGCACCGCCTCATGGACGCGCTGGCCGTGCTGCTGGTCCGGCTCCATCTCGCCGGGTTCGCGTGGGGCGACTGCTCGCTGTCCAACACCCTGTTCCGCCGGGACGCCGGGGCGTACGCCGCGTATCTCGTCGACGCCGAGACCGGTGAGGTGCATCCGCAACTGAGCACCGGGCAGCGGGAGTACGACCTCGACCTGGCCCGGGTCAACATCAGCGGTGAGCTGCTCGACCTGGAGGCCTCCGGCGCGCTGCACCCGTCGGTGGACCCGATCGAGTTCGGCACGGAGATCTGCGAGCGCTACACCCGGCTGTGGCAGGAGCTCACCCGCACGTCGGTGTACCCGGCGGGCAAGCACCACTACATCGACCGCCGGATCAGACGGCTCAACGACCTCGGCTTCGACGTCGCCGAGATGCGGCTGGCGCACTCCTCCAACGGCGACACCGTCACGTTCGTGCCGAAGGTCGTCGACGCCGGGCACCACCAGCGGCAGTTGCTGCGGCTGACCGGGCTGGACACCGAGGAGAACCAGGCGCGGCGGCTGCTGAACGACCTGGAGAGCTGGATGGCCACCCAGGACGACTACGCACCGGGCGGCCCTCCTCACTCCGCCCGGCCCGAGGTCCTGGCCCACCGGTGGGTCCGGGACGTGTTCCGGCCCACCGTGCGGGCCATACCGCCGGACCTGCGCGGCTCCATGGATCCGGCCGAGCTGTACCACGAGCTGCTGGAACACCGGTGGTACCTGTCCGAGCGGGCGCAGCACGACATCGATCTGGACACGGTCGTACGGGACTACGTCACGAACATCCTGCCCAAGGAGCCGATCGCGCCGCCGCCCCCGTCGGACGCCGCCGGGCCCGGCGCTCAGGCCGGCGGGACGACCGCCACCGGGGAGGGCGCGTGATGCACGACGGCGTGGGCCACCGAACCGATGCGTGAGCCCACCGCCGAGCGGTGCGCGCGCCGGCCCACCACCACCAGCTGGGCGCGGGCCGCCGCCGACAGCAGCACCTCACCGGCGCTGCCCATCTCCACGTGCCGGGTCACCTGTACGTCGGGAAAGCGCTCCAGCCACGGCTGCAACGCTTCCGCGAGCGCCTTCTTCTCGTACGGCTCCAGACCCCCGGCCTCGTCGAGGAGTGCCATCGAGCCGGGGCTGTAGGTGAACACGGTGGGCAGGCTCCAGGCCCGTACGACGCGCAGGGCGGCGCCGCGGGCGGCCGCCGCCTCGAAGGCGAACCCCAGCGCGGCCCCGCTGTCCTCCGGGCCGCCCTGCTGTCCTACGACGATCTCGCGGCCGCCCGCCTCCGACTCGGCCTGGTCCCCGGCGCGTACGAGCACGACGGGCCGGGTGGACTCGGCGATGACCTGCTGGCCGACGGAACCGAGCAGGAAGCCGACGATCGCGCCGTGCCCGCGTGAGCCGAGCACCAGCGTCTCGGCCTCCGCCGCCGCGCCGAGGAGCGCCTCGACCGGGCCGCCGTCGACGAGTTCGGCCGTCACCGTCAGGCCGGGGTGACGTCCCGTGACATCGTCCGCGGTCCGCTCCAGCGCCTCACGGACGTCTGCCGTACGGTCCTCGCCGTCGGACTTCTCCCAGGCGTGCACGACACGCAGCGGAAGTCCTCGGCGTACCGCCTCCCGGCCGGCCCAGTGCAAGGCGGCCAGGGATTCGGCGGTACCGTCCGCTCCCACGGTGATCGGGCGGGTCATGTGATGGCCTCCGTACGTAGGTCGAACCGCCCACGCTACCGAGCGGCCCCGCCGCCCCGCGCGCGGGCCGTCTGTCGGGGTCCGCGAGCCGGGTCCACCGCGCGCCTCCCGCTGGCATGCTGCCTACATGCCGACTCCGACAGGACCGCGTCCGCCCGTCTCGCCGCCGCGCGTTCCCGTGCACGGCCTGCGGATCGGGGCCCGCCGGCTCACTCAGCGGGTGCGCGGGGCGGGGCGCGTCCTGGACGACGTGTCGTTCGACGCCGCGCCCGGACAGATCGTCATGATCGCGGGCAGCAGCGGGGCGGGCAAGACGGTCCTGCTGGAGACACTGGCGGGACTGCGTGCCGCCGGCGAGGGGGCGGTGCTGCACGACGGTGCCCGGCCCGGTCCGCCGGGGCCGGAGTCCGGGTTCGTGCCGCAGGAGGACATCCTCCACCGTGACCTGCCGCTGCACCGGACCCTGGTGTACGCGGCGGGCCTGCGCATGCCCCCGGACACCTCCGCCGTCTCCGTCACGGCGGCGGTGGACCGGGTCCTGGCCTCCCTGGGACTGACCCACCGGGCCGGCACACCCGTGCGCGCCCTGAGCGGCGGTGAACGCAAACGGGCCGGCATCGCCGCCGAGTTGCTCACCGGCCCGCGGGCGCTCTTCCTCGACGAGCCGACCTCCGGCCTCGACCCGGTCACCGCCGCCGCCCTGCTGCGGACCCTGCGCTCGCTCGCCGAGGGCGGCACCACCATCGTGCTCACCACCCACGTCCCCGCCGATCTGCTGCGCGGCGACCGCGTCGTGTTCCTCTCCCCCGGCGGGCGGATCGCGTACGCCGGTGAACCGGGCGCCCTGTGCGGGGCGTTCGGGGTGGACACGGTCGAGGACGTGTACGGGGCGGTGTCCGACGGCACGGTCCGCGACGGCGCCGGGACCGAACCTCCGCCGCACGAGCCGTCGTCGCACGAACCGGCGCCTCGCGACCCGGCGCCGCCTCCCACCGGTCCCGCGCGACCCCTCCCCCGGCCGGGCGTCGGCGCCGTACGGCAGTGGTCCCTGCTCACCCGGCGCGGCATCGCGCTGCTGCTGCACAACCGGCTCTCGGTCGCCGTGCTGGCGGGCTCGCCCGTGATGATCGTGGCCATGTTCGCGGTGCTGTTCCGCGCGGGGGCGTTCGACCCGGCGGACCCGGACCCGGGCTCCACCGCGATGATCATGTTCTGGATCGCCTTCGGTGCCTTCTTCTTCGGGCTGACGTACGGGCTGCTGCAGATCTGTACGGAACTGCCCGTGCTGCGCCGCGAACGGCTGGCCGGCCTGCGGATCGGCCCGTACGTCGCGTCGAAGCTCACCATCATGCTGCCGGTGCTCGCGGCCGCGGACGCCCTGCTGCTCGCCGTGCTGCGCGCCCTGGACCGGCTGCCCGCGGCCGGCTGGGACACCTGTGTCTCCCTGTTCGTGTCGAGTGTGCTGGCCTCGGCGGCGGCGCTCGCGCTGGGGCTGCTCGCCTCGGCCGCGGTGACCGATCCGGGCCAGGCGACGCTGATGCTGCCGCTGCTCTGCTTCCCCCAGGTGCTCTTCTCGGGTGCCTTCGTGCCGGTTCCCCGGATGACGGGCGCGGGCGAGGCGATCAGCTGGGCGATGACGAACCGCTGGGCGTTCGAGGCGCTCGGCAGCGGCGTCGGACTGGAGGCGCTGTGGCGCGACGGCGCCTCCCGGCTGGGCCCGCCGCTCCTCGCGTCGTACGGCGGCTCGTTCGCCGGCCCCGCGAGCCGTGGCTGGCTGGTCCTGGCGTGCTTCACGCTGCTGTTCCTGGGCGCGACCTGGGCGGTCCTCGTGCGCAGGTGCCACAACGGTGTGGTGCGCGAACGGGCGGGACGGTGAACTCCCCACGCGCCGGGGCCCGTCGGGGCTCCGGGCCGCTCACCCGTCCGCCGGGTGGCGGTCAGCAGCCCTCCCTCGCCTCCAGACCGGCCGCGCCGGGCACCCGGTCCCGGTAGGTCTCCCGTACGAACGTCAGGAACGTGTCGATGTCGCGGGGCTGTGACGACAGACCGAGCGAGACCCGGACCGCGCCCGCCGACGGCAGGTGCAGCAGCTCCAGGTACTCCTCCAGGGAGGCCAGTCGGCGCCGGGCGGCCGAACGCAGCAGGGGCGGCGGCAGGGCGAAGGCCGCCTCGCCCGCGCCCGGATTGCAGAAGCAGCCCGTGCGCAGCGAGATGCCCCGGGCGGCGCTGTCACGGGTGACGACCCGTTCGTCGATGACGTGACCGTCGGCGTCCAGCAGATTGAGCGCGACGGTCCCGCCGCGGGCCACGAGGTCCCGCGGGCCGTACACCCTGACCAGCGGGGAGCCGTCGCCGTGCCGCAACTGCGCCAGTCCTGCCAGGAGTCGGGAGGTCAGCGCGGTCACATGGGCGTGCACCCGGTCCATGCCGACGCCGTCGATCCACTCCAGTCCGGCCGTCACGTCGGGAATGGAGAGGAAGTTGACCGTGCCGTCCTCGAAGGCCGCCTCGTCGTCCGCGAGGACGTGCCACTGCGCCTGCGCGCTCACCGCGTAGATCGTGCCGCCGGAGAACCAGGGCCGCCGCAGCCCGGCGAGCGCCTCCCGGCGGGCGATCAGGCTGCCGACCCCGGTGGGATGGCCGAAGACCTTGTACCAGCTGACGACCGTGAAGTCGGGGTGGTGGCGGCTCAGGTCGAGCGTGTTGGCGGGGACGAAGGCCGCCGCGTCGAGCAGGACGTCGTAACCGCGGGCCCGCGCCCGAGCGATCCAGTCGAGCGGATGCTGGACGCCGGTGAAGTTGCTCTGCGCCGGATAGGCGAGCAGCCCGCGTCTGCGCTCACCGGACCCGCGTTCACCGTGCCTGCGCCCGCCGGGTCGCGGGATCAGCCGGCCGACGCCGCCGCCGCGCGCCGGCAGGGCGGCCCACAGCCGCTGTTCGTCCACGCGCAGGCCGGGGCCGCCCACGGGTACGTACGTCGTCCTCGCCCCGCGTGAACGCGCGTACTCCCGCAGACCGTTGACCGAGTTGTGGTTGTCGAGCGGCATGACCAGCCTGCTGCCCCGGTGGAAGGGGTACGCCTCACCGACCAGGCGCAGCGCGCCCGTCGCGTTCGGGGTGAAGATCACGGCGTACTCGGCCGGGTCGGCACGGAAGTGGCGCAGCACCGCCTGGCGCGCCTGCGCGAGCAGTGTTCCCGAGGCGCGGGAGGCCGGGCTCTCGGAGTGCGGGTTCCCGAAGACGCCGCCGGTGATCCGGTCGGCGCTCGCCCGGACGAGCGAGGCCGGGGCGAGTCCGGCGCCCGTGTGGTCGAGGTAGGTGTGCCCGTCGGTGTCGAGGTGGCCGAACTCCCGGCTGCGTAATTCCGCCAGGTCCTGCGCGCGGGCGTCGCCGTCGGCATCGCCGCCGGACATGTGGCCGGGGCTGCTTGCCGTCCTGTCCACGGGTCCTCCTCCCATGAGGCCGGGCCCTCCCCGCGTGCCAGGGCGGGACACGGTGCTCCTCACATCATGCTGCGATCCGCGCCGGCCGGAAGGAGTTGCGCCATTCGGCGTGGCTCGTCGCGCGCTTCCCCGGGCCCGGCGCGGGGCGCGCGGTCGCGGCCGCCCGGGGCCTGCGGGACGATGCGTACGCAGGGGAAAGGGGTGAGAGGAGTGTGCGGCGATGACCGACGTGCTGGGTTCCCTGCCCGCGGAGCAGAGCCGACTGCTGCGTGACGCCGCCCCCGGTGTCGAGCTGGCGTCCCGGCCGATGCTCGCCACTCCGAGCGACCGGCGTGACTTCCCCGGCGAGTGGCTCTTCGAGCGGAAACTCGACGGTATCCGCGTGCTGGCGGTGCGCGAGGGCGGCCGGGTCCTGCTGTTCTCACGCACCGGCAACCGGCTCAACGACACGTATCCGGAGATCGTGGCCGCGCTCGCCGCCCAGCCGTGCACGGACTTCACCGTGGACGGGGAGATCGTCGCGTTCACGAACGGCCGCACCGACTTCGGGCGGCTCCAGCAGCGCATGGGGCTCACCCGGCGCCGGGACGTCGAGGCGAGCGAGGTCGCCGTGACGTACTACCTCTTCGACCTGCTGAGGCTGGCGGGCGCGGACACGACCCGGCTTCCGCTGCGTGCCCGCAAGTCGCTGCTCCGTCGCGCCCTGACGTACCGCACGCCGCTGCGCCTGACCGCCCACCGCAACGAGGGCGGCGCCGCGCTCCTGGCCGACGCCTGCGGCCGGGGCTGGGAGGGGCTGATCGCGAAACGGGCCAGGAGCCCCTACCAGCCGCGCCGTTCGCCGGACTGGCTCAAGCTGAAGTGTTCCCTGGAGCAGGAGTTCGTGATCGGCGGGTTCACCGAACCGAGCGGCAGCCGCGCCGGTCTGGGCGCCCTGCTGCTGGGCCACTTCGAGGGCGAGAGCCTGCGGTACGCGGGCCGGGTGGGTACGGGTTTCGACCGCCGTACGCTGCTCGCGCTGCGCGACGCCCTGGACCGGCTCCACCTCGCCGCCTCGCCGTTCACCGGTCAGGTGCGTGAGGTGGGCGCGCACTGGGCCGAGCCGGTGCTGGTCGCGCAGATCGCATTCACCGAGTGGACGCGGGACGGCATGCTGCGCCATCCGCGGTTCCTCGGGCTGCGGCACGACAAGCCGGCGCGTGACGTGGTCCGCGAGCGGCCGGTGTGAGACGGGACCCCTCCGGCCGTCCCCTCGCGGCCGAGGTCCGCTCGGTTGCGGTCAGGTCCGCTCGGCCCGGACGATCACCAGTTCCTCGGTGTCCTCGCGCGCCGCGATCCGCCCGGACTCCCTGAGCCACGGCAGACGCGAGCGGAGCACCGGTCCGAACGGGATGTACGCCCGGTCACTGACCGTGGCCCGCAGTCCCGAGCCGGCCAGCAGGTCCAGGGTCTCCTCGGTGCCGCTCAGCGCCGACTGGGCGATGAGCAGGACGCCGCCGGGCCGCAGCACGCCCGGCGCCTCGGAGCAGATGCGGTCCAGCACGGTGCGTCCGTCGAGCCCGGCGTTCCAGGCCCGTTCGCGTCCCCGTCCGTCGGACGGCTCCGAGGGCGGCGTGGGCACGTACGGCGGATTGCTGATGATCATGTCGAAGGTGCGGCCTCGGACCGGTCCGAGGAGGTCACCGCGGTGGACCGTGAGCCGCTGCCGGGACCGCAGGGCGTTCAGCCGGGCGGTGAGGACGGCCCGCCAGGCGATGTCGACCGCCGTCACCCGAGCGCCTCTTCGGGCGGCGTGGATCGCGAGGGCTCCGGTGCCTGTCCCGAGGTCGAGGACGTCCATGCCCGGGGCCGGGCCCTCCCGGTCGACGGCGCGGCCCAGCAGGAACGTGTCGGCCTGCGGCGCGTACACGCCCGGCGGTGCCGTCCAGGGGCCGGCGGGGCGTGTCTGGTCGACGAGGAAAGCCATGGGGTGTCCTCCGTCCGGACGCCCCGCCAGGTCCGGGAGTCGGCGCGGGGAAGCGGGTGGGGAAGGTGAGCGCACCGGCGCCGAACGCTGGTCGGGCACGTCTGCTCAGTCGACGAGTGCCCCTGGATCACTCCCCCACACGCCTCGTCCGCATCGGGCGCCCCATCTCCGTCCGAGGGCGCGGGTACAACCCACGGGAACGCCCCCGCCGGTCACGGGTGAGGGCCCGGTGACCGATCGGGGGCGTACGCGTGTGGGGGCCGCGGTTCTACCGGCCGGCCTTCTTGATGCGCTCGGAGGCCTTGGAGGTGAGCTCCTCGGCCTTGCCCTTCATCTGCTCGCCGCGGCCCTCGCCCTCCATGGACTTGTCGTCCGTGACCTTGCCGGCGGCTTCCTTCATCTTGCCCTTCATCTGGCTGGCCTTGCTCTTCGCCTTGCTCATGGTGTTCCGTCCTTCGAACGAGGGTTGGACTGGCGTTTCCCACCCTGCGCCCAGCACCCGGTGTTCGCAATCCGTGAGAGATCGTCACGCTGAGCGACCTCGGATCGGTGCGGTGTCCGTGCACTGGCACACGTCCGACGGAGTGGGGACGATGGACGGTGACCGTGGAGTCCGATCGGGGGACGGCCCCCACGAACCACGTGCCGCGACCCCGGAGGGGAACGAATGACGCCAGACGCCGGTTCGGGTCCCGACGAGCCCGGCGACGGTCCGCAGCGCCGCCCCGCGCCCGAGGACGACGCGCCCCGGATCGTCGAACTTCAGGAGGAGATCGGCCAGCTCAAGGAGGCCGTGACCTCGCACGCCGTGGTGGACCAGGCGATCGGGATGATCGTGGCCCTCGGCCGGGTGACGCCGGATCAGGGCTGGTGCGTGCTGCGGGAGGTGTCGCAGCACACGAACATCAAGCTCCGGAACGTCGCCGAGTTGATCATCGTGTGGGGCCAGAAGGGCGATCTGCCGCCCGAGGTCCGGTCGGCCCTGACGGAGACGCTCGACCGGTACGCGCCCACCCTGCGTCCGGAGTACGACCCGCCGCCCTGACAACTACCGGACAACTACCGCCGTGACGAGGGTGTTTTGTTCGGGCCCTGCTGGTTACCTCGAAGAGTGGCAGGCCGCCGGCGTACCGCTCCCGGGAGGGTTCGGCAGTGAGCTCGCCACGCAGCCGCCCGGCTCGGGAACACCCGCGGCGGGCGGCTGGGTCCGGGGGCGGCCGGGTCCGGTGACTTCGGCACTCCGCCCCCGCATCACGGCCAGGAGGGTGACTCCGGGCAGGAGCCGGGCGCCGGCTCCGGCTCCTGATCCGCGAGGGCCTCTTCGCGCACCTTGGCGCAGCAGCCGCTGAGCAGCCGGGAGACGTGCATCTGCGAGATGCCGAGGTGCTCCGCGATGCGGCCCTGGGTCATCCCCCTGAAGAAGCGCAGATAGAGAATGGTCCGCTCGCGCTCGGGCAGCGCGGCGATACAAGGCTTCACGGCCTCGCGGTCGACGACCAGGTCGAACCCGGTGTCGGACTCACCGAGGGCGTCGCCGAGCGCGTAGCCGTCGTCGCTGCCCGGCAGCTCGGCGTCGAGGGAGAGCGCGGTGAAGCTGTCGAGTGCCTCGAAGCCGGCCCGTACGTCGTCCTCGGACATCTGGGCCTGGGCGGCGATCTCGGCGATGGTGGGCCGACGGCCCGGGATGGTCTGCGACAGTTCCTTCGCCGCGGCGCGGACCCGGTTGCGCAGGTCCTGGACGCGCCGGGGCACGTGCAGCACCCACATGTGGTCGCGGAAGTGGCGTTTGATCTCGCCGGTGATGGTCGGGATGGCGTAGCTCTCGAAGGCGTTGCCGCGCTCGGGGTCGTAGCGGTCGACCGCCTTGACCAGGCCGAGTGCCGCCACCTGGGTGAGGTCCTCGACGGACTCCCCCCTGCCTCGGTAGCGCACGGCGATACGGTTCGCCATCGGCAGCCAGTCCCTGACCAGTCCGTCGCGCAGGGCCTGACGCTCGGGCCCCTCGGGCAGCGTGGCCAGGCGTTCGAAGGCCGCAGCCGTGTCGGGGGCGTCGTCGTGGGGATGCTGCTTCGTTCTGACGGTGATTGGCATGCTGCGTCGCATCTCCCTCAGAGGGTGCTCACGGAAACAGTCACCA
The DNA here is from genome assembly GCF_047444975.1 of Streptomyces sp. CWNU-52B. NCBI lineage: Bacteria > Bacillati > Actinomycetota > Actinomycetes > Kitasatosporales > Streptomycetaceae > Streptomyces > Streptomyces sp. CWNU-52B. The sequence continues at coordinate 166,039 of NZ_JBLFJV010000023.1, read as the reverse complement.
CGGGAGGGCGCGCGAACGGGCCGGCGGGGACACAGCCGGGGCCTGGCTCACCAGCTCCCACGGACGTGCCTCCAGTCCGAAGCACTATGCCTAAATTCCCCCGAAGGGGACATATCCAAACTCTTCACTTGAAAACATGATGTTCTGGTATTGACCGGTCATTCAGCGTAACGGTCCGGGCGCCGCGGCGGTCGCGAGCCGGACCCGCTGTTTCGGCGGGCGGCGCAGGGTACTCGGCGGAAATGGACTTCACCGTGACACCCGCACCGCCTCCGACACCGCTGGCCGCCTCCGGCGCCGCAGTGGGCGCGATCGTGCCGTTCCTGGTGGGCGTCGTCCTCGTCGGCGGCCTGATCTGGGCCGTGTGGTGGGGCCGCAGGCAGCGTTCCCGGCAGCCGGCCCCGCCCCGCCCCGAGGAGCAGCCCCGCCTCCCCGAGTCGGGTCCCGTCGGCGAGGTGAGCGAACGGCGCGAGCCCGCCGCGATGCCCGAGGACGGGGACCGCCTCACCCCGCACCAGCTGGGCGGCGGTTCCTCGCGCCGCGCGGCGGACCAGCAGCGCCCCACCTGGGACCGGAACGACAGCGGCGGCTTCGGCAGCGGAGGCCCTGGTCGCGCCTGACCGTCGTCTGCTTCACTCGGCCCATGGTGCGTATCGGGTCGGTGGTGATGGGCGTGTCGGACATCCGGCGCGCCGAGGCGTTCTGGACGAGGGCCCTGGGCTACGTACCGCGTGAGGCGGCCGAGGACGACTGGGTGGTGCTCGTCCCCGCCGAAGGGTCCGGCCCTCAGCTGTCCCTCGGGCTGAGCGACACCCCCGTGCAGGAACATCCCCGGGTGCACCTGGACCTGTACGCGGGCGACGCCGCCGACCAGGCCGCCGAGGTCGAGCGCCTGGTGTCCCTGGGCGCGCGCCGGGTCGACTGGGACCTGTATCCGGAGGACCCGGACTTCGTCGTCCTCGCCGATCCCGACGGCAACATCTTCTGCGTCATCGACACCGGCCGCGGTTGAGACCGCCACGGACGAGCGGGCGTCCCCGCAGGTAGGGGTGCTCGATCACGGGTACCCGGTGCCCATGAAACCTGGAGCCGAGCGGCCGGTCGCAGAGCTGGATCTCCCGACGGGCGGCGTGGAACCGGACCTTCCGCCCTCCCGAGGACGGATCTCCGCGGGACTCGTCGCGTACCTGCGCGGCACGGGACCGCTGCCCGACGAGGCCGCGCTCAGGGACGCCGAACCGCTCGGCGACGATCTCCAGCTCGCCCTCTACCTCTGCTACGAGCTGCACTACCGGGGCTTCGCGGGCGTCGACGACGCCCGCGAATGGGACCCGGAGCTCCTGAGGGTCCGCGCGGCGCTTGAACGGCCCTTCCTCGCGGCGTTGCGCGCGGGGGCGACGCGGCACGACCACGCCGACGAGGCCCTGGACGAGCTGCTCGTGGAGCCGGTCGACGGCCAGGGCGTCTCCCATTTCCTCCAGGACAGGGGCGAGCTGTGGCAGCTGCGCGAGTACGCCGCCCAGCGCTCGGTCTACCACCTCAAGGAGGCCGATCCGCACGCCTGGGTCCTGCCGCGCCTGTGGGGACGCGCCAAGGCCGGTATGGCGGCGGTGGAGTTCGACGAGTTCGGGGCGGGGCGCGCCGAGCGCGTACACGCCCGGCTGTTCGCCGACCTCATGACCGACCTGGGCCTTGATCCGGCGTACGGGCGCTATCTCGACGCGAGTGGCGCCGAGGCGCTGGCCGTCGTCAACCTGATGTCGCTCTTCGGGCTGCACCGGGCGCTGCGCGGCGCACTGGTGGGTCACTTCGCCGCGGTGGAGACGACCTCCTCACCCGGTTCCCGGCGGCTCGCGAACGCGATGCGGCGCACCGGCGCGGGCCCGGCGGCCGAGCACTTCTACACCGAGCACGTCGAGGCCGACGCGGTGCACGAACAGGTCGTGCGCCGCGAGGTCGTCGCGGGGCTGCTGGAGGAGGAACCCCGGCTCGACGGTGACGTCGCGTTCGGGGTCGACGCCACCGGATGGCTGGAGGACCGCCTCGCGGACCGGCTGCTGGGGGCCTGGCGGTCGGGCCGGTCGTCGCTGCGGGCCGCCGTATGAGCGGGTCACGCCCAAAGGAGGCCCGAGAAACCTCGCCGGAGAAACCGAGGAATCCGGAGCAGTCGGAGCAGTCAGAGCAACCAGAACAATCGGAACAGCCGGAGGAGAGGGGCGGTGAAGCGGCCGCGACCGAGCGCCCCGCCGCACACCGGCGTCGGATCGTCGCCCGCCGAGAGGGCCCCCTGCTCGTCGAAGGACCGGTCGAGGTCGTCCTGGAGGACGGCACGACCGTGACCTCCGACCGCTTCTGCGTGGCGCTGTGCACATGCCGGCGCAGCCGCGTCCATCCCTGGTGCGACACCAGCCACCGCCGTCACACCCCGGCCGCCCGCCCGGCGGCACCTCCCACTGAATAGCACGCCCGTTCGAATGCGCGGTAGCCTGGAACCATGTCCACGCACCTCCAGGGATCCCTGTTCGACCAGAGCGACGCCATCCGCCTCGGCCCGCTCGCCGGGCCGGCCGCCGGCCCGCACCGGACCGTGCTCGGCGACGGGGCGTGGATCGACCTGCTGCCCGGCTGGCTCCACGGAGCGGACGCGCTCTTCACCCGGCTCGCCGACGAGGTCCCCTGGCGGGCCGAGCGCCGTCAGATGTACGAGCAGGTCGTGGACGTACCCCGGCTGCTGGCGTTCTACCGGGCGGACGACCCGCTGCCGCATCCCGTTCTGGACGAGGCACGCGGCGCCCTGTCCGCCCACTACGCGCACGAGCTGGGGGAACCGTTCACCACGGCCGGGCTCTGCTACTACCGGGACGGCCGGGACAGCGTGGCCTGGCACGGGGACCGGATCGGCCGCGGCGCGCGTCAGGACACGATGGTCGCCATCGTGTCCGTGGGGGCGCCGCGCGATCTGCTCCTGAGACCCCGGCGCGGCGGGGCCGTGGTGCGGCGCCCGCTCGGACACGGCGACCTGATCGTGATGGGCGGCTCCTGCCAGCGCACCTGGGAGCACGCGATCCCCAAGAGCGCACGGGCGGCGGGCCCGCGCGTCAGCATCCAGTTCCGGCCGCACGGCGTGCGGTGACCGGGGGCCGCGCGGCCGGTGTCATGGATGAGGCGCCGGTACTCCGCCGCGGCCGCGCCGCCGCCAGGTACGGGCGCGGCGCGGTTCCTGGTCCGGCAGCCAGCCGAAGGTGAGGCAGCTGCCGACGACACCGAGGAGGAGGCCGATGAGGAATCCGCCCAGGTTCGAGGTGATCCAGGTGCCCAGGGAGAGCAGGACACCGCAGATCGAGTAGAAGAGGCGCTGCGCGGGGTTGAAGAGGATCAGCAGTCCGCAGATCAGCATCAGGCCCGGCAGGAGGTAGCCGGCCAGTCCCTGCATACCGATGTGCAGGACGACCTTCAGCGACGCCTTCTCCGTGACGAGGATCTCCGCCCCGCCGAGGGCGAGCAGCAGCCCTCCCCAGAACGGGCGGGCCGCACGCCAGCGCCGAAAGCCCCGCATCAGCAGCCCTGTTCGCTGAAGCGGAGCCTCAGCCCGGGAAGCTTGAACACCGCTGCCGTGGTGGCGTAGTTGGTCTGCCGCAGGTTGGCGATCTTGACCGTGTCGGCCTGCTGGCTGAAGACACCCTTGGGGCCCTGCACTCCTGCCTTGTCGAGAGTGCTGGCGTCGTTGCCGATCTCGATGTTGTCGAAGGCGGCGTCGCCCGAGAGCTCGGTGGAGTCGGTGACCAGGTCGGTGGCCTTCACCTTCTGGGAGCCCTGGCCCGCGGTGATGAGCAGGTTCGTGCCGCCGAGGTCGACGCTCTGGCACAGCTTGGTGAGCGTCGCGTTCTTGATCGCGGAGACGACCACCAGGACCTGGCCGCCCGTGTCGCCCTCGTTCGGACTCCCCTCGGCCATGTGGTCGAGGGCACCGAACTGCTCGAAGCCCTGGCCGTCGAGGTTCGTCGCGGTCACCGTGAACGCCATACCGGAGATCGCGAACTGCACGCCCAGGGCTCCCTGGGCGGTGAGGATCATGAGGCCGGCGGTGATCGCGGTGGCGGGTACCGCCATCACCGCGGCGCGGCGCAGACGGACCCGCCCCCGTCTCTCGGGGCTTGCGGGGGACTCCGGTGCACTACCGCTCTCCGGCGCTTCGGACGAGGCCATTTCTGCTCCAAGGGCATGGTCGACGCGAGGTGGGGCAACAGGCGGCACGTTGTCCTGGCGCGGACAGCGGGCGCGGCGCACGCCTCCTCGCAACTCCTGCCGGGTGCGAGGGACTTCGCGTTACGCAGCGGTAGCCGCGACGGAAGTTACCCGCGGTAAGCATCAAGGGTCAAGCACCTTGTGCAAAAAGGAGGTCGAAGATGTGACGAACCCGTGGAGTGCTCATCCTCAGCCTCTGACTGAACGTCAACTTCCGTGCGACGTCTTGACGTTGAACATCGGTCAGGTCTAGAACTCTCCCTGGCCGTGCACGGATCCGTGGCGCCGGATCCGTGCGGACACGCACGTCGATCCCCGGCTCCGTCCCGTCACACGGCCGGCAGGTCCCTCACGCGGCCGGCAGGCCGGCTCGGACGGTCGGCGGACCGTCGCCCACAGACCGACCGCACGTGCGATCCGCGTCCACTCCTCCCCGGCACCGGCACGGTCACTTCCCCCTCCGGACCGCGCCCGGTCGCCCCTTCCGCCGGTCCCGTGCCGGGGGCCGTCCTTCGACGCCCCCGGCCGGCCTCCCGGCAGCCACCGCCGGCCCGTCGCGTACGGAGAAGGCGCGACGGGCCGGTGGCGGCCACCCCTCCGTTCCGACAGGGCGCACGTCACCCCTGCCGGGCATCCCCACTCCCTGAAACGAGGCACCCGCATGCGTACTCGCACCTCACTCGCCCTGGCCGCCGCCGTCACGGCCCTCGCCCTCTCGACGGCCGGCCCCGCGTCGGCCGCCGACGGCTCGGTCCTGACCACCGGCGGTACGGGCGGCACGGCGGTCGCCGCCGGTGACGTCCTCAGCGCCTCCCTGGCCACCGGCACCAACGCCACGCTCTACTCCAGCAGCACCGGCACGAGCGGCGTCTCCTGCTCCTCGTCGGCCTTCGTCGCCAAGGTCATCGACAACCCCGCCGCGCCCGGCACGGCCACCGAGTCGGTCACCAGCCACACCTTCAACAGCGCCAGTTGCTCCAGCAATGTCGTCGGCGTGCTCGGCGTCACCAGCATCACGGTCGACAACCTGCCCTACACCACGGCCGTGACCTCCGCGGGCACCCTCACCATCACACCGGCCGGCGGATCGACCATCCAGACAACTGTCGTGCTGCGTACGCTGCTCGGCAGCATCACCTGTGTGTACCGGGCACCCAGCCTGTCCGGCACCGCGGACAACACCGACAACAGCATCTCGTTCAAGAACCAGCAGTTCACGAAGTTCTCCGGCTCGTCGCTGTGCTTCAGCAACGGCTATTTCACCGCCAGGTACGCCCCGGTCACCGACACGACGCAGGGCGGCGGCGCGGCGGTCTACGTCAACTGACCCCACGGGCGCCGGGAACGGCGACGGGGCGGGGAGAAGGATCTCCCCGCCCCGCACCCGTGCGTGACTCAGTCCAGGTCGCCCGGCTTGAGGTAGCCCGAGTCGACCAGCACCTGCTTGTAGTTGGCCTTGTCGACGCTCACCGGCTCCAGGAGGTACGAGGGAACGACCTTCTTCCCGTTGTTGTACGTCCTGGTGTCGTTGAGTGCCGGCTTCTTGTCGTGGACCATGGAGTTGACCATGTAGGCGGTGACGAGCGCGAGCTCCCGCGTGTCCTTGTAGACGGTCTGCTTCTGATCGCCGGCCACGATCGACTTGACCGAGGGCACCTCGGCGTCCTGCCCCGTGACGATGGGCAGCGGCTTGGCGGCGGTGCCGTAACCGTGCTCCTTGAGCGCCTTGATGATGCCCAGCGACATCCCGTCGTACGGGGAGAGGACCGCGTCGATGTCCTGGTCGGCGTACTCCGCGTCGAGCAGCTTGTTCATGCGCTTCTCCGCGGTGGGACCGTCCCAGCGCAGCGTGGTGATCTCCTTCATCTCGGTCTCCCCCGATCTCACGATCAGGTCCCCGCTCTGGATGTACGGCTCCAGGACCTCCATGGAGGCCTGGTAGAAGTACCGGGTGTTGTTGTCGTCGGGGGATCCGGCGAAGAGCTCGACGGTGAACGGGCCCTTCCCGCTGCCGTTGACGAGCCCGAGACCCTCGGCTATGAAGTCGGCCTGCAACGTGCCGACCTTCAGGTTGTCGAAGGACGCGTAGTAGTCGACGTTGGGTGTGCCGAGGATCAGCCGGTCGTAGGAGACCACCGGTATGCCCGCGGCGTTCGCCTTCTCCAGGACGTCGGTGAACACCTTTCCGTCGACGGAGGCGATGACCAGGGCGTCGACACCGCTGTCGATCATGGCCTCGACCTGTGCGACCTGATTCTTCGGGTCGTTGTCGGCGTACTTGAGGGTGGTGGTGTAGCCGAACCCCTTGAGCTCGTCGACCATGTTCTGGCCGTCGTTGATCCACCGCTGTGACGTCTTCGTGGGCATCGTGATGCCCACGGACGCGGCCTTGCCGTCGCTGCCGGTGCCGGAGTCCCCACCACACGCGGTGAGAGAGATGGACAGGACCGTCGATATGGCCGCAGCTACGGTGGTGCGGGCGCGCATGCTCATTGTTCCTCACTGGATGAAAGGCAGTCGGCGGAACTCGGCGCCGGCCGTGCACCGGGGAGTACGCCCCCGGCCGGGCCGGCAGGTCGTGATGGAGCCGTCCGCGGCACACGGTTCCTGGCGGAGTCCGTGGTGCGTTGTGTTCGGTACCGAGTTCGAGCCGAGGCTGCCCTGACGGGGTTCGGGGCGCCGTACCGAAGGACCGCACTGCGCGTACGGACCGGAGGCGGACGCCAAGGTTGATCGGTGCCCGGCTGCGTGGAGCCATCCGGGTCGGACTGGGTTCACCGGGTCGCGGTGAGGGGTGGAGCGTCAAACCGGACGGTATGTATCTCGCGTTGGGGCTCCGTTGAACCCGCACACGAGCAGGCCGGGATGACCGGCCCCCCACGTGCGCGGACTCGAACGTGGGGTGCGCGGGGCAGCGTATCCCGGTGCGGGGCCACTGTGGCCGTCTTTCGTCACATTAGTTGCGACGGCGCACGATCGGCCTGGGCAGACCGGCCGGCACTCGGTGCGTTTTGTGGAGGATCCGGTTCCAACTGCCCGCCCTTGACGACCGGTTGTTCGATCATGCGGACGTCACGATCCGACGTCGTCGCAAGATCGCACGCGAACGCACGAGTGGGCCGGGGCCGAGCCCCGGAGGCCGGCATCACAACTCGTTCGAACACCGTGCGCGTGCGTTCGCATCGTCGGGGGCGGCCCTCTCCCGGACCGGCCGAGGGCGGCCGTGAGCGTTCCGGAACCCGCCTCTCACCAGCCCGTGTCGCAGCACCCCTCCCGGCGCATCAGCCGCCCCACCTCCAGCCAGTCGTCCTCGCCCGGCGCCCGCGACCCGGCGGGCGAGGACCTGGCGGGCGAGGACCCGGGCTCGTACGCCGCCACGAGGTCGGCGGTCGTGTACGGGACCCCGCCCCGCAGCACGGCGACCGTGCGCACGAGGGTGTCGAAGTCGGTGAAGGGGTCGCCGTCCACCACCGTCAGGTCCGCGAGCAGGCCCGGCCGGACCGTGCCGAGGTCACCGGCCAGGCCGAAGAGCCTGGCGGGCAGCACGGTCACCGTACGCAGCGCCTCGGCCGGGGACAGGCCGCCCCGGTGCAGCGCGCGCAGACCCAGGTGGAGGGCGAGGCCGACGGGGACGAGCGGCTGGTCGGTGCCCAGCGCCACGAGGCCGCCGGCGGCCAGGATCCGCCGGTAGACGTCGGTCTCCGTGCGCAGGGTGGCGAGTTGGGCCGGGCTCGGCGGCACGCCCGCCCCCTGCCGGACGAGGGCGCTGTCCCAGGGCGGCATCACGGCGGTGACCCGGGGGTCGTCGGCGAGCGCGGGGTCCGCGCCCAGGAGGGGCGCCGAGGTGAACGGGGTGGCGATGAGACCGAAGTCCGCGCCCCGCGCGGTGTAGATCTCCAGCACATCCTGGCAGGCGCGCCCCGAGGCGGTGACGGCGTGCCCGAACTCGCGGCGCTGGGTGGCCTGCAGATGGGTCGTCAGGTCCTGGCCCAGTTGCACGCCGGGCGACAGCAGGTGGCTTCCCGAGCGCACACCGAGCCGCTCGTGTCCGAACCGGGCGGCCTCCTCCATCACCCAACCGGGCGCCCGTACATAGGTTTTGACGAAGTCCCAGTCCAGCGCGGCGCCGCGCTCCAGCGACCGGCGCAGACCGTCCCTGGTGCGATGGGCGCGCCCCATGCTGTACGCCACCCGGGAGCCGTCCAGGAGTTCGCCCGTGGTCAGCAGCCGGGGTCCGGCGAGCTGACCGGCCGTCACCGCCTCGCGGATTCGCGCCTGTTCGTACGCGAATCCGCCGAGGGACACCGCGGTGGTGATGCCGTAGGTGAGCTGGCCGACCGTCTGCCTGCTGCCGTAGGTGACCTGCCACGGGTGCGTGTGCGTGTCCCACAGTCCGGGCACGACGGTCCGCTCCGAGGCGTCGATCCGGGTGGTCGCCGCACGCCGCCGGTGCGGTTCGACGGCGGTGACCCGTCCGCCGCGCACCACGATGTCGACGTCGTCCCGTACGGAGTCGCCCGTGCCGTCCCAGAGCCGGCCGGCGTGCACCACGGTGTCGGCGGGTACGGGGCGGCGCCCGTCGAGCGGTACCCGGACGGTACGGGCCCGGCCCCCGTCGACGCCGGTCAGCCGCAGCCGGGCGCCGGAGAGGTACAGCAGGGTCCGTGAGTCGCCGGACCAGGAGGGGTGGTCCGCCGGTTCGGTGGTGAGGGTGCGCAGGGCGCCGCGGGGAGTGCCGTCGGGCGCGACGGGCAGCAGACAGAGCGCGGACTCGACGATCACCGCCATCCAGCGGCCGTCGGGCGACCAGACGGGCCCCGAGTCGTACCGGTCGGCGATCGAGACATGCGGTGCCACCGCGTGCAGCCGGTCCTCCCCGGTCGTGGCGTCGACGACGCGGACGAGGTTGTAGCCCTCCCGGAAGCGGAGGTTGAGGCGGTTGCGGTCGCAGAGCGCGAGATACCGGCCGTCGGGCGACCAGCTGGGACGCCCGGGGAGGCCGCCGGCGCCGAGCGGGCTCACGAGCACCCGCTCCGTGCCGCTGCCGAGGTCACGGACGACGAGCCGTCCGGTCAGGTCCAGGCAGGCGAGCCGGCTCCCGTCGGGTGACAGCGCGGGATGGACCCGGCCGCCGGTCGCGAGCGCGCGCTCCTCGCCGGTGGCCAGATCCCGCCGGTACACACCGAGCAGCCCGTCGCGGTCGTCCGCGTACAGCAGGGCCCGTCCGTCGCGTGACCACGACGGACCGAGCAGATACTCCGTGGCCGCCGACCGGCGCAGTCGCTTCGGCGCAGCGCCCCCCGAACTGTCCGCCAGCCAGAGCGAGTTGAGGGCGGCGAAGGCGATGTGCCGTCCGTCGGGCGAGAGCGCGGGCAGATGGATGCCCCGTACCGGACGGGCCCGCCCCTGTCCCAGGTCGTACTCCTTGACGTCGTACCGCGGCCGCTCCACGGGCAGTACGCCCTCGAAGGGGATCACGTCCGTCCGGGCCGGCTCCTCGGGCCGTACGAGGGTGAAGTCGCCGTCCACGGTGAGCAGGAGCTCGCCCGCCGCCGTCCAGCGCGGCGGTACCGGCGCGACGTCCCCGGCGAGCGCGACGGGTGCGCCGTCGACGACCAGCGTGCAGGAACCCTCCGGGGCCGCGGTGGTCCGCAGACAGGCCAGCCGACGGCCGTCCGGCGCGAGCGCGGGAGTCATGATCTGCGCGGTCGTGGTGTCGGTGTGCTCCACGGTGACCGGGCCGGTCCCGTCGGCGGGGACGGCCGCGACGGTCCTGGCGTCCAGCCCTGTGCCGTTCGCGGTGGTGACGCCCTTCGCCCGCACGAACAGGATCCGTTTCCCGTCCGGCGACCAGGTGGGGTCGAAGTCCTCCCACGCCCCGTCCTGCAGCGGTCCCGGCTGACCGTCCAGACCGGTGACCCGCACGGCCGCGCCGGTGCGCAGGTCCAGCACATGGATGCGGTACGGGCTGCCGGTGACCGGGTCGCCGCCGCGCTCGGAGGCGAAGGCGAGGCGGGTGCCGTCGGGCGACCAGGCCGGGCCCCGGTCGTCGAAGGGCCCGTCGGTGCGTCTGCGCACGTCCGAGCCGTCGGGCCGCATCGTCCAGAGGTGGAAACCACCGCCCTGGTAGGCGCAGAAGGCGACGAGGCGGCCGTCCGGCGCGTACACGGGGCGGTTCGGTTCGAGTCCCGCCGGGGTGAGGGGGACGGCTCGGCCACCGGTGCGCGGGAGCGACCACAGCACGTTCTGGATCTCGGCGACCAGCCGGTCGCCGCCGGGCGCGAGGGTCGCCGAACCGTTGGTGGCCGCGCTGAAGGACAGGGAGAGCCCGGTCCGCGGCCGCGCCGCGGCCGGTGCCACGCCGACAGCGGTGACGGCGGTGGCGGCACCGGCCGCTCCGGTGGCGGCGAGGAGTTGACGACGGGAGAGGGGAAGGGTGAGGGGAGGGGCTGCGTCGCCCCGGTCTCGGTCCATGACTCAGCACGCTCGCGCATCTCCCGGCCCGTGGGCAACACCGCCGTTCCTGCCAAACGGGCGACATGTTGACGGGATGTCAGCTCTTCGTGCCGTTTCTCGTGCTGCTCCTCGTACCGCTCCTCGTGCCGTGCAGGGTCCGCGCCACCTTCGGGCCCAGCCAGCGCTTGAGCCTGCGCAGGGATTCGAGCCGCCCGGCCGCCCGGTCGATCCGGTAGTAGAGCTGCGGCGGCACGTACGGCAGCAGGGGCGAGTGCCGCTGGCCGAGGAGCGCGAACATCTGCGCGGGCGGGAGGGTGATGTAGCGCGGCAGGTTCTCGTACCACTGGGCGCTGTGGCGGGCCGCGCTCTGCACGGACAGCAGCGCGGACTTGCGTTCCTTCTCGTACGCGGCGAGGGCCGGGGCGAGTTCGGCCGGCTCGGACCCGGCCCGGGTGTTCAGGGCGGCGGCCAGGGCGATGGCGTCCTCCAGGGCGAGCGTGGTGCCCGCCCCGATGGAGTAGTGCGTGGTGTGGGCGGCGTCGCCGAGCAGGACGACGTTCCCGTGGGACCAGGCGCGGTTGGTGACGGTGCGGAAGTTCAGCCACTGCGCGCTGCCGCCGGCGGTCGCCCGGCCGATGAGCCGGTGACCGTCCAGCAGCTTCACGAAGAGCTCTTCGAGGAGGACGAGCCCCTCCGCCTCGTCGGCCCGGTCGAGGCCGAGGCCCGTCCAGGTCTCGGGCGAGCACTCGACGACACAGGTGCTGCGGTCGTCGCCGAACCCGTAGGCGTAGCACCAGATCCAGCCGTGCGGTGTGTCCACGAAGGCGAAGGTGAACGCCTCGAAGACCTTCGTGGTGCCCAGCCAGATGTAGGTGTTGCGGCCGAGCGTGACATCGGTGCCGAAGTGGGCGCCGTGGCGCTCGCGCACCCCGCTGCGGACGCCGTCGCAGGCGACGACCAGGTCGGCGTCGGGCAGTTCGGCCCCGTCGGCGATCTCGTCCTCGAACTCGACGCGCACGCCCAGGGAGCGGGCCCGCTCGGCGAGGATGTCGAGCAGCCGGCCGCGTCCGATGCCGAAGCCCTCGTCACCGTGGTGCGTGGTCGTCCGGTCGCCGACGTGTGCGACACCGTCGCTCCAGCGGACCGAGTTCTCCCGCACGGCACGGGCCGACTCGGGGTCGCCCGCCGCCAGTTCGGCGAGCAGGCTCCCCCAGTACGTCACGCCCCATCCGTACGTCGAGCCGGCCGGGTTCCTCTCATGGACGGTGATCTCGTGGCCCGGGTCCTGACGTTTCATCAGGATCGAGAAGTACAAACCGGCGGGCCCGCCGCCGACACAGGCGATCTTCACGCGCACATCCCACATTCGCTCAGGAACCACCCAGGAATCACCCTGGAGTCACTCAAGGTGGTCGGTCAAAAGCACAGAGTAGGGGCGCCCGGGAGGGGTCCGCCGCAGCGCGCCGCGTGTCGGAGCGGCCCGGCCGTGAGGACGGGGCGAACCTGGGCAGGCGAAGAGCAGCACTGGGCGAGCCAGGGAAGGGCTCATGGACACCACCACATGGATTCTGATCATCGGCGGCGCGGCCGTACTGGCGGGGGCGCTCGCGGCGGCGGTCGCCCTCACCGTCCGGCTGGTCCGCGCCCGGCGCGACCTCCGCCGCGCCGGGCTGCCGACCGGGCCCCGCTGGGTCTTCTGGGGAGCGGTCGCCTATGTCGTGCTGCCGGCCGATCTGCTGCCCGACCCGATCTACTTCGACGACATCGCCGTGCTGCTCCTGGCGCTGAGGTCGATGCGCGCGTCGTCCGACCCGTTGCGCTGAGGCACGCGCGGGTCTGCTTGGCTGGGTCCGTCAGACGGGGGTTCTCAAGGGCCGGGACGATCATGCAAGCAGACATCCGCCACGTTGCCGACGGCATCCACCTCGTGCACGGCAGCAACACCAACTGGGTGATCCTCACCGAGGGGGACGCCGTCACCCTCGTGGACACCGGCTACCCCGGTGACCGTGAGAAGGTCCTCGCCTCCCTGTCCGCCGTGGGCAGTTCACCCGAAGCGGTCACGGCCGTGCTCGTGACCCACGCGCACAACGACCACCTGGGGTCGGCCGAGTACCTCAGCAGCACCTACGGCACGCCGGTCTACACCCATGAGGCCGAAGTACCGCACGCGCGGCGGGACTTCCTCCACCAGGTGTCCGCCGGGCGGGTCCTCCGGAACGCCTGGCGGCCGGGGGTTGTGCCGTGGGCGGTGCACGCGCTGCGGTCCGGGGGCACCGCCCAGGTCCCGGTGGCCAAGCCGCAGGTGTTCCCCGGCGAGGGGCCGCTCGACCTGCCCGGCCGGCCGGTTCCCGTGCACACGCCGGGCCATACGGCCGGCCACTGCGCGTTCCATCTGCCGGAGGCGGGAGTGGTGATCTCGGGCGACGGTCTGGTCAGCGGCCATCCCACCGCGCGTGCGGCGGGACCGCAGGTGCTGCCCGTGATGTTCCATCGCGACCTGGGGGGCACGCTGGCCTCGCTGGACGTGTTCGCGTCGCTGTCGGGTGACGTCCTGCTGCCCGGACACGGGCCTGTGCACCGTGGCTCCGTACGCGAGGCGGCACTGCGGGCGCGGGACCGGGCGGCCTGAGCCCGGGGCCGCCGATCAGCTCCGCTGGGCGGAGGGCGGGCCGTTGCCGTCGCTGTCGCCGCGTACCGTCGCGAGGTACTCGGCGATGGCGTCGCGGTTGCGGGCGAGGCAGTCGATGCGCCGGGTCATGCGGTCGAGTTCTTGTTCGAGGGTGGCCAGCATCTCCGGGGTCGGGTCCGGGAAGTGGATGGCGCTGGGTTTGTCGAGGCAGGGGAGGATCTGCTTGATGATGCGGGTCGGCAGGCCGGCGTCGAGGAGTCCCCGGATCTGCTGAACGCGGTCCACGAGGCGTTCGTCGTAGGAGCGGTAGCCGTTCGCCCTGCGCTCGGGGGTGATCAGGCCCTGCTCCTCGTAGTAGCGCAGGAGGCGTGGGGGTGTGCCTGTGCGCTCGGCCAGTTGCCCGATCCGCATCCGACCACCTTCCACCTGTGCGTTCTCGCTCCGCGCGTCTGCGGGGCGGCAGTTGACGTTCACGTCGGTGAGAGGGGTCGAGCATACTCGGCGGGGCCCTCACCGGGGGCGAGAGTGCGGTCGTTCGCGAGGCCGCGGGCCGGGGGTGGCTGAGCGCGCCGTTCCTCGCGCCCCTGGCGGGGGCGACCGCGGCGCGTGCCTCTGCGGGAGGCATGTGGCTGAGCGCGCCGTTCCTCGCGCCCCCTACGGGGCCGACCAACCCGCCGTGTACCCCTGCGGGAGGCGTGGGGCTGAGGTGCCCCAGGGGTGTGGGGAACTGCGCGCTCGGTCGCTGGCCGCCTGCGGACGACCCCCTGTCGCCGCCGACGGCAGTCACCCGTCACCAGCGGGTCTGTACCTGCTCCTTGATGCGGTGCTCGTACAGGTCCCCGATCGCCGTCAAGGTCTCCGTCGACAGTGGCGGCAGCTTGCCCGCCGCCGCGTTGGCTCGGGCCTGCTCGGGTGAACGCGCGCCGGGGATCACCGTGGTCACGCCCGGCTGCCCGACGATCCACGCCAGCGCCAGCTGCGCCGGAGTGACGCCCTCCGGAGCGAGCGCGGAGAACTCCGCCGCGGCCTCCACCCCGGTGGTGTAGTCGACGCCGGAGAAGGTCTCCCCCTGGTCGAAGGCCTCCCCGTGGCGGTTGAACGTACGGTGATCGTTCGCCGCGAAGACCGTGTCCTTCGTGTACTTGCCGGTGAGCAGTCCGGACGCGAGGGGCACCCGCGCGATGATGCCGACCCCGGCCTCCCGCGCCGCGGGCAGCACCTGCTGGAGGGGCTTCATCCGGAACGGGTTGAGGATGATCTGGACACTCGCCACGCCCGGCCGGGCGATCGCGGTCAGCGCCTCGTCACAGGTCTCCACGCTCACGCCGTACGCCGCGACCCGCTCCTCCTCGACGAGCGTGTCGAGTGCGTCGAACACCTCGTCCGACGAGTACACCGCGGTCGGCGGGCAGTGCAGCTGCACCAGATCGATGCGGTCGACGCCCAGGTTGCGGCGCGAACGGTCGTTCCAGGCACGGAAGTTGTCCAGTACGTAGTTCTCCGGGACCTGGTCCAGCCGGCGGCCCATCTTCGTCGCGACCAGCACATGCAGGTCGGGCCGGCCCCGCAGGAACGTGGCGATGGTCTCCTCGCTGCGCCCGTCGCCGTACACGTCCGCCGTGTCGAAGAACGTCACCCCCGACTCCGCGGCGGCCTCCAGGACCGCCAGAGCGTCCTTGTCGTCCACGTCGCCCCAGTCGGCACCGAGCTGCCACGTGCCCAGTCCGACCACCGATGCCCGCTGTCCTGACCTGCTGAATTCACGCTCGTCCATGGAGTCAGTCTGGCACCTGCCGCGCGCTCGGGCGGACTCCGCCCCCGGACGCCGGGTCCCAGGAACCCATGCGCACCCCTGAGACGTTGTCCGATCGACGCCCCTCGGGGCGGGCACAGTGTTCCGGCACCCCGACAGGCGGCACGATGAGCGAGCTGGTTCCCGGCGGAAACCTGCCCCTGCCCGGTGGCACCCTGACCCTGCGGGTGCCCGGCCCGTTCGACGTGTCGGCGCTCGTCACCGACGACAGCGGCACCGTCCGCGGTGACGGCGACTTCGTGTTCTACAACCAGCCGGCCGCCCCCGGCGCGCGGCTGAGCGGCGGGACCCTCACGGTGGACCCGACCGCGCTGCGGGCCGGGGCGAGCCGCGTCACCGTCGTCGTCAGCCCCGCCGAGCCCGGGACCCCGCTGGGCCGGCTGCCCGCGCCGACCCTCCTGGTCACCGGCCCCGGCGGCCGTGCCCTCGCGCGGTTCACACCCGCGCGTCCGCAGCGCGAGACCGTGCTGCTGCTCGCCGAGATCTACCGCCGAGGGACCACCTGGAAGCTGCGCGCCCTGGGCCAGGGGTACGCGGACGGGCTGGCGGGCATCGCGCGGGACTTCGGGGTCGACGTGAGCGAGGACCCTGACCGCCCTGACCCGGGGGCCGGCCGCACAGGCCCCGTCGGTTCCGTCGGTTCCGTCGACGGCGGGTTTCTCGTCCTCGTGAATTCCGCCCGCGCCGCCGCCGGTTCTCCGCCCGTCGCCCTCGACTCGCGGCTGACCGCCGCCGCGCGGGCGCACGCCGCGGGCATGGCGGCGCGCGGCCGTCTGGGCTCCGAGGGTCCTGACGGGCTCTCGGTCCACCAGCGCGTCACCGCGGGGGGCTACGCGTATCTCACGATCGGTGAGCACCTCGTCTCCGGGCCGCGCGACCCGGCCGGGTTCGTGGAGTACTGCCTCTCGGACGGGCCGACCCGGCGGACCGTCCAGGACCCGGCGTTCACCGAGGCCGGGGTGGCCTGTGTGCCCGACAGCCGGTCCGGCACGCTCTACTGGACGGCGCTGTGGGCCCGCCCGCTGACCCCCGGCGGGCTGGCGCGGACCGCCGCCGAGGTCGTCGCGCTCACCAACGCCGAGCGGGCCGCGGCCGGGCTGGCGCCGCTCGCCGAGGATCCCCTGCTCACCAGGGCGGCGCAGGCGCACAGCGCGGACATGGTGGCGCGCGCGTTCTACTCCCACACCGCCCCCGACGGCAGCGAGCCCTGGCACCGGGCCGCCGCCGCGGGCAGCACCCGCCGCACCATCGGCGAGAACATCGCCTGCGGACAGCGCTCCGCCGCCGAGGTCGTACAGGGCTGGATGGACAGCCCCGGTCACCGCGCCAACATCCTCAAGCCCGCCTTCACCCACATAGGCGTCGGTTTCGCGGGCGGCGGTTCGGCGGGCACGTACTGGACACAGCTCTTCGGCGCCTGACCCCAACCTCGCCGCGGTACCACATCACCGCAGGTCAGACGCCTGTTAACGATGATGACAACGGTCACCGATGCAGCCTTTGCCGATCTCCGCCAGGTGCGCTTCACTGCGGGTGTCGGACACCGCACCGAGGGGGACCCCATGACCAGCGCGCACCACGGCCACGAGCACGGGGCGGGCGGCCACGCGGGGCACGCGCACGGTGTCACCGCGGACGCGGACCGCCGCTGGCTCGCCATCGCGCTCACCCTGATCACCACGTTCATGGCGGCCGAGGTCGTCATCGGTGTCGTCGCCCGGTCGCTCGCCCTGATCTCCGACGCCGCGCACATGCTCACGGACGCCGTGTCCATCGTGCTGGCGCTCATCGCGATGCGGCTGGCCGAGCGGCCGGCCCGCGGCGGTTTCACCTACGGTCTCAAGCGGGCCGAGATCCTCTCCGCCCAGGTCAACGGCCTGACGCTGCTGCTGCTCGGCGCCTGGCTGGCGTACGAGGCGGTGCGGCGGCTGTTCGATCCGCCCGAGGTGGCGGGCGGGCTGATGTTCTACACGGCGCTCGCGGGCATCGTGGTGAACGTGGCGGCGGCCTGGTGCCTGTCGAGGGCCAACCGCACCTCGCTCAACGTCGAGGGCGCCTACCAGCACATCCTCAACGACCTGTTCGCGTTCATCGGCACCGCGATCGCCGGCCTCGTGGTGCTGCTGACCGGGTTCGCGCGCGCCGACGCCATCGCCACGCTGGTCGTGGTGGCCCTCATGTTCAGGGCCGGCTACGGACTCGTACGGGAGTCGGGGCGGATCTTCCTGGAGGCGGCGCCCGCGCACCTCGACCCGGACGCCATCGGGGACCGGCTGGCCGCGCACTCCTCGGTCGCCGAGGTGCACGACCTGCACGTGTGGACCATCACGTCGGGGCAGCCCGCGCTGTCCGCGCACGTCCTGGTCGAACCGGTCGCGGACTGCCACACGGTCCGCCGTGATCTGGAGAAGATCCTCCAGTGCGACTACGAGGTCGGCCACACCACGCTTCAGGTCGACCACGCCCCCGCGGAGGTCCTGCGGGTCCGCACCGGGGGCGTCGACGACGACGCGCACTGCGAGGCCGCGCACGGTCCGGTGCACCGGGACGAGCCGCACACCCACTGACCGCGGCGCCCGGCCGGGATCCGTGATTCGCCGAGGGCGGAACGCGGCGGCCTCCCCGGATCGGGCCCCGCTTCCTAGGGTGTAGGGGTGAGCAGCCACGCGTCGAACCGAGCCCGTGTCATTCCCCTGCGCCCCGTCCCGGCGGCCGCGGCCCCGACCGCGCCCGAGGAACGGGCGGAGCCGGCAGAACCGCGCAAGCCTGCGTCCAGGGAGCCCCTGTGGCGCGACGTCGTGGGAGAGGTGCTGCGCCGCGAGCGGCTCGCGCAGGAGCGGACGCTCAAGGACGTCGCCGAAGCGGCCCGGATCTCGATGCCGTATCTCTCCGAGCTGGAGCGGGGCCGCAAGGAGGCCTCGTCCGAGGTCCTCGCGGCCGCCGCGCAGGCGCTCGGGCTCGGCCTCGCCGATCTGCTCGCCCTCTCGCATCGCCACCTCATGCGTCAGGTCCGGCCCCGGCCCGTCAGGTCACGCACCGTGCCGCGCGACACCCGGGCACGCTCTCTGTCCGGCGACGTCCGCCTCGCCGCCTGACCCGTACGGCGGCCTCTGGCGGTCCGCGGTCTCAGGCCGCGACCGCCAGGCGGCGGCTCAGCACCTCGTCGGCGAGCCCGTACGCCACCGCCTCCCGCGCGGTGAAGACCTTGTCGCGGTCCATGTCGGCGCGCAGCGTCTCGACGGAGTGGTGGGTGTGCAGGGACAGGACCTCCTCGACCTGGGAGCGGATCCGGACCATCTCCTCGGCCTGGAGGCTCAGGTCGGAGACGGTGCCGCGGGCGCCACCGCTCGCGGGCTGGCCGAGCAGCACCCGCGCGTGCTCCAGGATGAAGCGCCGGCCGGGGTCTCCCCCGGCCAGGAGCACCGCCGCGGTCGAGGCGGCCTGTCCGACGCAGAACGTGGAGATGGGCGCGCCGACGAAGCTCATCGTGTCGTAGATCGCCATGAGCGAGGTGAACGAGCCGCCGGGCGAGTTGAGGTAGACCGCGATCTCCCGCTCGGGCGCCGAGGACTCCAGGTGGAGCAGCTGGGCGATGACGACGTTGGCCACCCCGTCGTCGATCTCGGTGCCGAGGAAGATGATCCGCTCGGCGAGCAGCTTGCTGTAGATGTCGTACGCGCGCTCGCCCTGCGGGGTGCGCTCGACGACGCTCGGGATCGTGTACTGGCTCATGTCAGAGTCCCATCCGTCGCTTCGAGTTGGCCGGGCGTACGTCGTCGAGGGAGGCCACGACCCGGTCGACCATGCCGTACTCCCTGGCCTGTTCGGCCGTGAACCAGCGGTCGCGGTCGCCGTCGCGGGCGATCGTCTCCTCGCTCTGGCCGGTGTGCTCGGCGGTGATGCGTTCGATGGTCTCCTTGGTGAACCGGAGGTTCTCGGCCTGGATGGCGATGTCGGCGGTGGTGCCGCCGATGCCCGCCGACGGCTGGTGCATCATGACGCGGGCGTTCGGGAGCGAGTAGCGCTTGCCGCGGGTGCCGACGGTGAGCAGGAACTGCCCCATGCTCGCGGCGAATCCCATGGCCAGGGTCGACACGTCGTTCGGGATGAGCCGCATCGTGTCGTAGATCGCGAGCCCCGCGTGGACTGAGCCGCCCGGACTGTTGATGTAGAGGCCGATGTCGGTGCGGGGGTCCTCCGCGGAGAGCAGGAGCAGTTGCGCGCAGACCCGGTTCGCGGAGACCTCGTCGACCTGGGTGCCGAGGACGATGATGCGCTGGTTGAGGAGCTGGGCGGCGAGGTGGTCGTCGAACCGTGACGGCGGGGTGTCCCCCTCCTCGGCCCGGGGCGCCAGGGCCGTGGCCCGCCCGTGGCCGGCCCCGGAGCCGAGTCCGTCGTTGATGAGTGTCATCGCTCCTCCTGGTGGTGGCGCGGCCCGGTGTGCCGCGGTGTCTCCACCCTCGGGGCGGCGGCGGCGCCGGGGAAGGAAACTCGGCCCGCAGCAGATTCGCCGACGGCAGAGCGGGCCGCCGAAGGGGTGCTACTCCGTCACCACCAGCGAGAACTCGTACAGGTCGCCCCGGCACAGCGACTCCCCGTACTCCACGATGTGCCCTGTCCCGTCGAACGCCGTGCGCCGGACCAGCAGGGCGGCCGAGCCCTCCTTGATGCCGAGCAGCCGGGCCTGTCGTCCTGTCACGTTCACCGCGCGGATCTGCTGGGTGGCGCGGACGACGCGGACGCCCTGGGTGATCTGCAGGGCCTCCGAGAGCGACCCCCTCAGCAGGGACTCGTCCAGGGCCGGGAAGCGCTCGGCGGAGAGGTGGACCGTCTCCAGGCACATGGGGAAGCCGTCGCCCAGGCGCAGCCGTTCGATGCGGTGGAGCGGGGTGCCGGGGTCGACGCCCAGGGCCGTGGCGTGGTGCAGGTCGGCCTCGACCAGCTCCGCGGAGAGCAGTTCGGCACTGGGCCGGTAGCCCCGCGAGCGCAGGTCCTCGGAGAACGAGGTGAGCCGCGACGTCTTGGTGATCTGGGGGTGCGTGACGAACGTGCCCACGCCCCGCACACTGCGCACGAGGCCGTCCTCACGGAGCGCCTGGAGCGCGCGGCGGGCGGTCGCCCGGCTCACGTCGTAGCGCTCGGCGAGCTGCCGTTCGGTGGGCAGCGCCTCGTCGGGGCGCATCTCGGCGATGTCGGCCTGGAGCCGTCGCCGCAGCGCCTCGTGCTTGTAGGAGTCCGTCGCCGGGCCGTCGTCCGAGCGGCTGTCCTCGACCGTCACATTCACTCCGCGGTTCGCGCCTGTCCGCCATCGCCGTCAGACGCGGTAGCGGGGCATCAGAGTACGCACCACGTCCAGGGTCGTCCCCCCGGTGTCCGGTCCCGGGGCCGACGGCGCGCTCCGGCCGGCCACCCACCGCTCCTCCCTGGCGAGGAGGTCCGCCTCGAACTCCTGGGCTCGGTACGGGGATCCGGTCTCCAGGGCCCGGTCGATGTGCTCGTACCAGCTGCGCCAGCGGGGCAGGTAGAAGGTGCTGACGAGGCCCGCCCAGTGGCGGCCCGAGTAGTCGTGGAGCTTGCTGCGGGTGTGGCCCCAGAGGGTGAGCAGGCGCCGTGCGTCGGTCTCGTACAGGTCGGCCTCGGCCTCGGTGGTGCCCCAGCTCCGGGCGTCGGCCAGCCAGGTGTCCAGGCGGTGTTCGGGACGGGTGGCCAGCAGGGCGTCCAGGTCCTCGATGGTGGCGAGCAGTTCGCCCGCGGCCCGGCGGAAGCCTTCGGCGTCCCGTGCCAGGGCCGCGTCGGCCGCCCGCCACTGCCGCGCGCACGCCAGGTGGGTGAGCACCTGGGCGGTGACGTCGCACAGGTCCCGGCCGAGCGGGCCCGCGCTGTCCCGGTCCGTCGCCTCGCCGGCCAGCAGCGTCCAGGCCTCGGCCAGGGCCGGTGGTACGTCGGGGGACGGGGGGTCGGCCAGGTGGACCGGGAGTTCGTGCCGCAGGTCGCCCTCCAGCGTGGGCCGGCCGATGATCACGGAAGCGGGTGGCCCGGGTCCTTCGGCCGCGTAGACGCTGTCGTGCAGCAGGTCCCAGGCCCGCAGCAGCCCGGGAGTCGCCCTGCCGTACCTGGCCCGGGTCCAGGTCTCCAGCCAGGCCTGTACGTCGTCGACGGAGCCCTGCCAGGCGACGTCCGCCAGCAGCTCGTACAGGACCGGGTCGGCGCCGAACGCCTCCATGCTCGCGCCGATCCCGGCCAGTGAGCCACCGCGTGCGTCGGCGTGCGCGAGGGCGGCGCCGGTGGCGATCCCGTCCAGTTTTCCATAGAGCCCGGGGCGGCCGCCGAGGCTGTGGAGCATGCACCACACCCAGGGTTTCTTGCGGTAGCCGTCGGTGCGCCGCCAGACCGGCCGGTGCTCGGCCCACAGGTCCAGGATCAGCAGTCCGTCGTCCGGGATGGCGTCGAGGAAGGCCCCGGTGCGTTCCGGTGTCCAGTAGCGGGTGCGGTAGAAAAAGGGCCAGGCCTGGAGCACCCAGGTGGCCCGGTCGTCCACCGCGGTCATGACGCCGTGCACCGCCTGCGCGACCCGGGCCAGCTCGGCGGGGTCACCGACCGGGGGTGTCGTCTCGATGAACGGGTCGGCGGCGTAGAGGTGGTCGGTGCCGAACAGGCGGGTCTGCTCGGTCAGGAGGGTGGTGCCGAACTCCGCGAAGAGCGGGTCGCGCGGGTCCAGCATGCCGATCTCGAAGTCCCACCAGGGAAGGGTCGTCGCGCGGGCGCCCCGGTCCGCGATCAGCTCGCGCGGGACGTGCCCGGAGAAGCCCTGGAGGACCGGCCGCATGCCCAGGGCGCGTTCCCGGTCGAGGATGCGCCGGCCGAGGTCGGCGTGTGCGTCGATCCAGCTCTGCGGCAGGGGGCCCGACCAGCCGTCGAGCGAGGCCAGCCAGTTCCACGGCAGGTAGGCGGGTCCGCCGAGGAAGCGCCGGGCGCTCTCGTCGTCGAGGCCGACGCCCAGCAGGGCCCGCTGCCAGGCCGCTTCAAGGCCGGTCATCGCCAGTGGGGTGGTCACGCCGTGCAGGGCCATCCAGTCGATGTGGCGCTCCCAGCGCGCCCAGTCCCAGTACGCCGTGGTGTAGCCGAAGGTGCAGACGTTGAAGTGGTAGCGGTGGAGATGGGGCGAGGTCGTCCGGGCGGCCGTGCCGGTGTGCGGCAGCCGGTCGGGCAGCCGGGGGACGGGGTCGTCCCAGGTGATCTGCGTGCCGCAGACGGTCCGCAGGTACCAGCGCAGCGCCGAGGCGACCGCGACGCCGCTGGACCCGCGCAGCAGCACGCCTCCCGGCCCGGCGTCGACCTCGTACCAGTCACGGCCGGGGCCCTGGAGGATCCCCGGATCCTGGGGGACCACGTCGGCGGTGAACTCGGCGGCCCGGTCCCCCAGCAGGCGCCGCAGCAGCTGCCGGGCGGCCGGGGTTCCCGTGCCTGGTTCCTCGGGAGGTGTCATCGCCGGACCACTCCTGCCTGTGCCACGCCCTGCTGCCCGTACCACTGTGGTACGTACCACGGAACTCTCGAAGCTAGCCGCGCCACTCGGAGCGGTCAAGGAAGTCGACCCGAAAGAAGGCCGATCGGTCGCGAGTCTGGGCAACTCCCCACCCCTCTGGTACGGTCCACAGCCACGCCAGCGGCTCCGTTCGACACCTCGGGTGGCCTCGACACGATGAACGCCGATCTCGCCGATCTCGCCTATTTCGCCGCGCTCCAGGAGCACCTCACCGCGTTGGCCACCGCCGAGCGGCCCGCGATCGAGCGTGCCGCACGGGCGCTCGCGGACAGCGTCGCCGCCGGGGGCGTCGTCCACTACTTCGGCAGTGGCCACTCCCAACTCGTCGCCGTCGAACCGCTGCAGCGTGCCGGAGGTCTCGCGCCGGTCGACGTCATCGCGGACCCGGCGCTCTCCCCCGTGGCCCCGCGTCACGCCGGCGCGGCCGAACGCGTCAGCGGCTACGCGGCGGCGATCCTGCGGACGGCCGACATCAGGGCGGGCGAGGTGGTGGTCGTCGTCTCGAACTCCGGGATCAACCCGGTGCCCGTCGAATTCGCCCTCGGCGCACGGGAGTCGGGTGCGACCGTGGTCGCCGTCACCAGCCGGGCGCACTCCCTGGCCGCCGAGTCGCGGCACACCGGCGGGCTGCGCCTGCTCGACGTGGCGGACATCGTCATCGACACCCACGGCAGCCCCGGTGACACGGTGGTGCCGCTGGGCGAGCTGGCCGTGGGCGCCCTGTCGACCGTGCTGGGGGCGGCCGTCGTCAACGCGCTGACCTGCCGGGCGGCCCAGCTCATCGCCGAACAGCACGGGCAGGAACCGCCGTTGATCATCAGTCAGAACACCGACCGCGACGCGGAGCGCCACAACGGCGAGCTCCTCGACCGGTTCAAGGACCGCTGCCCGAGGGGCTGACGTACCGGCTCCACCGGCTCCACCGCCTCACCGCTGTACCGCGCTCCGAACGACGAGACCACGCTAGGAGGCCGATGATGGACAGCACACGGCGGGTGCGCCGCCGCGTCGCCGCGACGGTCTGCGCCGCCGCTCTCGTGCTCCCGCTCGCCGCGTGCGACGCGCTCACCCCGGGCAGTGCGACGGCGGTTCCCGGGCCCACCAGTGTGCCGTCGTCGACGGCCGTGCCGGACGGGGACGTCACCCTGCGGCTCCAGTTCGCCGACGCCCCCTTGATGGTCGACGCGCTGATCGCCGCGTTCGAGAAGGGCCATCCGCACATCGACGTGGAGCCGCAGTACAAGACGTTCTCGGACTACGTGCAGAACCTCAAGCTGACGATGACCTCCGACACCGCTCCCGACATCGCGCAGTACGCGGTCGGCATGACCGATCTCGCGGCGGACGGCCACATTCTCGACCTGGCGCCCTACCGGGAGGCGTACGGCTGGGACGACGCCATCCCGCCGGTCAGCCTCGACCAGCTCACCGCGGGGCGGACCAGCGAGGCCACCGGCGGGCGGGCCCTGTTCGGGGTGCCGGCCGGGCTGTCCATGACGGGCATCTACTACAACAAGGAACTCGCCGAGAAGGCAGGCATCGACGCTCCGCCCGAGACGCTGGCCGAGTTCGAGAAGCAGCTCGCCGCGGCAAAGGACGCGGACCTGACGCCGCTCGGTGTCGGCGCGCTCGACTCCGGAGGGCTGCATCTGTGGGCCGCCCTGCTCAACCAGTTGATGCCCACGGACGCCTACTGGGACTGGGTGAACGGCAGGAAGGGCGCCACCATCGAGACCGAGGCGGCGACCACCGCCAGTGAACTCATGGTCGAGTGGGGCCGCAAGGGCTACTACAACGCGTCCGCGAACGGCACCGCGCAGGTCGACTCGACCGCCCAGTTCGCCAAGGGCGACAGCGTCTTCCTGATCAACGGCAACTGGGCGGCCGGGCAGCTGGCCACGGTCATGGGGGACGACGTGGGCTTCTTCCCGATGCCCGGTCGGCGCGCGGACTCCCCCACGGTGGCCTCGGGGTTCAGCGTGTCGTACGCCGTGTCGTCCAAGACCGGACACCCCCAGGCGGCAGGCGTGTTCCTGGACTTCCTGACCTCGCCCGAGGCGGGCCAGATCATCAGCGACAACGGCTTCCTGCCGCCCAACCCCGGCGCCGTGAAGAAGCCGCAGGGCGTGCTCGCGGACATCGCGGCGGGCCACCGGAAGGCCGTGGCCGACGACGGGATCACCACGTTCCCCGACTTCGCCGCGCCCGCGATGCTCGACCGGCTCCGCTCCGGCGTGCAGAAACTCATCGCGGACCGCGTCCGGCCCGCGGACTACCTCGACTCTCTTCAGGACGAGTGGGAGGACCATCATGGGGAGTAGGCCGCCGGTCCGCCGCGGGGAGACCCGCAGGCGGTGGCGCGGGTACGTGTACGTCCTGCCCGCCTTCGCCGTCTACTTCGCGTTCGCGGTGCTGCCCGCCCTGCACACGGCGTACCTGTCGCTGTTCGAGTGGGACGGGGTCACGCTCGGCGAATGGGTCGGCCTCGACAACTACGCGGAGATCTTCCAGGACTCGATCCTGCGCCGGTCGGTGTTCAACGCCCTGGTCCTGGTGGTGTTCTTCTCCTTCGTGCCCATCGTGCTCGGTCTCGCGTCGGCGGGCCTGCTGGCGAGGTACCGCAGGCCCGGCATGGGCGCGTACCGCTTCCTGTTCATGCTCCCGCAGGTCGTCCCGCTCGTCGCGGTCGGTGTGACCTGGCGCTGGCTGTACGGGGACGACGGGGTGGTCAACCAGGCGTTCCGCGCGGTCGGTCTCGGCGGGGTGACCCGGGCGTGGCTGGGTGACTTCGACGCGGCGCTGGTCGCCGTGGGGCTCGTCGGGACCTGGGTGCTGAGCGGGCTGTGCATGATGCTCTTCCTCAGCGGCGTACAGAAGGTGGACACCAGCCTGTACGAGGCGGCCCGCATCGACGGCGCGGGCCCGGTCCGTGAGTTCGTCTCCGTGACGCTGCCGCATCTGCGCGGTGAGCTCGCCGTCGCGATGACCGTCACGACGGTGGCCGCGCTGGCCAGCTTCGACATCGTGTACGTGACGACGAACGGCGGTCCCGGCGAGCAGACGACGGTGCCCGGTCTGCTCGTCTACCGGCTGGCGTTCTCCGAGGGGAAGGTGGGGCTCGCCGCGGCTCTGGCCGTCGTCCTGGGCATCCTGATACTCGCCATCGTCTACCTCATCAACCGTCTGTCGAGGGATCGGACATGAACACCGTCGCGCGCTCGGAACGCTGGTCCGGCTACGCGCTGCTGACCGTCATGGCGATCGTCGTCGTGATCCCGTTCCTCAGTGTGTTCCTCGCCTCGCTCCAGCCTGCGGGCACCCCGGTGGTGGGCCTGACCTGGCCTGAGCGGTGGAGCTGGGACAACTACGAGACGGCGTGGTCGGTGGCCGGCTTCTCCCACCTCATCCGGCACAGCCTCGTCATCGCGGTCGGGGTCGTCCCGGCCTGTCTGGTCCTGTCCGCGCTGGCGGGCTACGCCCTGGGCACCATGCGGCTGCCCGGCGGCAACGCGGTGGCGGCGTTCTTCATCGCCGGACTCACGATCCCGGTGGAGCTGATCGTGGTGCCGCTCTACTTCGACCTGCGGGGGCTCGGTCTGACCAACTCGTATCTGGGCGTGATCCTGGTGGAGATCGCGCTGTTCATGCCGTTCAGCGTGTTCTGGATGCGCACGCACTTCCAGTCGACGCCGCCGTCCCTGGTGGAGGCGGCCCGTATCGACGGTGCCTCGTCGGCGACGATCCTGGTACGGATCCTGCTTCCGCTGGCCCGGCCGTCGCTGATGACACTGGGGCTGCTGGTCTTCATGTGGTCGTGGAACCAGTTCCTGCTGGTGCTGGTCCTCATCCAGGACACCACCAAGCACACGGCGCCCGCGGGGCTGGGGTTCTTCGTCGGCCAGAACAGCACGGACATCCCCACCCTGGCGGCGGGGACGATCATCGTGATGCTGCCGATCCTGATCCTGTTCGTGGCCTTCCAGCGCAGCTTCATCGCGGGACTGCTCCAAGGGGCGATGAAGGGCTGACCACGGTCCGAGCCGACGGCTGCGGGGGCGGCGGCTCGGCCCGCGGACGGGCTGGGCGCCCTGGTCAGGCCGCCTTCGGCGCGTCCGCGTGCCAGTCCGGCCGGGGGGCCGCGGCCGCCCACTCCAGGACGAGGCGCTGGTAGTCCCGCCGCTGCTCACCACTCAGCGTGCCGCCGGCCCGGAGCCACAGGGCCCGGATCTCTTCGTTGATCTCGGCGGCTGATCGCTGCGTGGCTCCCGGCGCACGACGGTAAGTGGTGGACATACCGTGAATCATACGGCCCTCTGCGTGAAGACCATGTGAGTAGTGGCTGTGATCCTTACCGCGTTCCGGCGACCGTTTCAAGACCGGCAGGGTCACGGGACCCGATGGCCGGCGGCCGTCGTCACGTTCCGGGCTTGCGTCCGTACACGTAGACGTCGTCGTTCTTCTTCAGGAGCGACCAGTACTTCTTGGCGGCCGTCTTCGTCATGTTGACGCAGCCGTGCGAGCCCGGCGGGTTCCACATGCTCACACCGACGGAGTGGAAGGCCTGGCCGCCGTCGAAGAACTGGCTGTAGGGCATGGGCACGTCGTAGATGGTCGAGACGTGGTCGATGTTCCGCCAGTAGACCTTCTTCAGGCCGGTACGGGTCTCGTAGCCGTCACGCCCCGTGCGCACCGGCACCGGTCCGTACACGAGCGTCCTGCCGTCCTGGACCCAGCTGAGCTGGAGCGTCAGGTTCACACAGGCGATGCGGCCCTTGTCGACCGGGCATCTGCCGTCCTTGTTCGGGTTGTTCCCGACGGCCTTCTGCTTGGTCATCAGGTTCATCACGCCCCAGGTGACGGGGCCCGCGTAGCCGATGTTCGGGGTGATGCCGTGCTTGGTCTGGAAGGCCTTGGTCGCCTTGCAGTCGGCGGCGGACTGCCGGCCGTCTACGGGCCGGGCGAGGAACTTCTCCACCTGCTTCTGATATGGGCCGCTCGTCGTGGTGCAGCTCGCCGCCTGCGCGGGCGTCACGCCCAGCGCGACGGTCAGCGGCGCCACCAGCCCGGTGATCCCCAGCAGGACGGCTGTCCGTCTGCGTGTGTCCCCCATGATCAGGCCTTTCCTCTTCGTTCCGGTCCCTCTGTGCCAGCTAGACCCTCACCGGGGCGTTTCAGTTGTGGAGTCCGCCCGAGCCGGAACGAAACGGTGACATGATCTTGAACCGGCCCCTGGTTCCGTACGGCTGCCCGCCTACGCTGCCGCCATGCACCCCGCACTCGCCGGCGATCTCTCCCGGCTCCCCGAGCTCCTCCAGTCCGCCCGTGACGTCGCCGCCCGCGCGGTCTCGGCGCTCGACGACCGGCCCGTGGTCCATCCCGGCAAGGCACCGCACGCCCTGCCCCTCCCTGCCGAGGGCGCCGGCGCGGAGGGCGCCCTCGGCCGCTTCGCCGAGCGGTGGGCGCCCGGCTTCTCCGCCTCCGCGGGACCTCGCTATCTCGGCTTCGTGACCGGCG
Organism: Streptomyces sp. CWNU-52B; assembly: GCF_047444975.1. Lineage (NCBI taxonomy): Bacteria > Bacillati > Actinomycetota > Actinomycetes > Kitasatosporales > Streptomycetaceae > Streptomyces > Streptomyces sp. CWNU-52B. The sequence continues at coordinate 137,833 of NZ_JBLFJV010000023.1, read as the reverse complement.
GCGCCACTCCGGCGGCGCTCACCGGGGACTGGCTGACCAGCGCCTACGACCAGAACGCCGCCAACGGAGGCGATTCCTCCGCGAGCGCCCTGGAGCGGGAGACCCTGGGCTGGCTGCGGGAGCTGTTCGGCCTGGACGAGGCGCACTCCGGCGCCTTCGTGACGGGCGCGACCATGTCCAACACCGTCGGGCTCGCGCTGGCGCGCGAGTGGCTGGGCGAACGCCTGGGGGTCCGGGTGTCCGAGGCGGGTGCCGCGGCGCTCGGCCCGGTCGACGTGTTCTCGGGCAGCCCGCACTCCAGCATCCCCAAGGCCCTGTCCGTCCTCGGCATCGGCCGCGACCGGTTGCGTACGGTGCCGGCGCTGCCCGGCGGCCGGGAGGCCGTGGACGTGGCGCGGCTGGCCGACGCGCTCGAAGCGCTGGACGGGCGCCCGGCCGTCGTCGTGGCCAACGCCGGGACGGTGAACACGGTCGACTTCGACGATCTGCGGGCGATCGCGGAGCTGAAGGAGCGGTACCACTTCTGGCTGCACGTGGACGCTGCCTTCGGCGGTTTCGCCGCGCTGTCCCCCGAGCACGCGCACCTGACCGACGGCCTCGACGCCGCCGACTCGGTCTGCGTCGATCTGCACAAGTGGCTCAACGTCCCCTACGACGCGGCCGTGCAGTTCACCCGCCACCGCGACCTCCAGGTACGGGTCTTCCACAACGCCTCCCCGTATCTCGGACCGCCCACCGGCGACCCGGACTTCGTGCACCTCACGCCCGAGAACTCACGCCGGCTGCGGGCGCTCCCGGCCTGGTTCTCGCTCGCCGCGTACGGCCGTGCGGGGCACCGGGAGATCGTCGAGCGGAACGTGGCGCTGGCCCGGCGGCTCGGTGAGGGCATCGGACACGTACCGCAGCTGCGGCTGCTCGCGCCGGTCCGGCTGAACGTCGTCTGCTTCACGCTCGCCGCGTCCCCCACCCAGGAGCGGGTGAACGCGCTGAGCCGGGCGGTCACGGAGTCCGGCGAGGCGTTCCTGACCCCGACGTTCCACGAGGGGACGCACGCGCTGCGGGCCGCGTTCAGCAACTGGCGTACGTCCGAGGCCGATACGGACCGGGTGCTCGAAGCGGTGACGCGGGCGGCCGGCGCCTCGGAGTCCTGACAGCCGAGTCCTGACCGGGCCTTCCCCGGCACGGCCCGCTGTGCTTGTCTGGGGGCCGTTTTCGGTGCCCTGGGCGGGAGTTGCCGGATGAGCAAGCCGTGGATGGTCGGAATACGAGCCGGGGTACGGGCCGGGGCAGGGGTACGAGCCGGGATACGGGCGGGAGTGCCGGCGCACGTGCTGGCGGGAGTGCTGACAGGGGTGCTGCTGCTCGGTGCGTGCGGAGACCCCTCCTCGTCCCCCGGGACCGCGTCCACCCCCTCGTCACCCGCCACCGGGTCGACCGGCTCGACCACGCACCAGCGCCCGGCCGCCACGCCCACGACTCCGAACGCAGGGGCCGGGACCGGGGCAGGGGACGGCGGCTCGGGTTCAGCCGCCGGGCGGTCCCGCCCCGGCGTCCTCTACCTCGGCGACTCCCTCGCCATGGAGAACCAGAAGGTCCTCGGCGGACTCCTGCGGGACGGTGCGGGAGCGCGCTACACCAGTGCCCCGTACTCCGGCACCACCCTGTGCGACTACCTGGAGGGCACCGGCGAGGACTCGCTCGTCCCGCCGCAGGACAAGGCGGCCGCCCTGGTGCGCCGACTGCGGCCGGACTTCGTGGTGCTCCAGTTCTGGGGCAACGCGTGGGGCTACACGCCCTGCATGGACGGCATCACGTACGACAAGGAGCGGGCCGGGTACCTCGCGCGCTACAGCGCCGACGCCGGGCGGCTGACCGAGCAGATCGCGGGCGCCGCGAGCGGGGTGCGGATCGTCTGGGTGCTCCAGGGCCCCGACCCGATCACCCCCGACCGGGTCCGGCGCGTCAACGCGGTCTACGAGCGGCAGGCCGGGGCCTCCGGCGATCTGCTCGCGGACGCCGGGAAGGCGGTGAGCCCGGCCTCGGCCCGCTACTCCTGGACCCAGTACCTGCCGTGCACCGCGTACGAACGCGCGCACGAGCCGTACTGCACGCAACCGGGCAGTGGCCGCACCGCCCTGCACCGCGACGACGACTACCTGCACTTCTGCCTGGCGCCCACCACCTCGACGCCCAGGCCCTGCCCCGTCCGCTCCCCCGGCATCCTGCGCGTCACCCGCGCGATCAGCCGCGCCGTGACCTCGGCGGCGGATCGGGTGTAGGTGATCGATACCTGGGCAGAAAGCGCTTGCCCTGTGTTCAACGACTCCCTGGGGAGGGAAGGCCGGCATGGCCTCGTGGGAGAAACCGCTCGACCACCGCTACCGCGGCGAGCACCCGATACGCACCCTCGTCTACCTGTTCCGCACCGACCGGTGGCGGCTCACCGCCGCCGTCGTCGTCTTCACCGTCAAGCACAGCCCGGTCTGGCTGCTGCCCCTGATCACCGCGACCATCATCGACACGGTCGTGCAGCACGGGCCGATCGGAGACCTCTGGCTCAGCGCCGGAGTCATCCTCTTCATCCTGGTGGTCAACATGCCGCTGCACCTGCTCTACGTGCGGCTGCTCTACGGCAGCGTGCGCCGCATGGGCACGGCCCTGCGGTCCGGGCTGTGCACCCGCATGCAGCAGCTCTCCATCGGCTATCACTCACGCGTCAGCGCGGGCGTCCTCCAGGCGAAGGTCGTCCGGGACGTGGAGACGGTCGAGCAGATGGTGCAGCAGACCGCCGAGACCGGCCTCGGCGCGGTCACCGTACTCACGGGCGGACTCGTCATCATCGCCGTGCGCACACCCGAGTTCGTCCCCGTCTTCCTGTGCGTGGTCCCCGTGGCGGCGCTGCTCGTCGCACGGCTGCGGGGGCGGCTGCGCGTCCACAACGAGGACTTCCGCCACGAGGTCGAGCACCTGTCCTCCCGGGTGACGGAGATGACCCGGCTGATCTCCGTCACCCGGGCCCACGGTCTGGAGGTCAACGCCCTGCGGCGGATGGACGGCACCCTGGACAAGGTCCTCACCTCGGGGCTGCGTCTGGACCTCCTCAACGGACGCTTCGCCTCGCTGGCCTGGGTGTTCCTGAACATGATCGGGGTCGTCTTCCTCGCCGCGGCCGCCCTGGTCTCGTACTACAGCGTATGGGCCGTCTCCCCCGGCGACGTCGTCATGCTCAGCGCGTTCCTGACCACGCTGACCAACTCGACGACCACCCTGGCGGGGCTGACCCCCGTCATCACCAAGGGCCTGGAGTCCGTACGGTCCGTCGGCGAGGTCCTTCAGGCCCCCGAGCTGGAGGACAACGAGGGCAAGGCGCGGCTCGACTCACTGCGCGGGGCCGTCGAGTTCGAGGGCGTGGGCTACGCGTACGAGGACAGCGACCGGCCCGCCGTGCGGGACTTCAGCCTCTCCGTCGCCCCGGGCGAGACGATCGCGCTCGTCGGCGCCTCGGGCGCCGGCAAGTCCACGGTGCTCAGTCTCGTCATCGGCTTCATCCGGCCGACCTCGGGCCGGGTGCTGCTCGACGGCTCCGACATGAACACCCTGGACCTGCGCACGTACCGGCGCTTCGTGTCGGTCGTGCCGCAGGAGTCGATCCTCTTCGACGGCACCGTGCGGGAGAACGTCGCGTACGGCATGGACGACGCGGACGCCGACGAGGCAACCGTGCGGGCGGCGCTGCGGGACGCCAACGCGCTGGAGTTCGTGGACCGGATGCCCCGCGGGCTCGACACCGTGGTGGGCGAGCACGGGGCCCGGCTGTCGGGCGGGCAGCGGCAGCGCCTCGCCATCGCGCGGGCCCTCATCCGCAATCCGCGGGTGCTGATCCTCGACGAGGCGACGTCCGCGCTGGACACCCGGTCGGAGGCGCTCGTCCAGCAGGCGCTGGCCCGGCTGGTGAGCGGGCGCACCACTTTCGTGGTGGCACACCGTCTTTCGACGATCAGGGGCGCCGACCGGATCGTGGTGATGGGGGACGGCGCCGTACGGGAGATCGGGTCGCACGAGGAGCTGATGCTGCGCGCGGGCGCCTACACGGCACTGCACGGCGGCCGGCCCGCCTGAACCCGGCCCCGGGGCTGAACCCGGCCCCGGGGCGGCGGCAGGCGGCCGTCTCGCGGTGGCGGGTGTCTCACTTCCCGGCGTACGCCTTCTCCAGGGCGGCGATGTCGAGCTTGTGCATCTTGAGCATGGCCGCCATGGCGCGGTTCGCCTTCTCCTGGTCCGAGTCGCTGATCATCTCGATCAGCCGAGTCGGGACTACCTGCCAGGAGACGCCGAACCTGTCCTTCAGCCAACCGCAGGGACCCTGCTCGCCGCCGCCCTCGATGAGCGCGTTCGAGTAGAAGTCCACCTCGGCCTGGTCCGCGCAGTCGATCTGGAAGGAGACGGCCTCGTTGAACGTGAACTCCGGTCCGCCGTTCAGGCCGATGAACTTCTGGCCGTTGGCCACGAAGTCGACGGTGAGGACGGAACCGGCGGTGCCCGGTCCGGCCTCCGTGTAGCGGCCGATCCTGCCGAGCTCGGAGTTCTTGAAGAGCGAGACGTAGAAGTTCGCGGCCTCCTCGGCCTGTCCGTCGAACCAGAGACATGTGGTGAATCCGTCGGTGCTCATGGGTACCTCCCGGGTCGGGAACGCTGTCCTCGGTGCTGTCATCAGCGCTGTCATCTGTATCGACCGGTCCCAGACGGGAAACTCATCGGTGGCGCGGGCGGCATTTCCGGAATCCGGCGCGGGTGCCACCGCGGAACTAGCATGACCGGCCATGACCTCCCCGCACGGCGACCGTGTCCAGCCCTTCCGTATCGACATCCCCCAGGCCGACCTCGACGATCTGCACGCGCGCCTGGACCGCACGCGGTGGCCGGACGAGCTGCCGGGCGTGGGCTGGGCGTACGGGGTTCCGCGCGCCTACCTCGAAGAGCTGGTGGAGTACTGGCGGCACTCCTACGACTGGCGCGCCGCGGAGGCCAGGCTCAACGAGTGGCCCCAGTTCATGACGGTCATCGACGGGGCGGACCTCCACTTCGCGCACATCCGCTCCCCGGAGCCGGACGCGACCCCGCTGATCGTCACGCACGGCTGGCCCGGCTCGATCGCCGAGTTCCTCGACGTGGTGGGCCCGTTGACCGATCCGCGCGCCCACGGCGGTGACCCGGCCGACGCCTTCCACCTGGTGGTCCCGAGCATTCCCGGGTTCGGTCTGTCGGGGCCCACCCGGGACACCGGCTGGGAGTACCGCCGCATCGCCGCCGCGTTCGCCGTCCTGATGGACCGGCTCGGCCACCGGCGGTACGGCGTGCAGGGCGGCGACTGGGGCGCGGCGATCTCCCGCGAGCTGGGCCGTGTCCACCCCGACCGGGTGATCGGCGTCCATCTGAACCTGCTGCCCGGCGCGCACGCCACGACCGAGCCGACTCCCGGGGAGCTGGCCGCGCTGAGCCCCCGGGAACGCGACCGCACCCTCGCCTCGTGGCGGCGCCACCAGGAGTGGACCCGTGAGCGCCAGGGGTACGCCGACATCCAGTCGACCCGGCCGGGAACCCTCGCCTACGGGCTCACCGACTCACCCGTCGGGCAACTCGCCTGGATCGCCGAGAAGTTCAAGGAGTGGACGGACTCGGACGAGCGTCCCGAGGACGCGGTCGACCGGGACCAGCTGCTCACCGACGTGATGCTGTACTGGCTCACGGGCACGGCCGGTTCGTCCGCGCGGGTCTACTACGAGCGCGCGCACGCGGCCGACGGGGGCGCGCCCGCGGAGCCGTCGACCACACCGACCGCACTCGCCGTCTTCCCCCGGGACAACTTCATCCCGCTGCGGCACAACGCGGACCGCACGGACAACGTGGTGCGGTGGACCGAGTTCGACCGGGGCGGGCATTTCGCGGCGATGGAGGAACCGGAGCTGCTCGTCGGGGACGTACGGGCGTTCTTCCGTCAGCTGCGGGGCGGCGGCTGCCCGGCCGGCCGCGTCGCGGGTCAGGTCCTCGACGGCTCCGGCGGCTGACGGATCCAGCCCGGCAGCAGGGCGTACAGCCGGACGGCGATCTCCTCCGGGGCGCAGTCGGTGTTCCCGCCGACCGCGGCGGAGAAGACTCCGTGGACGCCGGAGGCCGTGTAGACGTCCTCGACCGAGTTCGCGCCCGGCTCCTCCCCTTCGTCGACGCCGAGGTCCCGCCGCAGCAGGCGGAGCTGTTCCAGGAGGAGGTCGCCGATCCCCATCAGCCCGCTGGACGACCGCCAGGTCGAGGCCAGCAGGAAGAGGCTCCTGCGCCGGCGGAGGGTGTCGAGCATGGCGTTCAGTGTCGCCACCGCCACGGCGGCCGGGTCCGCGCCCAGCTGCCGGTCGCTGATGTTCAGGTCGTGCAGGGTCCGGAAGTCGTCGGCGATCACGTACACCGCGGCTTCCTCGACCGAGTCGAAGTGGTTGTAGAAGGTGGCGCGGTGGACGCCCGCCGCTTCGGCCAGAGCGGAGACCGAGGGAGCCGTCTGTGTCCGCTGCATGAGGTCGGCCAGCGTGTCCGCGATCGCCCGTCGCGAGCGGACGAAGCGCGGGTCCGCTTCAGCGGCCGGAGACTGATCACTCGCCATGGACGCACCCTACTCCGAGGCCGGGGGGTCGTTGCGCCGAGGCGGACGGCCGCCTTCCGAGCACTATTCGACACCTGTCAATCAGTGGTCTACGGTGGAGGACACAACACACCACCACCTGCCACCTGAGGAAGCACCATGCCGGACAGCAGCACTCCCCTCGCCTCTCCCGCCTCCCTCACCGCCACCGCCGACAAGCTCGCCGTGGTGGAGACCCTCTACCGGTACGCCGCCGGCCTCGACCTGCGCGACAAGGACCTCCTCGCCTCCGCCTTCGCCGAGGACGCGGTCGCCGACTTCGGGCCCGCCACGGCGAAGGCCGGCCACGCGTACCCGCCGGTGGAGGGCCGGGACACCATCGCCGCCGCACTGTCCGGCTCGCTCAGCCACCTGGACACGACCCACTCCCTGAGCAACCCGCGGGTGACCCTCGACGGCGACACGGCACACCTCGAAGGCATCATGGCCTGCCAGCACCTGCCCCGGGAGGACCACTCCCGCCACGTCCTCATGACCAACCGGTACGACGTCGAACTCGTCCGGCAGGGCGAGGTATGGGTCATCCGGCGCGTCACCGTCGACAACGCCTGGACCGACGGCGACCCCACCGTCCTCTCCGGCATCTAGCACCGGGAGCAATACCCGCTTTCGCGGGTCCGGCCCCGCCGGCCGTACTACCGTACGGATCCATGATCGAGCCAGAATTCCTGCGTACCACCCGGACGGCCTACGACGCGATGGCCGCCCGTTACGCCGAGCTCTTCGCCAACGCCCTGGAGGACTTTCCGCTGGACCGGGCGATGATCGCCGCGTTCGCCGACTTCGTGCGGACGGCTGGCGGCGGCACCGTGGCCGACCTCGGCTGCGGTCCGGGCCATGTGACGTCCTTTCTGCACTCGCTCGGCCTGGACGCGTCGGGTGTCGACCTGTCGGCGGAGATGATCGCCATCGCCCGTTCGGCACACCCGGACCTGCGGTTCGAGGTGGGGTCGATGACCGCGCTGGAACTCGGTGACGGCACGCTCGACGGAGTGCTGGCCCGCTACTCGATCATCCACACTCCCCCGGAGCTGCTGCCCCAGGTGTGCGCGGAGTTCCACCGCGTACTGACACCCGGTGGCCATCTGCTGCTCTCGTTCCAGGCGCACGACGACCCCGCGGAGCTCGTCGAGTCCTTCGACCACAAGGTGGCCCTCGCCTACCGCTGGTCCCCCGACCGGGTGGCCGGCCTGCTGACGGGGACGGGCTTCACCGAGAAGGCCCGCCTGGTACGAGCCCCCCGGGAGGACGAACGCCAGTTCCCGCACGCCCACTTGCTCCTGAGCAAGGACTGACTCCCGCCTCGGGGTCGGGTCGGGCAGGTCGCGTCGATCAGGCCGCCGGGACGGACACGAAGGGCAGGGTGCGCTGCATCCGCAGCGCGTCGACCGACTCCGCGAGCAGTTCGTACTCGGTGGTCTCGTCGCTCGTGACGATGCGCACCAGATGCCCGGCGGCCAACTCCTCGGCGGCCAAATCCTGTTGCTCGATGTCGCCGCACCACAGGCGCAGCATGCCGGGCACATCGGGGGACGTGCCCGCGACGGGCGCCATCGAGTTCGGCGGGAAGTACGGGGCGTCGGGGTCCGGGTCCAGGCGCTCGGCGATCCAGGACGCCCGTTCCCGCAACCACCACATGGCGAGGGCCAGAGTGGGCGCTCGATAGGTGCCGAGGGGGACGCCGACCCACATTCCGCCGCAGACTCCGTACGCGGTGACGTGGCACAGGAATTCGTCGTGCACGATCACTCCCCCATCACATCCGCTCGCCGCCTGTCGGCCTCTCTTTCCCGCGGCTCGTTCTGCCGTGCACCATGGCGCTGTTCTGAGGTGGTCGTTCGATGAAGCGCTGCTCGTAGGGCGAATTGCCCTAGCCTTCGAGTATCGCCACTCCTGACACAGTGTCACCATGCCTTTCCAGCCAGTCTGTTGGCTCAGGAGACATGCTTTTCCCCGCTCGCATGCGAGCGGGGAAAAGCATGGAGTCGGTGGAAGTGGCGGAGCCTAGACGGCCGGCTTCTGCACGATCGCGTCGATGCGTGCGAGGTCGTCCTGCGAGAACTCCAGGTTGCCCGTGGCCGCCACGCTGTCCTCCAGCTGCTGCGGGCTGCTCGCGCCGATCAGCGCGGAGGTGACCCGGCCGCCGCGCAGCACCCAGGCCAGCGCCATCTGGGCCAGGGACTGGCCGCGGGACTCGGCGACGCCGTTCAGGGCGCGCAGGTCGGCGACCAGCTCCTCGGTCAGCTTGTCCGCGCTCAGGAAGGGGCTGTCGCTCGCGGCCCGCGAACCCTCCGGGATTCCGTCCAGGTAGCGGCCCGTGAGCAGACCCTGGTCCAGTGGCGAGTAGGCGATGGACCCGATCCGCAGCTCGTCGAGCGTGTCCAGGAGCCCCTCCTCCTCGGGCCGCCGGTCGAGCATCGAGTAGCGCGGCTGGTGGATGAGGAGCGGGGTGCCCAGCTCGCCCAGGATGCGCGCGGCCTCACGGGTCTGCTCGGGCGAGTAGTTCGAGACGCCGACGTACAGCGCCTTGCCCTGCTGCACGGCCGAGTGCAGGGCGCCCATCGTCTCCTCCAGGGGAGTCTCCGGGTCGGGGCGGTGCGAGTAGAAGATGTCGACGTAGTCGAGGCCCATGCGGTTCAGGCTCTGGTCGAGCGAGGACAGCAGGTACTTGCGGGAGCCCCATTCCCCGTACGGGCCCGGCCACATCAGGTAGCCGGCCTTGCTGGAGATGACCAGCTCGTCGCGGTAGGGCGCGAAGTCCGCCTTCAGGGCCTCGCCGAGGGCCGACTCGGCCGCGCCGGGCGGGGGCCCGTAGTTGTTGGCCAGGTCGAAGTGGGTGACGCCCAGATCGAACGCTCGCCGCAGGATCGCGCGCTGGGTGTCCACCGGCCGGTCGGGGCCGAAGTTGTGCCACAGGCCCAGGGAGAGGGCGGGCAGCTTCAGGCCGCTGCGTCCGGTGCGCCGGTAGGACATGTCCGCGTAACGGTCGGTGTGTGCGGTGTACAACGCGTTCTCCAGAGGGGTCGGTACGGAGTGGACCGGTGTCCACTCTCGCCTGCCCGGCCGACAGCGGTCCAACAGGAGAATCGGATGGGATTCAGCGGATACGCTTCTCAATCATGGAATTGCGCCACCTTCAGCACTTCGTCGCGGTCGCCGAGGACCAGCACTTCACCCGGGCGGCGGAACGCCTCATGGTGTCGCAGTCCGGTCTGTCCGCCTCCATCCGCGCCCTGGAGCGCGAGCTGCGCGCCCCGCTGTTCGTGCGCACCACCCGCCGGGTGACGCTCACCGAGGCCGGGCGGGCCCTGCTGACCGAGGCGGAGCGGATCCTGGCCCAGGTCCGCGCGGCCCACGACGCGGTGGCCGCCGTGCAGGGGGTGCTGCGCGGCAGGCTCTCGCTGGGCACCGAGCAGTGCATCGCCGGTGTGCACGTGGCCCCGTTGCTGGCCGCGTTCCGACGGCAGCATCCGGATGTGGAGATCCGGCTGCGGCAGGCGAGCTCGGGGGCTCTCGCCGAGGACGTCGCCGCAGGCCGGCTGGATCTGGCGTTCGCGGTGACGACCCGCGCCGACACCGAACAGCTGCGGTGTCTGCCCCTGACCCGTGAGCCGATGACCGTCGTGTGCCACCCCTCGCACCGTCTCGCGGACGGCGGCTCCGTCACCCCCCGCGAGCTGGGCGGCGAGGCCTTCGTCGACTTCCACCCCGACTGGGGGCCGCGCCGCACCACCGACGCGGCCTTCGCGGCGGCGGGCGTGCACCGCACGGTCGCCCTGGAGGTCAACGACGTACACAGCCTGCTCGACCTCGTGGAGGAGGGCCTCGGTATCGCCGTCGTACCGCGCCACTTCGCCCACAAGCGGCCGGCGCTGCCGGCCCTGCCGCTCAAGGCCGACACCGAGACGCCGTACGAGACCGTCGCGATGCTCCCGTCACCGGAGGCGACCAGTCCGGCGGCGAGAGCCTTCCTGTCCCTGCTCGACACCCTCGAAACAGGCGAGCGGGCCACGACCGCTCGGAACGCGTAGCCCGGCGTTCCCCGGTCCGGGGGCCGTCCGCCCACCCGGCACCCGGTTCCTGCATGCTGGGGGGCGAGATCCATCGACAGGAGTGACACACCATGTCCGAGACGCCCAGGTCCACCGGGGCACCCGCCCACCAGAACGTCACGTTCCCGAGCGGCGGCACCACCGCACACGGTTACCTGGCACTGCCGCCGGCCGGACGAGGGCCCGGTGTCATCGTGATCCAGGAGTGGTGGGGGCTGACCGACCACATCGCGGACGTCACCGAGCGCCTGGCCCAGGAGGGGTTCGTGGCGCTGGCCCCTGACCTGTACGGCGGCAACGTCGCCCATGAGAGCTCCGAGGCGTTCCGCATGATGCGGGAGCTGCCCGTGGCGCGCGGTGTCGAGCTGCTGTCGGGCGCCGTCGACCATCTGCTGGCGATGCCGGAGGTCACGTCGGAGGCGGTCGGTTCGGTCGGCTTCTGCATGGGAGGCGGCTTCGTCCTCCACCAGGCGGCCACCGACCCGCGCGTGAGGGCCGCTGTCCCCTTCTACGGCGTGATCCAGGGCGAGGCTCCCGACTTCTCGGGGCTCAAGGCCCAGATCCTCGGCCACTACGGCGAGCTCGACACCAGTATCCCCGTCGACTCCCTCGCCCCGCTCGCCGAGACGATCCGCGAACAGTCCGGCGTCACCCCGGACTTCCGCGTCTACCCGGCCGACCACGCCTTCTTCAACGACGGCCGCCCGGCCGTCCACGACCCCGAGTCGTCGGCCCTGGCCTGGCGGAGCACGGTCGAGTTCCTGCACGCACAGCTCGGCTGACCGCACGCCGCACCTCGTCGAGCACTGACGTGGGTGGCTGCCCCCGGTCCCGCCGGGGCCGGCCACCCACGTCAGTACGGGAACATCAGTACGTGGACATCAGTACGTGTACGTGTTCAGCGTCGCCACCGCCGAGGCGGGTGAGCCGAGGTCGTACCGGTCCACCGCGAGGAAGTTGGGCTTCTTGCGCGCCGCGGGCTGGCAGAACCTCCGTGCCCGGTCGGTGAGTTTGGTGTTGTCGGTGCCCGCGGTCGAGGCGATCGCCGTGTCACGGAAGTGGTTCATCACGAAGAGCGGACGGAAGGGCGACGCCGTGGCCGTGAGCGGGACGTTGGTGTTGGCGTCGTACCAGCGGCTGTAGCAGGACCAGTCGGAGTTCCCGAGCCCCGAGCCCATGGACCAGTAGTTCTCCACGGTCCACTCGCGCTGGTACATGACGCCGAAGCTGTCCCGGGTGAGACCGGCCGACTGGTCGGCGGATCGGCTGTGGTCGCTGAACAGGAGCAGCCGGTCGTCGGCCGCGATCAGGTCCGCCACCCGCGGCCAGCCGTTCGCGCGCACACCCGTCTGGTCCGGCCGGTAGAGGACGTCGGACAGGCCGTTCACACGGGCCAGTTCGCTGCGCAGGACGCCCGGGTCGACGTAGTCCTCCAGGAACACGGTGACGATCTCATTCGGATTCTGCCTGAGGAAGTCGACCATGCGCTGGATGTCCACCCACAGCGCCACCGGGCTGCTGACGAGGGTGCAGCTGTTGTGGCAGAGGATCGCGCCGTCCGGGGTCTGGTGGATGTCCAGCATGAACCCGCGTACGCCGTCGGTGAGTTGCTGGTTGATACCGCGGCTCTGGTTCGGGACGAGGTTGACGAAGGGTGGCGCGAAGCCGCCGTCGACGCCGTTCGCGTAGGCGTTGTGGGAGGTGAGGAACGTGACCTGGTCCAGGGTGCGTTGATCCGCGTTCGGCATCGGGGAGGTCGGGGACGTCACCGGGGTGAGGTACCAGGCCGCGGGGTCGCCCGCGCCGCCGACGACCAGCTGCGCCGGGTAGTTGGCGCCGGAGGCCTTCGCCCCGACGCTCAGGTACTGGTCGGCGCCCGGCACCTTGAGCCGGTAGCGGTCGGTGCCCACCGCGGTGATCTCCCACGAGGCGTCGGCGCCCGCGCAGGCCACGGTTCTCGCCTGGCCGCCCGACCTGCCGAGGCAGCTGCCCGCCGTGTCGGTGCTCTCCAGGACGTACGACGTGCCGCTGGACCTGAGCGTCCACTGCTGGCGGTCCTCGTCGCCCTTGGGGTTGCGCTGGAGGACCGCTCCCCCGCTGTCGGCGGCGTTGAGTCCGGTGAGGGCGCTCTGTACGTAGAACACTCCGGAGGCCGGCACGTCAGCCGCGTGGGCGGGAGCGGCCAGAGCGGTGGTCAGTGCCGCTCCGGCGGCGGTGAGGGCGAGCAGGGGGCGGTATCTCCGCATGACGGTCGGATCCCTTCGGCAGCGCGGCGACGCCTGATCAGCCGCCGGGAAAGTGGGGGGTCTGCGCGGGGACACTCAATCGGATTGGTATGTACCGGTCAATACCACGAGCTTGCCGGGTGCGGTCGCGCCGGTGACGCGGGGCCATCGAGTCGCCCGGTGTTTCACGGAGCGTGTGCCGGGCACCGCGGTACTCCTACGGGGAGCGCAAAGCGATCACCTGGCCAGGAGGCTGACATGAGCGACGACAGCACGGGGGACGAGGTCTACCAGCCCGCGGAGGCGGGCGAGGACCAGGCGGACGCCACCGCCCTGGACCTTGAGGACGCGGTGGACGAACGTACGTACGACGACGTGCTCGACGAGGGGTACTCCCCGCCGGAGAAGCCGCTGGGAGTCACCAGGACGGGCGTCACGGCGGCCGAGCAGCACGAGGGCGAGAGCCTGGACGAACGGCTGCTCCAGGAGGTCCCCGAGGAGGAGACCCCGGCCGGCGACGGCGTCGGTGACCTGCCCTACGGCGAGGGAGAGGCCCTCGACCCCGAGGCCGGTGGGGAGCGCGCGGGCCGTCTGGTGGCGCCGGACGAGGGTGCCCACCCGGACACGACGAAGGACGCCGTCGCCTCGGACGTGGGCGTCGACGGCGGAGCCGCGGGCGCGGAGGAGGCCGCGGTCCACGTCGTACCGGAGGAGGACCCGGCCCCCGACGTCTGAGGTCCGCGGGCAGCATGCCGTTCCGGATGCCGGTGAGGAGGTACTCGTACGAACACGGGGACGGCATGGACGGGACAGGACGGAGAATCCGATGGCTGCACGACCACCCTCGGCGGCACAGACGGTTTCGGAGGCCGCCCGTCTCGCGGAGGCGGGTGAGCTGCCCCGCGCCCTGTGCGCCGCGGCCTGCGAAGTCCTGGCCGTCGACGGGGCGACCCTGGCCCTGTTCACCGACACACCCGCCCGGCAGTTGCTGTGCGCGTCCGACGACACCGCTCTGCGGCTGGAGGAGATCCAGTTCACCGTGGCGGAGGGCCCCTGCATCGCCGCCGCGCGGGACGGCGTGCCGGCCGTGGCGAGCGGTCTGCGGCGGCATGTCACGCCCTGGCCGTTCTTCGGCGCGACCGTGGTCGAGCAGCTGCCCGAGGTGGGGGCCGTCTGCGCGTTCCCCCTGCGGGTCGTCGATCAGACGCTCGGCTCGCTGGAGGTCTACACGTGTGCCGACGACGGACTCGACGCGTCGTCCCTACGGGTCGGCGCCCAGGTCGCGGGCGCCGTGGCGCGGGCCCTGCTGCCGGCGCACGGCGACCTCTTCGACGGCTCCGTGTACCCCCAGTGGCAGCCCACGGACGTCGTACGGGCCCACTGGTCCTCGACCCACCAGGCCATCGGGGTCGTCGCCGCCCGGTTCGGCATGAGCGTCGACGGCGCGCTGGCCACGATGCGGGCGGAGGCCTTCCGGACCGGTCGGACGCTCGCGGAGGTCACCGTGTCCGTTCTCAGGGGCCCGCCCCCCGCGTGACCCGCCGGGGTCAGCCCGTCGCCGCTTCGTCCATGTGTCTCCATGCTCTCCCCGCTCTCCCGCGGGTCCCGGTCCCACAGCCGGTGGTGAGCCGGCTGTGGGGCGGCGGCGAGTGGTGCGGACCGCGCGCGAGGGTGTGTCAGCAGTACAGGTTGTTGCCGGCCGTCGTGCCGAGGATCTGGACGAACCGCTGGTAGCTGTCCACGCGGCTCTGCACCTGGGCGGGGTTCTTGCCGTCGCACTCCAGCGAACCGTTGATGGAGCGGATCGTCTGGCCGAAGCCCGCGCCGTTGACCATGGCGTTGTGGCCGGTCATGGTGCCGGGTCCGGACTGCGTGTTCCAGTACCAGAGGCCGGTCTTCCAGGCCACGGCGGAGTCGTTCTGCACGAGCCAGGGGTTGTTGAGGAGGTCGATGCCGAGCGCGTCGCCCGCGGCCTTGTAGTTGAAGTTCCAGCTGAGCTGGATCGGACCGCGGCCGTAGTACGCGCTCTGGCCGGCCGGGCAGCCGTAGGACTGGTTCCAGTCGCAGTAGTGGGGGTAGTTGGCGGTGTTCTGCTCGACCACGTACTGCAGACCACCGGTCTCGTGGCTGACGTTGGCGAGGAAGGCGGCGGCCTCCTGCTTCTTCACCGTGTCGCTGCCGGTGTTCGCGAACGCCGGGTAGGCGCTCATCGCGGCCGTCAGCCCGCTGTAGCTGTAGAAGGAGTTCCGGCTCGGGAACATCTGGTTGAACTGCGCCTCGCTGACGACGAACCCGGAGGGGTTGGTGGGCCCGTTGTCACAGGCGTACGGCTCCCAGAACCAGGTGCTGATGATGGGGTCGTAGCCCGGGTTGTCGTGCTCGGCTATGTACGCCTTGCCGTCGGTGTACCGGACGATGTTCCCGGTCACGTAGGACTGGCCGGCCACCCAGTTGGGGTAGCTCGAACAGGCCGCCGCGGACGCGCCCGGGGCCGGCAGGAGCACCGGTGCGGCGGTTCCGAGGACGATCGCGGCCACGAACGCAGAGATACGGCGCCTCGACACAGGACCAACTCCTTCGCGGAGCACGGCCGCGACCCGTACGTGGGCAGAGCGGAGGAGACCTTGTACGCGTGGGCCGGGAGCACCGGCCGCGGCGTACGGGGCGGCCGTGGTGGGGGTGAGGTAGCACACTCCACCACCTTGGTCTGGACCAGTCAAGGGTGTAGACCAGTCAACTCGCCCCGACGCCACGCCACTTCAGCTCAGCGGCTTCTCCAGTACGGCCTTGCGGTGACTGAACGTCTCGATCGAGTAGCGGCCGTGGTAGTTGCCCATGCCGCTCTCCCCCACGCCCCCGAACGGCAGGTCCGAGACGGTGAGATGGGCGAGCGGCAGACCGAGACCCAGTCCGCCGGACGAGGTCTCGGCGGCGAGCCGCTCCCGGGTGGTGTCCGACTCGGTGAAGGCGTACAGGGCGAGGGGCTTGTCGCGGTCGTTGACGAAGTCGATGGCCTCGTCGAGCCCGGGGACGGTCACGATCGGCAGGATCGGCCCGAAGATCTCCTCGCCCATGACCGGCGCGTCGGGCTCGACGTCGGCCAGGACGGTCGGCGCGATGTACTTCGCGCCGCGGTCGCTGTCGCCGCCCACGACGACCCGGCCGGAGCCGAGCAGCCCGCTGAGCCGGTCGAAGTGCCGCTCGTTGACGATCCGCCCGTACTCGGTGGAGCGCGACGCGTCGGCTCCGTACAGCGCCTCGACGGCCTTCGCCAGTGCGGGCTCCAGGGCGCGGGCCGTCGCCGGGTCGGTCAGGACGTAGTCGGGGGCGACGCAGGTCTGCCCGGCGTTGAGGAACTTGCCGCGCGCCAGACGCTCGGCGACGACGGCCAGGTCGGTGCCCCGGTCGACGAAGGCCGGTGACTTGCCGCCGAGTTCGAGGGTGACCGGGGTGAGGTGGCGCGCGGCGGCGGTCATCACGATGCGGCCGACGGTGCCGTTGCCGGTGTAGAAGATGTGGTCGAAGCGCTCGGCGAGCAGGGCCGTGGTCTCGGGCACGGCGCCCTCCACGACGGCGACCGCCTCGGTGTCGAGGTACCGGGGCAGCAGCCGGGCCAGTACGGCGGAGGTGGCCGGGGCCAGCTCGCTGGGTTTGACGACCACCGCGTTGCCCGCGGCGAGCGCGCCGAGCATCGGGGCGAGCAGGAGCTGCACCGGGTAGTTCCAGGGGGCGATGACCAGGACGACACCGAGGGGGTCGTAGCGGGTCCAGCCCGCCGCGTCGGCGCCGAGGCGCGCGGGTACGGGGGCGGGCTGGGGGCGCAGCCAGTCGTCGAGGTGCTCAAGGGTGTGGTCGATCTCCCGCACGACGAAGTCGATCTCCGTGCGGAAGGATTCGGTGGAGCTCTTCCCCAGGTCGGCGTGGAGGGCTGCGGCGATCTCCGTGCCGTCCTCGGTGAGCATCTCGCGCAGGCGGCGGAGCTGGCCGGTGCGCCACGCGACGGGCTTGGTACGGCCGGAGCGGTAGGTGGCACGCAGTCGCGCCACGATGTCGGCGGGCTGCTCGGGGGTGGGCTGGTTCACGTCGCCTCGCTGGTGGGGGGTGCGGGAAAGCGGGCCGGGCGGCCCGCGCTCGGTGGGTCGAGCGGCAAGCTCGGTGTATAAGCCAACCATCTATCCGGCATCGTAAATTCCGCACCGTCCGAAATCACCGTGCGGGGCCGCCGGGTCACACCAAGGGGCCAGGAGGTCCGCCCGGACGGCGGGTGTCTTCCGACGGTTGGGCAGGAAGCGGGGGGTGTCGCTGGGCGCGCGGTTCCTCGCGCCCCTGGGGGCGGACCCTTCCGGTGGAGCGACGGCTGCGGGTTCGTTGTGGCTGGGTGCGCAGTTCCCCGCGCCCCTGGGGGGGTGGCCCCTCCTCGTAGAGCGTCGGCTGCGGGTTCGTTGTCGCTGGGTGCGCAGTTCCCCGCGCCCCTGGGGGGGGGTGGTCCCTTCCGGCCTAGCGTCGGCTGCGGGTTCGTTGGCGCTGGGCGCGCAGTTCCTCGCGCCCCTGGGGGGTGGCTCGTCCCCGTAGAGCGTCGGCTGCGGGTTCGTTGTCGCTGGTGTGTGGTTCCTCGTGGCCTGGGCCCTTTCGGGGGAGGGGGGCTTCTGGTGCGTTGGCACCAGGACCGGTGCGTGGCTGGTCCGGGTGCACCAAGGGAAGACGGCGACAGGGAACGATGCCCGTCCGGGCGGTGGAGGGAAGTGTGGGAGACGCGCGAATCCCGCGTATTTCCTTTCCTCAGGTGTCTGGAGAGATCGACAGATGGCGACACTTCTTTATCGGATCGGGCGGTGGGCCTTCCGGCGGCGCCGCCTCGTGGGTGGTCTGTGGCTGGGCGCCCTGCTGCTGGCCGTGGTCGCCGCCGCCGTGGCGCCCGAGGCGGAGGAGGAGGACCTCTCCATGCCCGGCACCGAGTCGCAGCAGGCGTTCGACCTGCTCGACGAGCGCTTCCCCGAGAGCAACTCCCAGGGTGCCGAGGCCCGTCTGGTGTTCCGGGCCCCGGACGGGCAGCGAGTGACCGCCCAGGAGAACAAGGCGGCCGTCGCGGACACGCTCGGCTCGCTGGACGGGGGCGGTCAGGTCGCGTCGGCCACCGACCCGTACACGACGGGCGCGGTCAGCGAGGACGGCACCATCGCCTACTCCACGATCACCTACACCGCGGACGCCACCGACCTGACCGAGTCGACGAAGAGCGCCTTGGAGGACGCCGCGAGCCAGGCCCGGGACGCGGGGCTGACCGTGGAGATCGGCGGCTCGGCCCTGGACGCCGAGGTGGAGCCGGGCGGTACGACGGAGCTCATCGGTGTGGCGGTCGCCGCGGTGGTGCTGGTCCTCACCCTCGGGTCGCTGGTCGCGGCCGGACTGTCGCTGATGACCGCCTTCCTGGGCGTGGCCATTGCCTTCGGCCTGGTCTCCGCGCTGGCCGCGCCGCTGGGCCTGACGTCCACCGTGGCCATCCTGGCGCTGATGCTGGGTCTCGCGGTCGGTATCGACTACGCGCTCTTCATCACCTCCCGGTTCCGCGACGAGCGCGCCCGGGGCAGCGAACCGGAGGAGGCCGCGGGGCGGGCCGTGGGCACGGCGGGCTCCGCCGTCGTCTTCGCCGGCGCGACCGTCTTCATCGCCCTGGTCGGCCTCGGGGTCGTCGGAATCCCCGAACTCACCAAGATCGGCATGGGTGGCGCGGGCGCCGTGGCCCTCGCCGTACTCGTCGCGCTGACCCTGGTCCCGGCGCTGTTCGGCTTCTTCGGCCGGCGCGTACTGTCCCGCTCCGCCCGCAAGGCCGCACGCCCTGGCGGCGAGCACCCGCACCGGCTGCCCACCGCGGCCGGCCGGGCCGGGCTCGGCGTCCGCTGGGCGCGGTTCGTGCTGCGCCGCCCCGTGGCCGTGCTGCTGGTCGCCGGACTCGGTCTCGGCGCCGTCGCCCTGCCGGCCCTGGGCCTCGAACTCGGGCTGCCCGGTGACGAGTCCAAGCCGGTGGAGACCACCCAGCGCCGCGCCTACGACCTGCTGTCGGACGGCTTCGGCCCCGGCTTCAACGGCCCGTTGACCGTGGTCGTGGACACGTCGGAGTCCGGGGACACCCGGGCCACCACGGACCTGGTCGTCAAGACCGTACGGGCGGTGGACGGGGTCGAGTCGGTCGGTGATCCGGTGCTCAGCGCGACCAAGGACACGGCCGTCCTCACCGCCGTCCCGCAGACCGCGCCGAACAGCGGCGAGACCAAGGACCTGGTGCACGCGATCCGGGGCGCGCTCTCCGACGTCGAGGCCGACACGGGCGCCGGTATCGCGGTGACCGGCACCACCGCGCTGAACATCGACATCTCAGAAGCCATGTCCGACGCCCTCCTCCCCTATCTGAGCGTGGTCATCGGCCTCGCGGTGCTCCTGCTGATGGTGGTCTTCCGCTCGATCCTGGTCCCGGTCAAGGCCGCGCTGGGCTTCCTGCTGTCGGTGGGGGCCGCCTTCGGTGTCCTCGTCGTCGTCTTCCAGTGGGGCTGGGGCGCGGACCTGATCGGCATCGAGCAGACCGGGCCGGTCATGTCGCTGATGCCGATCCTGATCATCGGCATCGTCTTCGGCCTCGCCATGGACTACGAGGTGTTCCTCTTCACCCGGATGCGGGAGGCCTACGTCCACGGCGCCTCCCCCGGCGACGCGATCGTCGACGGCTTCCGGCACAGCGGACGCGTGGTGGCCGCGGCGGCGATCATCATGATCAGCGTCTTCGCCGGGTTCATCGGGATCACCATGCCGACCATCCAGACGATGGGCGTCGGCCTCGCCTCCGCCGTCGCCTTCGACGCCTTCGTGGTCCGGATGGCGATCGCACCCGCGGTCCTGGCCCTGCTCGGCCACCGGGCCTGGTGGCTGCCCCGTATCCTGGACCGTGTGCTGCCGAACGTGGACATCGAGGGCGAGGCCCTGAACAAGCGCGTCCAGGTCTCGGCGACCGAGCCGGACGCCGCGGTGCCGCAGTTCCCCGTCGGCCGGCACTGAGCCGGCGATGACACACACGGGTGGCGCCCTCCCTCGACCACGTGGCTCGTGGTGGCGGGAGGGCGCGATCACGACGACGGCGTTCGTGCTCTGTCTGCTCGGCGGCGTGGTGCAGGTCGACGACACGTTGGCGGCGCCGCCCGCCGCCACCTACTTCATGGCCGTGGTGTCCTGTGCCGTGCTGCCGATGCGGCACCGGGCGCCCCTGGCCACCCTGGCGGCCACCACTCTGACCGGCGTGCTGGCGCAGCCTCTGGGGCTCCTGCTGAGCCCGCTCATCGTGGCCCCCGCCGTGATCACCACGTACACCTACACGCTCACCGCGCGCTCCGAACGGCGCGCGGTGGGCGTGGTGTCGCTCATCTCCGCGGCACTGCTGGTCGCCACCACCCCCCTGTTCGGGGACCTCTCGTGGAAGGACGCGAGCAGGATGGGCACGATGGCGGCGTTCCCGCTGATGGCCGGCGTGCTCGGTCGCTCGGTGCAGAACCGGCGCGCCTATCTGGCAGCCGTGGAGGAGCGGGCCCGGCGGGCCGAGGAGACCCGGGACAGCGAGGCGCGCCGGAGAGTGGCCGAGGAACGGGTGCGCATCGCCCGGGAGCTGCACGACCTGGTGGCCCATCAGATCACCCTGGCCAACGCGCAGGCCACGGTCGCCGCCCATCTCTTCGACACCCGCCCGGAGCAGACCCGCAAGAGCCTCAAGGAACTCGTCGCGACCACCAGCGACGCGCTCGACGATCTGCGGGCCACGGTCGGTCTGCTGCGGCAGACCGGGGACTCGGCCTCGCCCGCCGAACCGGCGCCCGGACTGTCCCGGCTCCCCACGCTCCTCGCGTCCTTCCGCCGCGCGGGTCTTGAGGTGTCGCTGCACCAGGAGGGCACGGCCAGACCGCTGCCGCCGGGCATGGACCTCACCGCCTACCGCATCGTCCAGGAGGCCCTGACCAACGTGACCAAGCACGCCGCCACCGGCAGCGCCCGGGTGCGCCTCGACTGGACCCAGGACCACGTGAGCATCAGCGTCGCCGACGACGGAGGCGGCGCCCGTACGACGTCGGCCACGTCCAAGGGGTCCAGGGGGTCCACGGCGCGCAGCGCGGCCCAACTGCCGGAGCGTCCGCCCGGTTACGGTCTGATCGGGATGCGTGAACGGGCCACCGCGGTCGGGGGACACCTCTCGGCCGGCAGGCGCCCCGAGGGCGGCTTCCTCGTCTCCACCCGGCTGCCGCTCCCGCCCGCCAAGGACCCGACGCGCGGGACACACGGAACGACAACCATCGAGGGGCACATGGCCGACGACGACACGACCGGCTACGAACGGACGGGCGACACACCTACGGGCGACGCAGAGGCCGGGGGTGCCCTGTGACGATCCGGGTGCTGCTCGCCGACGATCAGGCCCTGCTGCGCGGTGCCTTCCGGATCCTTCTCGACACCGCCGCCGACATCATCGTGGTCGGCGAGGCCGCCGACGGCAGGGAGGCCGTACACCTCACCCGGAAGCTGCGCCCGGATGTCGTCGTCATGGACATCCGGATGCCCGAGGTGGACGGTCTCACGGCCACGTCGCAGATCTGCGCGGACCCGGAACTGCGTGACAGCCGCATCCTGATCCTCACCACGTACGAGACCGACGAGTACGTCGCCCAGGCGCTGCGCGCGGGGGCCGGCGGCTTCATCGGCAAGGGCATCGGAGCCGTGGACCTGCTGGACGCCGTACGGACGATCGCCGCCGGCGACACGCTGCTGTCCCCCGCCGCGACCCGCTCCCTGGTCACCCGTTTCCTGGCCAGACCGGACGACGTCCCGCCGCACGACCCCGAACAGCTCGCCGTGCTCACCCCGCGCGAACGGGAGATGGTGGCTCTGGTCGCGACCGGCCTGTCCAACCAGGAGATCGCCGACCAGATGTTCCTCAGCCCCTTCACCGTCCGCGCCCATGTGCAGCGGGCTATGACGAAGCTGGAGGCCCGCGACCGGGCACAGCTCGTCGTGATCGCCTACCGGACGGGCCTGGCCCAGGCGTCCCCCGACGCCGGTACCGGTTCCGGCACCGACCGCCTGTCGTAGTCCGGCGCCGGGGAGCGCGGGCCGGGTGCGGGCCGCCCGCCGTGTCAGGTCACCGCGTGGGGGCGAGGTCGGGCAGCGTGAGGGCCGAGTGGGCCGGCCGCGGTGCCGACGCGGGCAGGGTGACGAGGTCTCGCAGCATGGTGTTGCGCTGCTCCAGGGCCTGTTCGGTGGTGGGGAAGAGCCGGGCCCCACCGTTGTCGACCAGTGCCTGGTTCATGGCCACGAACGCGCGGGTGTCGCTTTCGTAGGCGGCGAAGGCCGCGGTGTGGTCCGCGTTCCTGGCCAGGGCGTCGGCGAGCATGTAGGCACCGACCAGCGCGAGGCTGGACCCCTGTCCGGTGAGGAACGAGGGTGCGTACGCGGCGTCGCCGACGAGTGCGACCCGGCCGTTGGACCAGTGGGGCATACGGATCTGACCGGCCGTGTCGAAGAACAGGTCGTCCGCGCCGCGCAGCGCGTCGACCATCCGGGGGACCTCCCAGCCCGCGCCCGCGAAGGCGGTGGCGACCAGTTCCCGCTGGGCGTCGGGGTTCCGCAGGGCGTCGACCGGCGGTTCTGGCCGGTGGAAGGTCAGGAAGGCGTGCACCTGGTCGTGGTCCCCCACCGCGTAGAGGGCCGCGGCCTTCCCGGGGGTGTTCCACAGCACGACCTCGCGGGAGAGCCCGAAGGTGTTCGGCATGGTGAAGAGCGCGAAGCAGTAGCCGAGGTAGCGCTGGAACTGTTCCTCGGGGCCGAACAGGGACCGCCGGGTGTGCGAGTGCATACCGTCGGCGCCCACCACCAGGTCGAACGTGCGCCGTCGCCCGCTGTGGAAGGTGACGTCGACCTCGTGCTCGGACTGGTCGAGGGTGTCGATGGAGTCGTCGAACAGGAATTCCACGTCGTCGCGGATCGCGCCGTGGAGGGCGGTGGCCAGGTCCCCCCGGCGTACTTCGAGGTCCTGTCCCTCGACGCCGCCGGCGACGGCGCTCGGGCTGACCGAGGCCACCTCCCCGCCGGCGGCGTCGAGGAAGGTGCAGCGGAGCGAGTCGATGTGCGCGGCCCGCAGCATCGGCAGTAAGTCCATCCGCCGGACGACCTCGATCGCCGTACCGCGGAGGTCGATCGGGTAGCCGCCGGCGCGCAGCGCGCCCGCCTTCTCCACCACGGTGACCGCGAATCCGGACCGGTGCAGCCAGTAGGCCAGCGCGGGTCCGGCGATACTGGCCCCGGAGATCAGCACGGTGCGCTGCGCGGTGGTCCTCACGTCCGTCGACGGACCGGTGAATGTCATGACTGGGCTTCCTTCTTCGTGAAACGGACGACGAGCAGGGACAGTGCGGCGACGAGGCCGGAGACCGCGAAGCCGGTGACGAAGGCCGATTCGGTCGGCAGGCCCGTTCCCGGGTCGGCCCCGGCGTCGAGGATCGCGCCGGCGCCCTGGGCACCCACGGCGACACCGATCACGCGCGTCACCACGAGCAGGCTGGTGGCGATGCCGGTGTCCTTGGCCGCGACGGCGGTGGCGGTGCCGGCGAGCAACGCCGTGGTGCCGACGCCCGCGGCGAACGCGGTCAGCACCTTCGCGAGGACGAGATGCCACTGCGCGGTGTGCAGCGAGGTGAGGGCGAGCATCGTGGCCGCCGTGGCGACGGTGCCCGCGACGATCACGGCACGCGGACCGAAGCGCCGCGCCGCGATCCCGCCGACCGAGTCGCTCACCGCCCCGGCGACGGCGCCGGGCAGCAGGAACAGTCCGATGCCGGTGGTGCCGGCTCCGAAGCCGTATCCGTCGGCCGGCAGTGCGAACAGCTGCGGGATCAGAAAGAGCGCCATTCCGAGGCTGACGGTGATGACGAGGGTGAGCACGCACGCGTGCCACATCGCGGGCTTCGCCAGCATGCGCAGATCGACCATCGGCGAGGCCGTCCGCCGCTCGACGGCGACCCAGCCGGTCCCGAGGGCGGCCACGGCCAGGGCGATGGCACCGACCGCGAAGGGCGGCAGGCCGCCGTCCCTCGTCACGGTCACGAGCCCGACCATGAACGCGAGCAGCGTGCCGCTCAGCAGGACGACGCCGGGCCAGTCGATCCTGTCGTCGGACGGGAACGGCGGATCGTGCGGCATCAGCCGCGCCACGACCAGCGTCGACGCGATGACCGCGATCGTCGGCAGCGCGAACATCCAGTGCCAGGACAGTCCTTCGGCGACCGGCCCGGCGAACAGCATGCCCACCATGCCGCCGCCCGTGAACAGCGCGACGACCAGACCGATCGCCACCTGTGTCTCGCCGATCGGCAGGTGTTTGCGGACCAGGATGAACGAGAGGGGCAGCGCGCCCACCATGACGCCCTGCAGCACCTGGCCGAGCAGCAGCACCGGCAGGTTCGGCGCCACACCGGCCAGCAGACCGCCGGCCGACACCACGGCCATCAGCCAGATCAGCACC
Organism: Streptomyces sp. CWNU-52B; assembly: GCF_047444975.1. Taxonomy (NCBI): domain Bacteria; kingdom Bacillati; phylum Actinomycetota; class Actinomycetes; order Kitasatosporales; family Streptomycetaceae; genus Streptomyces; species Streptomyces sp. CWNU-52B. The sequence continues at coordinate 113,320 of NZ_JBLFJV010000023.1, read as the reverse complement.
CGCTTCCCGCCGTAGCGGTCGCCGAGTTTGCCCGCGACGGGTGTGACGACGGCGCCGGTGACGAGCAACGTGTTGCCGATCAGGGCCCCTTCGGCGGGGCTGACCGCCAACTCGCGTTGCAGCAGCGGGAGCGCGGGCTCCACCACGGACTGCAGGGCGCCGAGGGCGAGGGCCAGGACACCGAGAGCGCCGATCGACGCTCTCCCCATGCGGGCCGGGGACACCACCTCTCGGGAACCTCGGGGCGGGGACGTGGATGTCTTCTCCGACATCTGTTGATCACTCCAGACACCGCTGGGGAAAGGGGAACGCGCGGGATGCGCGCGTCTCCCACACTTCCCTCCGGTGTCCCGCCGGGCATCGTGCCCGGTTGCCGTCTTCCCTTGGTGCCCCCGGACCAGCCGCTCGTCCGGCCTGATGCCTACGCACCAGGCCGGGTGGGCGGGCGAGGCGAGCGGGCGGGGAGGACGGCGGGGCTCAGCTCGCGAACGGTACCTGGGCCGTCGGGGCGGCCCGGGGTGCGAACGGGTGCTGCCACAGGCCCTGCGCGGCGAGCCGGGGCAGGACTCCCTCGCCGAACCAGTACGCCTCCTCCAGGTGCGGGTAGCCGGAGAACACGAACTCGTCGATGCCCAGGCGGTGGTACTCGGTGATGCGCTCGGCGACCTCGTCGTGGCTGCCGACCAGGGCGGTGCCCGCGCCGCCGCGTACCAGGCCGATGCCCGCCCAGAGGTTGGGGTGGATCTCCAGTCCGTCCCGGTTCCCGCCGCCGTGCAGGGCGAGCATGCGCTGCTGGCCCTCGGACTCGCTACGGGCCAGTCCGGCCTGTACGGACTTCACGGTCTCCGGGTCGAAGCCGGCGAGCAGCCGCCGCGCCTCCGCCCAGGCCTGTTCGGAGGTGTCGCGGGTGATGACGTGCAGCCGGATGCCGAACCGGACGGTGCGGCCCTCCTTCTCCGCCAGGGCGCGCACCCAGGCGATCTTCTCGGCGACCTGTGCGGGCGGCTCGCCCCAGGTCAGGTAGACGTCCACGTGCTTGGCGGCGACCTCTCCCGCGATGGGCGAGGAGCCGCCGAAGTACACCTCGGGGACCGGGTCGGGCACACGCGCCAGCCGGGCGTCCTCGACCTTGAGGAACTCGCCGTCCAGGTCGACGGATCCGCCCTCCCACAGGCCCCGGACGATCTGGAGGAACTCGCCGGTACGGCGGTAGCGGGCGTCCTTGTCGAGGAAGTCGCCGTACGCGCGCTGCTCGTGGCTCTCGCCGCCGGTGACGACGTTGAGCAGCAGCCGTCCGCCGGACTGGCGCTGGAAGGTGGACGCCATCTGCGCGGCGAGGGTCGGTGAGACGAAGCCGGGCCGGAAGGCGACCAGGAACTTCAGCCGCTCGGTGTTCTGGCTGACCATCGCGGTGGTGAGCCAGGCGTCCTCGCACCACGCGCCGGTGGGTGTGAGGGCGCCGACGAAGCCGAGATCCTCGGCCGCGCGGGCGATCTGGCTCAGATAGGCCACCGTCGGCGGCCGGTCCCGGCCGGACACCGTGGCCGGGGTGCCGTGGCCGCCCCCGACGACATGCCGGCTGTCACCGTTGGTGGGCAGGAACCAGTGGAAGGTGAGGGACACGGGTGCGTTCTCCGATCGGGGCGCGGGGCGGACAGGGGTGGCCGGCCGGGCTCAGAGGAGTCCGTGGCGCGGCGGCAGGGTGCCGTTCAGTACGTACCGGCCGATGTGCTGGATCTTCCAGCGCGCCGGGTCGTGCAGGGTGTGGGTGCGGGCGTCACGCCAATGCCGGTGCAGATTGAGGGAGTTGAGGGCGGACCGGGTGCCGGACACCTCGAAGAGCGCGCCCGACACCTCCACGGCGGTGGCCGCCGCGTGCGCCTTCGCGGCGGCCACCGCGATGGACGCCTCGGCCGCCGACTCCTCCGTGAGACCGGCGCGGGCCCTGTCGACCTCGCGGGCCGCCACGCCGAGCAGGGCCTCGGTGGCCCGGACCTGGACGGCCAGTTCCCCGAAGCGCTGGATCAGCAGCGGGTCCTCGGCCGCGGTGTCCACACCGCTCTCGAACCACGGGCGGCTCTTGGTGCGGACGAACTCCACGGCCGCGCGGAGCGCGCCCGCCGCGATCCCGGCGTCGATGGCGGCGTGCAGCAACTGGGCCACCGCGCCGTGGAGTTGGGGTCCCGTGAAGGTGAGATGGTGCGGGAGGACCCGGTCGGCCGGTACGGGCACGGCGTCGAGCCGGACCGTACCGCTGGCGGTGGTGCGCTGGCCCATGCCGTCCCAGTCGTCGACGACGTCGAGGCCCTCGGCGTCCCGGGGCACGTACGCGACGTGCAGGGCGTCGTCCTGCGTACGGGCGAGGACGGGGATCCAGTCGGCGAACAGGGCGCCCGTGGAGTAGTGCTTGACGCCGGTGAGGAGGTACGAGCCGTCCGGCCGGCGCGCCAGGCGGGTGCGGATGTCCTGGACGTGTTTCGTGCCGGCCTCCGACTGGGCGTTGCCGAAACGGCGCCCGGCCAGCACCTCGCCGAAGAAGAACGCGCGCTGCTCCACGGTGCCCTGACGGCGGATCACGTTGACGTAGACGAAGTGGCTCTGCGGGATCTGGGCGAGGCTGGCGTCGGCGGACGCGAGGAGCCGGAAGATCTCGGCGAGCGTCTCCTGGCGTACGTCGGCGCCCCCGTGCTCGGCGGGCACGGTGACGGCGAGCAGCCCGGCGTCGGAGATCCGGTCCAACTCCGCGCGCGGGAGCCTGCGTTCCGCGTCCCGGTCGGCGGCCCCGGTGCGGAACTCGTCGGCCAGGGCGGCGGCCACGGCCAGCGCCTCGGCGTCGTCGGCGATGACCTTGGCGGCGCCCCGCGCGGGGGTCCCGGCGGAGGTTTCCGCGGACATGGTCAGCTCGCCGCGGCGAGGATCGGCCTGCGGCCCAGCGCCTCGGAGAACTGGTCGAGCACCTGGGTCAGCGCCTCGCCGGCCGCCGGTGCCACGGTGAGCGTGCCGTCCTGGCCGACCGTGATGTCCTTGTCGAGGGTGAACCAGCCCTGGACGATGTGCCGGGCACCCATGGAGCTGAGCACCGGGCGCAGGGCGTAGTCGATGGCCAGCACATGGGCCGTCGTACCCCCGGTGGCCAGGGGCAGCACGGTCTTGCCGGTGAGGGCGTACTGCGGGAGCAGGTCGAGCAGGGCCTTGAGCACTCCGGAGTAGGCGGCCTTGTAGACGGGTGTGCCGACGACGACGCCGTCGGCGCGGGCGAAGAGCGCGGTGGCCTCGACGATCGCCGGATGCCGGAAGTCGGCGCCGAGCAGGGCCTCGGCGGGGATCGTGCGGACGTCGAGCGGGATCACCTCGTGGCCCTGCGCGGTCAGCCGGTTGTCGAGGTGGCGCAGCAGGCGGTTGGTGCGGGAGGAGGCGGAGGGACTGCCGGAGACGGACAGGACGGTGGCCATGGGTCCTCTTTCGGGAGGGGGAACTCTCTCGTGGTGGGCTGCGCGGCAGGACGGACTCAGACGTGGGCCGCCACGGATCCAGGTGCGGTGTCCGGGAGTTGGGCCTCCAGCTCGCGGACGAGGGGCAGTACGCGGCGGCCGAAGTACTCGACCTCCTCGTGGTAGTGCAGGAAGCCCAGGAGGAGGAGGTCGACGCCGAGGCGCTTGTAGGCGACGATCCGCTCGGCGATCTGCTCCGGGGTGCCGATCAGCCCCGTACGGAAGCCGTCGTTGTACTGGACGAGGTCCTCGAAGGAGGAGTCCTGCCACATGCCCTTGCCGTCGGCGGTGGACTGTCCGGCCTGCTTGGCCGCGGCGCCGAATCCCTCGACGGCCTCGCGGTCGGCGTGGGCCACGATCTCGCGCAGGGTCTCGCGGGCCTCGGCCTCGGTGTCGCGGGCGATCAGGAAGCCGTTGAGGCCGAACTTCGGCGGGGTACGGCCCACTTCGGCGGCGGACGCCCGTACGTCGGCGAGCTGTTCGACGACTCCGTCGAAGTCCTTGCCGTTGGAGAAGTACCAGTCGGAGACCCGGCCGGCCATCGCGCGGGCCGCGGAGGAGTTGCCGCCCTGGAAGATCTCCGGGTGCGGGCGCTCGGGCGTGTTGAGGGGCTTGGGCTTGAGGGAGAAGTCGCGCAGCCGGTAGAAGTCACCGGCGAGTTCGGTGTGGTCCTCGGTCCAGATCTGGCGCAGGGCCTGGATGAACTCCTCGGAGCGGCGGATGGGGGTCCCTCCCGGTTCGAGCGCAGCCGAGAACTGGGGGAGTTCGTCGTGTTCGAGCCAGGGCTCGCCCAGGGCGGTGAACTCGCCCTTGAACCAGCCGCTGACGACGTTGACGGCGAAGCGGCCGTTCGACAGGTGGTCGGCGGTGGCGCCGAGTTTGGCGAGGACGCCCGGGTGCCACAGGCCCGGGTGGACCGCGGCGATGACCTTGAGGCGCTGGGTGGCGAGCAGCAGGGCGAGGCTGAAACTGGTCGACTCGTGCTGGAACTCGGCGCCGTAGCTGGCCATGTAGCGGACCTGGCTGAGGGCGTAGTCGAAGCCGTTGTTCTCGGCGAGGACGGCGAGTTCGCGGTTGTAGTCGTAACCCCAGTCGGTGCGCTGTTCGATCGTGCTGGTGACCAGGCCGCCGCTGACATTGGGCACCCAGTAGGCGAAGCGGACGGGGTCTGCGGAAAGGTTCTCGGCAGGCATGGGGAACTCCTGTTGCGGGAATTCGGACGGACCGAATTCGGCAGGGGTTCGACGAGTGGCCGAGGTGCCGAATTCGGGCAGCGGAATGCGATTCACGGCCGGAGAAGCCCGAGAAGGGCCGGATAAGGCCGGTTCCATGGCTGGGGACAGCCGGAGAGGGAAGGCGGTGGGGCGCGGCGGAACCGCTACGGCTCAGCCCACCGGACGGTGGCGGATCCGGCGGATCAGGCCACGGGGCAACAGGCGGCGCTGGAGACGCGCGCGAGGTCGACATGGCGTCGCCGCGTGAGGTCCAGTCGCTTCATCATGTGCTCGATCGTGGCAGCCACCGGTCGGGACCGTCAAGGAATACCCGATCGGTCTCGCATCCCGGACCGGCGAATTTCACGAAGGTGTGACAGGGCATCCCTTGAACAGGGCGGTGCGGGCCAGCATTCTGACGAGGTGCGAACAGAGCAGCTGGAATACATCACGGCGGTCACGCGGCTCGGGTCACTGCGCCGGGCGGCCGAGGAACTCCACCTCTCGCAGCCGGCGTTGAGCGAGACCGTACGCAATCTGGAGCGGGAACTCGGAGTCGATCTCCTGGAACGGAAACGCTCCGGGGCGAAGATGAGCGCGGAGGGGCGGGAGCTGCTCCCCCACATCGTCAATGTGCTGGACGCGGTGGACCGGCTGCGGGGCGCCGCGGGCGAGCAGCACAGCATCAGCCGCATGGTGCGGGTCGGCACGGTGAACGCGGCGACGGTCCCGCTCCTGTTCCCGGCCGTACGGGAGTTCCGGGCCTCGCATCCGGCGACGCAGGTGGAGGTGGTCGGTGCCCAGCAGTCGGACATCCACCGGACCCTGCTGGAGGGCGGCTTCGACCTGGGTCTGGTGAACCATCTGGAGGGCGACGACCGGGAGGCCGAGTTCGACCACACGGAGCTGCTGTGGGGGCGTCCGGTGGTATGCGTACGGCCGGACAGTCCGCTCGCGTCGCTGTCCGTGGTGACCGTGTCCGACCTGCTCGCGCAGCCGCTCATCGCCATGCGCTCCGGCTATGTGATGCACCGGTTCGTGCACCGGCTGCTGAGGGGCCGTGAGCCGTCCTTCTCCTACTCCACCGACGGCGCGGAGATGGGCAAGCTGATGGTCGCGGAGGGGCTGGGCGCCACGGTGCTGCCCGACTTCAGTGTGATCGACGATCCGCTGACCCGGCAGGGAGCGATCACCTGCCGTCCGCTGGCCGGCGACTCGCCCCGGGTGCTGCTGATGCTCCAGCGGCGCAGGGCCGACTCGGTGCCGCGGGCCGCGCACGACCTGCACGAGGTGTTCGTGCGTCGGGCGGCCGCGCTCGGGGGGACGATGACCGAAGCGCCCTGAGGCGGCCCGGGGCGTCCGGACCGATGCCTTCCCCCGGTGTCAGTCGTCTTCGTGCGCCGGGACCACGACGAGGAACGTGTCCGACTCCAGATGCATCACGACCACCGCGGGTTCCCCCGCGGCACGGCACCGCGCCGCGTACTCCTCCGCGGGCCACGAGCCACGCGGGGCTCCCGCCGGAAACCGCTCCAGCACCTTCGCACCCATGACGGCCGCCCTTCCCTGTCGCCCGACGACGCTCCGGACGTTCGTCTGCCCCCGATCGGCGCATCCATGTGCCCACGCGTGTACCCGCGCATCACGCGTCTGCCGCCGCGTTCTGGGCACGGCCGCCCCGTGTGGCCCACTCGGCGCATCCGGCAAGGGCTCCGGCGGGGAAGGGATCACCGGGAGGACGCCGACGGCGACGCCGAACAGAAGGGCTGAACACCATGAGCGGTGACACCACCGGACCCGGACCGCACTGCCTGGTGACGGGCGCGACGGGGTACATCGGAGGACGGCTGGTGACGGAGCTCCTCGCCGAGGGACACCGCGTACGCTGCGTGGCCCGCTCCCCCGGCGCGCTCCGGGACTATCCCTGGGCGGGTGACGTCGAGGTGGTGCGCGGTGACGTCACGGACACCGACTCGGTCGCCTCGGCGATGCGGGACATCGACGTCGCGTACTACCTGGTGCACTCGCTGGGCACGGGCAAGGGCTTCGAGAAGACCGACCGCGAGGCGGCGCGGATCTTCGGCGAGCAGGCCCGCGCGGCGGGCGTACGCCGGATCGTCTATCTGGGCGGACTCACGCCCGCCGGGGTGCCCGAGGAGGAGCTGTCGCCGCATCTGCGGTCCCGGGCCGAGGTCGGCCGGATCCTGCTGGCCTCCGGGGTCCCGACGACCGTGCTGCGGGCGGCGGTCATCATCGGTTCGGGCTCGGCCTCCTTCGAGATGCTGCGCTATCTCACCGAGCGGCTGCCCGTGATGGTCACCCCGAACTGGGTCCACACCCGGATCCAGCCCATCGCGGTACGGGACGTGCTGCGCACGCTCGTGGGCAGCGCGCGGATGCCGGAGGACGTCAGCAGGACCTTCGACATCGGCGGGCCGGAGATCCTGACGTACCGGGAGATGATGACCCGGTACGCGGACGTGGCCGGGCTCCCCCGGCGGCTGATCCTGCCCGTGCCCCTGCTGACCCCGCGGCTCTCCAGCCACTGGGTCGGCCTGATCACCCCCGTACCGCGGTCCATCGCGCGCCCGCTGACCGAGTCGCTGCGCCACGAGGTCGTCTGCCACGAGCACGACATCGCCCGGTACGTGCCCGATCCGCCGGGCAGCCCCCTCCCCTTCGACGAGTCGGTGCGCCTGGCCCTGCGCCGGATCCAGGACGCCCGGGTCACCACCCGCTGGTCGAACGCCTCCCTGCCCGGCGTCCCCAGCGACCCGCTGCCCACCGACCCCGACTGGGCGGGCGGCAGCCTCTACACGGACCGGCGCGAACGCACGGTCGACGCGTCGCCCGAGGCCCTGTGGCGGGTGATCGAGGGAATCGGCGGGGAGAACGGCTGGTACTCCTTCCCGCTCGCCTGGGCCACGCGGGGCCTCCTGGACCGGCTGATGGGCGGTGTGGGGCTGCGCCGGGGCCGCCGGGACGCCGCGCGACTGCGGGTGGGCGACTCGCTGGACTTCTGGCGGGTCGAGGAGATCGAGCCGGGACGCCTGCTGCGGCTGCGCGCCGAGATGCGGCTGCCGGGCCTGGCCTGGCTGGAGATGTACGCCGGCACGGACGACACCGGCCGCGTCCGCTACCGCCAGCGGGCCCTCTTCCACCCGCACGGGCTGCTCGGCCACCTCTACTGGTGGGGGGTGTCGCCGTTCCATGCCCTGGTGTTCGGCGGCATGGCCCGCAACATCGCGCGGACCGCCGCCAGGACGGCTCCCGCGGTGACGCCGGCGCGCACGCCGGCCGGTTGACGCCGGTCCTTGACGGCGGTGCGCAGGCCGTACCCTTTCGCCCTAGCCTGTCCCGACACGCCCCGTCACACCGTCACCGCACAACGTCGGCTCCCGCCGCGTCCCGGAGTTCCGGAGTCCCCGCATGAACGTCTCGGTCGTCCTGTTCACCTCCGATCTGCGCCTGCACGACCATCCGCCGCTGCGTGCGGCGCTCGACGGCTCGCGCGCGGTGGTGCCCCTCTTCGTACGTGACCGGGCCGTGGACCGGGCCGGCTTCGCCGCTCCCAACAGGCTGGCCTTCCTCGCCGACTGCCTGCGGGACCTGGACGCGGGCCTGCGCGAGCGCGGCGGCCGGCTCGTGCACCGCTCGGGCGACCTCGTCGACGAGGTGTGCGAGGTGGCGGCGGAGACGGACGCCGCCGAGGTGCACATGGCCGCCGGGGTCAGCGCCTACGCCCACCGGCGCGAGGAGCGGCTGCGCAGCGCCCTGGAGTCCGCGGGGCGGCGGCTGCAGGTGCACGACGAGGTGGTCACCGCGCTGGCGCCGGGCGCGGTGACGCCGGCCTCCTCGGACCACTTCGCCGTCTTCACCCCGTACTTCCGGCACTGGGAGCGGCATCGGCAGCGCACCGTCCTCGGCGCGCCCCGCACCGTGCGTGTACCGGAGGGCGTCGGTTCGCAGCCGCTTCCCGTGCGCGGGGAGATGTCCGGTCTCTCCGCGGGGCTCGCCGAGGGAGGCGAGAGGGAGGGCAGGAAGCAGCTCACGGCCTGGCTCCGGAGCGCGATCGACGGGTACGTGGACGGCCACGACGCTCTGGCCCAGGACGCCACCTCGCGCCTGTCCCCGCACCTCCACTTCGGCACGCTGTCCGCCGTGGAGGTCGTCCACCGGGCACGCGGGGCGGGCGGTCCCGGCGCCGACGCCTTCGTACGGCAGCTCGCGTGGCGGGACTTCCACCACCAGGTACTGGCCGCGCGGCCCGGCGCCGCCACGGCGGACTACCGCACCCGCAACGACCGGTGGCGGTCGCCGTCCTCGGCCGGGCAGGAGATCGAGGACTGGAAGGCGGGGCGGACCGGCTATCCCGTCGTCGACGCGGCCATGCGGCAGCTGCGGCACGAGGGCTGGATGCACAACCGGGGCCGGATGCTGACGGCGAGCTTCCTCACGAAGACGCTGTACGTCGACTGGCGTGTCGGCGCCCGCCACTTCCTCGACCTGCTCGTCGACGGCGATCTCGCCGACAACCAGCTCAACTGGCAGTGGGTGGCGGGAACGGGCACCGACACCCGGCCCAACCGTGTCCTCAACCCGGTCCTGCAGGCCAAGCGGTACGACCCCGACGGCGCGTACGTACGGCGGTGGGTGCCCGAACTCGAAGGGCTCGCCGGGGCCGCCGTGCACGAACCGTGGCGGCTGCCGGCCTCCGAACGCGCCGCCTACGACTATCCGGAGCCCGTCGTCGAGCTCTCCGAAGGACTGGCGCGTTTCCGACACGCCCGCGGGCGCGACTGAGCCGCCCGCCACGCATGGCCGGGCACGCAGCGGACAGGCGGGCACAGGACAGGCGGGCAGAGAACGCCGCCACCGACCAATCCGCCGGTGCTCCGGCAACGGATTCCAGCCGTACGAAGCTCGCCTCCCGGAGGACTCCCTCGTGAAAGAAGCCGTGCACATCGGCAACAACCCCTCGGCCGAACCGGATCTGCAGGACCTGATGGGCAGTGTCGCCCTCGGTGACCAGCAGGCCTTCGCCGGGCTCTACGACGTCGTGGCGGGTCCCGTCTTCGGCGTCGTGCGCGCCGTGCTGCGCGATCAGGCCCAGTCCGAGGAGGTGGCCCAGGAAGTGCTGGTCGAGGTGTGGCGGTCCGCCGCACGCTATCGGCGCGACCGCGGCTCAGTGATCAACTGGGTGCTCACCCTCGCCCATCAGCGCGCCGTCGACCGGGTCCGCTCGGTCGAGGCCTCGGCGGCACGTGAACACAAGGCGGCCCTGCTCGACCACGCCCCCGAGTACGACGAGGTGACGGAACAGGTGGAAGCCCGGCTGGAACGCGAACAAGTCCGACGCTGTCTGCGCACACTCACCGACCTGCAGCGTCAGTCCGTCAACCTCGCGTACTACCGCGGGATGACCTACCGCGAGGTGGCCGAGTCCCTGGCGCTGCCGCTCGGCACGGTCAAGACGCGGCTGCGCGACGGCCTGATCCGCCTGCGTGACTGCCTGGGGGTGACCGCATGAGCACCGTCGACCTGCACACACTGACGGGCGCGTACGCGCTGCACGCGCTCTCCGACGAGGAGCGGGGCCAGTTCGAGCGGCACGCGGCGGACTGCGAGGCCTGCGCGCAGGAGGCCCTCGAACTGAGCGAGACCGCGGCACGGCTCGGTCTCGCGGTCTCCACGCCCCCGTCCGCCGCGCTCAAGGAACGGGTCATGCGGCGGATCACGACCGTCCGCCAGGAGAGCCCGCGCGGGGCGGCTCCGACGCGCACCGTGGGCGGCTCCGCCCGTGCCCGCCGGCTGTCGCGGTGGACGCTCGCCGCCTGTCTCGCCGGGGTGGCCGCGTTCGGCGGCACCGCGGTGTGGCAGTACGACCGGGCCGAGGACGCGCAGCAGCAGGCGCGGCAGTCCGAGCGGCGTACGGACTCCGTCGCGGCGGTGCTGGCCGCCCCGGACGCCAAAACCCGCACCGCCGACCTGGCGGACGGGGCCCGCGGCACGGTCGTCGTGTCCAGGACCCGTGACGAGGCGGTCTTCATCGCCTCCGGCATGGCGAGCCCGCCGAGCGGCAAGGTCTACCAGCTGTGGTTCGACGACGGGGGCACGATGAGGTCCGCCGGCCTGATGGACTCGCGCCGCACGGCGGAGGCGGTCCTGCTGGACGGGGCCGTGGACCGGGCGTCGGGGATGGGTATCACCGTCGAACCGGCCGGTGGCTCGGACCAGCCGACGTCGGCGCCCCTGGCGCTGATGAAGCTCCCGGCCTGAACGCCTGCCCGGCGTGCCGTCCCCTCCTCGCCGGGGAGGGAGGGGACGGCACGCCGGGCAGGGGCGGTACCTCTGACCAGGGACGGTACGGGGGCCGGGAACGTCAGCCGCGCGGATCCGGCCGCCGCGGCGGCCGCGGGAAGAACCCGCTGGTCCTCGCCCGGTACGCGGCGAAGCCCGGACGCTCGGACATGTGCCGCTCCAGCATGGGCTTCCCGCTGCCGTTGACGAGCAGGAAGCTCATCACAAGAGGCGCCACGACAGTCGCCCCGGCCACCGCCCCGATGTCGCAGGCCAGCAGGAACAGGCCCCACCACACGCAGAAGTCACCGAAGTAGTTGGGGTGCCGCGTCCAGCTCCACAGACCGCGGTCCATGATGCGGCCCCGGTTCGCGGGATCGGCCTTGAAGCGGGCGAGCTGGAAGTCGCCGACGGTCTCGAAGAACATCCCGAGCGCCCACAGCGCCACCCCGGCCCACACGAGTCCGCTCAAGGGGCCCGGCACGTACTGCGCGGCCTGGACGGGCAGCGACACCAGCCAGACGAGCGCCCCTTGCAGCAGGTAGACCTTGCGCAGCGCGTAGAGGTCGCGGTTGCCGGGGGCCTTGGCGAGCATCGCGTCGTAGCGCGGGTCCTCGCCGTGGCCCCGGCCGCGCCACCCGATGTGCGCGGCGAGGCGCAGCCCCCACGCCGAGGTCAGTACGGTCACCAGCAGGCGTCGCCCGTCGTCCCCCTCCCCGGCGGACGCGGCGAACGACACGAGGGCGACGGCGGTGAAGCCGATGCCCCAGGCGACGTCCACGACGCGGTGCAGGCCCTTGCGTACGGCGACGGCGAAGGTGACGAGCATGACGGCGAGCGCGGCGGCGGCCGCGAGGGCGAGGTTCTGGGCGAAGGCCGCCCAGGGGAAGCCGCTCATCGCCTGTCCAGCGCGGTGTACCAGGTCGCCGGGGTGTCCGGCAGGCCGCTGGTTCCGCCCGGTGCGGGGCGGACGCCGACGATCTGGTCGACGCCCATCCGGCCCTCCTCGAACGCGAGGGCCGCGCCGACCAGGTACAGCCGCCACACCCGGGCGGTCTCCTCCCCCACGAGCCGGACGAATTCGTCCCAGCGGTCCTCCAGGGTGCGGTGCCAGCCGCCGATCGTCCGGACGTAGTGCTCACGCAGCGACTCCACGGACCGCACTTCGAGGCCGGCGTCCTCCAGCAGCCCGACGGTCTGCCCCATGGGTCTCATGTGCATGTCGGGCGCGATGTACGCCTCGATGAACTCGCCCCCGCCCGGCGCGTGGCTCCCCCGCGACATCTGCTGGACGAGGACACGGCCCATGGGCCGCACCAGGCGGTGCAGCGCCGCGGCGAACGCCGGGTACTCGGCGTCTCCCACGTGCTCGCCCATCTCGACCGTGGCGACCGCGTCGTAGGCGCCGCCGACGATGTCCCGGTAGTCCTGGCACACCACGTCGACCTGGTGCTGAAGACCGCGCTCGCGCACCTGCTCCCGGATGTACGCGGCCTGTTCGCGGGCCAGGGTGACCGCGGTGACCTGTGCCTTGTGCCGCTCGGCGGCGTACAGCGTGAGGGAGCCCCAGCCGCAGCCGATGTCGAGCAGCCGGGCGCCCGGCACGAGATCCAGCTTGCGGCAGATCAGCTCCAGCTTGGCCCGCTGGGCGTCGGCGCCGGTGAAGTCGGGCTCGTCGCTCGTCCAGTAGCCGCTGGAGTAGGCCATGGTGTCGTCGAGGAGCAGCCGGTAGAAGTCGTTCGACAGGTCGTAGTGGTGGCTGATGGCGGCCCGGTCGCGGGCCCTGCTGTGCAGTCCGCCCCGCAGGCGTGCCTGTGACCTGGGGGTGGCCGGGCGCGGGCCGACGGCTCCCAGTCCCAGGGCGGTCCGGGCCGCCCTGAGCCGGTCGGCCGGGGTGAAGCGGGGCGTGTCCTCGCCCCGCTCACGGACGGCTCCCCAGACCGCTCGCAGTCCCTGGGCGAGGTCGCCCTCGACGTCGAGTTCGCCGGTGACGTAGGCCTGGGCGAGGCCCAGTTCACCGGGCTGCCACAGCAGCCGGCGCAGGGCGCGCCGTGAGCGTACGACGATCACGGGGGTGTCGGCGGGGCCGGTCTCGCTGCCGTCCCAGGCGCGCAGCCGGACCGGCGGACGGCCGCCGAGCGCGTGCTCGGCCAGCTCGGCGAGCCGGTGGGCGGCCCCGGGCCTGGCGGGGCGGTCGGTACTCATCGGGGCGGGTTCTCCTTCGTGAACAGGTAGTGCTGGACGTCGAGGTAGCCGGAGCGGAACCCGGCTTCCGAGTAGGACAGGTAGAAGGTCCACATACGGCGGAAGGTCGCGTCGAAGCCGAGCGCGTCGACGTCGTCGGTGCGGGCGGTGAAACGTTCCCGCCACAGGCGCAGGGTCTCCGCGTAGTGCGCGCCGAAGGCCTCGCGGCGGGTGGTGCTCAGCCGGGTGTGGTCGCGGACGGTCCGGTCCACCGCCTCGACGGAGGGCAGCTGGCCGCCGGGGAAGATGTACTTGTCGATCCAGGTGAAGGTGGACCGGGCGGCCACCATCCGCTCGTGCGGCATGGTGATGGCCTGCAGCGCGGCGCGGCCGCCGGGGGCCAGGCGGGCGTCGATCGTGCGGAAGTAGACGGGCCAGAACTCCTCGCCGACCGCCTCGATCATCTCGACGCTGACCACCGCGTCGTACGTCCCGGTGGCCTCGCGGTAGTCGCACAGCTCGACGCGGACCCGGTCGGCGTGGCCGGCCGCGCGTACGCGCTCGCGGGCCAGGTCGCGCTGTTCGCGGGAGAGGGTCAGGGAGGTGACGTGGGCGCCGCGGGCGGCGGCGCGCAGCGCCAGTTCGCCCCAGCCGGTGCCGATCTCCAGCAGGCGGGTGCCCTCGCCGACCTCGGCGAGGTCCAGCATCCGGTCGATCTTCCGGCGCTGCGCGGTGGCCAGCAGCGAGCGGGTGGCGGGGAAGCCGCGGAACAGGGCGGCCGAGTAGCTGAGGGTCTCGTCGAGGAAGAGGGCGAACAGTTCGTTGGACAGGTCGTAGTGGCGGCTGATGTTGTCGCGGGCGGCGCCGGGTGTGTTGCGCTGGCTGCCCGGCTTCTTGGGGGCCCACAGGGCGCGCAGTCGCTGCAGCGGTGCAGGGACGAGGTTCGCCAGGTCGCCGGCGAGGACGGTGAGGGCGCCGACCAGGTCGGGGGCGTCCCACTCCCCCGCCATGTACGACTCGCCGAATCCGATCAGCCCCTGGGTGCCGATCCGGCGGTGGAACGCCTCCGCGTCGTGGATCTCGACCAGCGGTCCGCCGAGGCCGAGCTGGGTCCCGTCGGGGAACCGCACACGCAGCGGCAGGCGTTCCAGCGCTCGGCGCACCACCGCCCGGGTGAGGGCGGTCCGGGCGCGCGAGGCCGTCGGCCGGGCGACGACGTCCGGCCAGAGCTCGGGATCCACGTCCATGCGCCGTCCGGCGATGGAGCCGGGCTCCGCTGTCCTCATTCGGCACTCTCCTGGGGTCGGTGGCGGGGGCGGGGCTGTACGGGCAGTCCCCGCAGGAAAAGGCGTATGCCGTGGAAACGGATGGCGACCGAGACGGCCGCGGTGGACCAGGGGTGACGCAGCGCCTCGCGGACCAGCGCTCCCGCGGTGGCGGGGCGGCGGGTGCCCCGGACGGTCGCGGTGAACGGCCGGGCGCCGTCGCGTTCCAGCCGCACGGCGAGGTCGAGGCGGTCGTCCGGCGCGGGCAGCCGCATGCGGTAGGCGCCGTCGACGGGGAAGAACGGCGAGACGTAGAACTCCTTGTCGACGCGCGCCACCGCGGCCTCGTCCGGGGTCAGCAGATAGCTGTGCCGCTCCCCGTAGGTGTTGTGCACCTCGGCGACGACGCACCGCAGTTCACCCGTGGTGTCGTGGCACCAGTAGAGGGTGAGCGGGTTGAAGACGTGGCCCAGTACGCGGGCGTGGGCGAGCATCGTCACCGGGCCGCCGCCGAGGTGGACGCCGCGCGACGCGAGGAAACGGTCCAGGCCCGCGCGGATCGTCGGGTCGTCGCCGCCGAAGTGGTCCCGGGGGTCGAACCCGGCCAGCGGGCGCAGGGGCCACGGCAGCCGGGGCGGCCGGTCGGGGTCGATCAGCCACAGGTAGGTGCGGTGGTGGAAGGTGTAGGCGGTCGGCGCGGTACGGACATGGGTCACCGTGCAGGGGTAGAGCGCGGCGGTACGGGTGCGGGTACCGGGGCTGCTACCGGGGCTGTTGCCGGTCACCAGGTCACCCCCAGTGCCTCGGCCGCCGTCACGCCGGAGCGGCAGCCGTCCTCGTGGAAGCCCCAGCCGTGGTAGGCGCCGGCGTACGCGGTGACGGCGGTGTTCAGCGTGGGGAGCCGCCGCTGGGCGGCCACCGACTCGGGTGTGTAGACGGGGTGTTCGTAGACCATGCGGGCCAGCACCCGGTCCGGGTCGACGCGGTCCTCGCCGCCCAGGGTGACGACGTACGTCTCGGGTGCGTCGAGGCGTTGGAGCCGGCTCATGTCGTAGCTGACCCTGACCCGGTCGGCGCCCGCGTCGCACGACGGCATCAGGTAGTTCCACGAGGCTCGGGCTCGGCCGGCGCGCGGCAGCGGCGAGGTGTCGGTGTGCAGGAGCGTGGTGTTGCGGGAGTAGCGGAACGCGCCGAGCACGTCCCGCTCCCGGCGGGTGGGGTCGGCCAGCAGCCGCAGCGCCTGGTCGGGGTGGACGGCCAGCACGACCGAGTCGTACGTCTCGGTGGTGCCGTCCTCGGTGGTGATCTCGGCGCGGTCGTGGTGCCTGCGGACGGCGCGGACCGGGGTCGAGGTGTGCACCGCGTCGACGTGCTTGGCGACCCGGTCCACGTATGCCCGCGAGCCGCCGGTCACGGTGCGCCAGAGCGGTGAGTGCCCGACCGACAGCAGTCCGTGGTTCGCCAGGAACCGGAACAGGTAGACGGCCGGATAGCGCTGGGCCGTCGCGGCGTCGCAGGACCACACCGCCGACACCAGAGGGGTCATGAAGTGGGCGACGAAGTAGGCCGAGAAGCGCCGCCGGGCCAGGAACTCACCCAGCGTGAGGGTGACCTCCGCGCCCCCGGTACCGTCCGCTCCTCCGGTTCCCCCGCCCCCCGCGTCCGCCTCGGCCAGCAGTCGTCGAGCCGCGCGGTGGAAGACCGGCACCTCGGCGAGCATGCGCAGGTACGGCAGCCGCAGCGCGTTCCCGGGCTGGGCGAGGAGTCCCGCGAGGCCCCGCGCGCCCGCGTACTCGAGGCCGCAGCCGTCGCAGCGCACGGACATGCTCATCTCCGACTCCTGCGTGGGGACGTCGAGTTCGGCGAAGAGCCGGAGCAGGTTCGGATAGGTGCGGCGGTTGTGGACGATGAAGCCGGAGTCGACCCGGTGCACCCGGCCGTCCGACGAGGTCAGGTCATGGGTGTGCGCGTGCCCGCCGAGCCGCTCGTCCGCCTCGTACAGCGACACTCCGTGCTCACGGCCGAGGACGTACGCCGCGGTGAGTCCGGCCACGCCCGAGCCGACGACGGCGGTGCGCCGTCCGGCCCGCCCGGTGCGCCCCGGCACGGCCTGCCCGCTCCGTGCCGTGGCGTCGTGTGACGCTGATCCCATCGTGCTTCCTCCCAGCCGCCCCCACTCGGAGCCGTCATGGGTAGTCCGAAGCTGCGGCAATCACGGATTGGCCGCGACGCGGGAGAAGATCACCCTGCGGACGTGGGGCCCGGCACGGCGGGAAAACGGGGGAAACAACGGGAATGCGCCCGGATCCAGGGGGCACTCCTCTCCATAAGAAGCATGACGAAGAGGCCTAAGAGGGGCTGAGATGGAGATCTCGGGCATAGTCAGTGCCATCGTGATCGGTATTGTCATCGGCGTGCTGGGCAGGCTCGTGGTTCCGGGCCGTCAGCGCATCGGCATCCTGTGGACGATCGTGGTGGGCATCGTGGCCGCACTCGTCGGCTCGGTGCTCGCGAACGCGTTCGACGTGGCCGACACCGACGGGGTGGACTGGATCGAGTGGCTGATCCAGATCGGACTCGCGGCGCTCGGCGTCGCGGCGCTGGACCGTTCGAAGGCGGGCCGTCGCTGACGGAGCGGATCAACAGGTCCCCTCAAGTATCCGTCCGCGCCCGCACTCGCGCATCCGCGAGGAGAGCGCAACCCGGCCCGGCGGCAGAGGCGTGGCACCGCGCGGGCGGCCTTCGGACCGGGCGCGCGGACCCCGGGTCCGGTCCGCGGGCTACGGCGCCTCGTGGACGTACGGGGTGGTCGTGGTGAGCGGGGCGAAACCCAGTCGCTGGAGAATGGGGCGACTCCGGTCGGAGGCGTCGACCTGCAGATAGCGGTAGCCGCGGTCGGCGGCGATGCGGGCCCGATGGGCGACCAGCGCGCGATAGATGCCGCGGCCGCGCCAGGCCTCGACGGTGCCACCGCCCCACAGCCCCGCGAACCGCGTGCCCGGGATCAGCTCCATCCGGGCCGAGCTGACCGGGACGTCACCGGCGAGGGCCACGACCGCGACCACCGTGTCCGGGTCCTCGGCGAGCTGGGCGAGCAGCTGGTGGCGGAGCCGGGCACCGGACGTACCGAAGGCCTGCTCGTGGACGTCGACCACCAGGTCGATGCCGGCCGCGTCGGTGACGGGCCGCAGTACGACGCCCGGCGGTGGCTCGGCATCGGAATTCAGCTCGCCGGTCTCGACGACCATCAGGGTCTCCGCCGGCTCGGGTGTGAACCCGGCGGCCAGCAGGCGCTCCCCCAGGTCGTGGGGCCGGTCGTGCCCGTACACCTTCCACTCGAACTCGCGGCCCAGCGCGCCGAAGTGCCGTGTCTGCTCCACGATCGCGGCGTCCGCGTCGGAGTCCGTGAGGTCCGACCAGAGCACGCCGTTCCAGCCCTGCTCGGGACCCACGTGCCGGACCACCTGGCCGACGCGCTCCACGACGGAGCCGGGGCCGAAGGGCTGCGCGCCCTCACGCATCTCCCGGTCGAACAGTGCGAGTACCGCTTCGTGATCCATCCCGTCACTTCAGCACCCGCGGGACGACCGGGCAACGGAGTTTCCAGGGGCGGGCTTGCCTTCACACTGATGTGAATGTTTCAGCCTGGCCCGATGACGACCGCCTCGCTCTCCGACGGCCCCGGTACGCCCTCCCCCGCCCCGCCCGGCCTGCCGCTGTCCGGGCTGCTCGCGCTGTCCACGGCGGCCTTCACCGCCGTACTGACGGAACTTCTCCCCGCGGGACTGCTGCCGCGGATGGCTCCGGATCTCGGGGTCTCCGAGGCACGGGTGGGCTACCTGGTGACCGGGTACGCGCTCGCGTCGTTCCTCGCCGCGATCCCGCTCACCGCCGCGCTGCGCGGACTGCCCCGGCGCCGCGTACTCATCGGCGCGCTGCTCGGCTTCGCGGCCGCCGACACCGTCACCGCGCTCTCCTCGTCGTACGGGCTGACGTTCGCGGCGCGGCTGGCCGCCGGAGCCATGGGCGGCACGCTCTGGGCCATGCTCGCCGGGTACGCGGCCCGGATGGTGCCCCCGGAGCGGCGCGGCCGGGCCATCGCGATCGTGCTGGCGGGCATCACGCTCGCCCTCTCCCTGGGGCTTCCCGCGGGCACGGCGCTGGCGGACGCGCTCGGCTGGCGGGCCGCGTTCGCCGCGCCCGCGGTGACGGCCGTCCTGCTGGTCGGGTGGATACGGCACCGGGTGCCGGGCTTCCCCGGGGAACCGCCCGGGGAGCGCGTGCCGCTGCTCCGTGTCGCCGCGCTGCCCGGGATCGGCACGGTGCTGTCCGTCACCCTGACGCTGCTCGTCGGCCATCAGGTGATGTACACGTACGTCGCGCCCTTCGCCGAGGACGCGGGGTTCGGCCGGACGGGGCTGGTCCTGCTGGTGTTCGGTGCCTCGACGGTCGCCGGGATCTGGCTCACCGGCGCCCTGATCGACCGGCATCCGCGGTGGAGCCTGCTGGGCGCGCTCGCCGTGTTCGCGGCGGCGATGCTCGCGCTGGGCGCCTGGGCCGGGCAGGCCGTCGTCCTGCTGGTCGCGGTCGCCCTGTGGGGTGTGGCGTTCGGCGGGGCGCCGACGCTGATCCAGACCGCCCTGGTCAACGCCTCCGGTACCGCGAGCGCCGACGTGGCCACCTCGCTCCTGACCACGGTCTACAACGCGGGGATCGCGGTGGGTTCCCTCACCGGGGGCCTGGTGCTGGAGAGTTCGGGCTCCGCGGCGCTTCCCTGGACGGCGTTCCTGCTGATCACGGTGACCCTGGCCACCGTCGCGGCGGGCCGCCGACACGCCTTCCCGGCGCGGCGGGTGGGGGCGAGCGGGGCGGGAGCGAACACGGAGCAGGACTGAGCCGTACGTGACGGGGCAGACGGCAGGGATCGGCTCACCGCCACCGAGGCCAGGAGATGTGGTGTCGCACCCCTTGTCAGCCCCCGCTCCCGCCACGCCGCAGGCGCCCCCCGCGGGTACGTCGGCCAAGCCGGCGGCCGCGCGCAGGGACCCGTACTTCGACAACGCGAAGTACCTCACCATCGTGCTGGTGGCCTGTGGTCACGCCTGGGAGCCGCTGACTCACGGAAGCCGGGCCGCGACCGCCGCGTATCTGACCGTCTACGCCTTCCACATGCCCGCGTTCGCGCTCGTCTCCGGCTATTTCTCGCGGAGTTTCGACATGGCGCCGGGGCGGGTGCGCCGGCTGCTGACGAGCGTCGTCGTGCCGTACCTGGTCTTCGAGACCGCCTACACGTTGTTCTACCGGTGGGCGCAGGACGATCCGGGCTATCCGCTGAGTCTGCTGGACCCCTGGTACGTGATGTGGTTCCTGGTCGCGCTCTTCATCTGGCGGCTGACCACCCCGCTCTGGCTGACGCTGCGTCATCCGGTGCCGGTGGCACTGGGGTTCGCCGTCCTGGCCGCCGTCTCACCGGATCTGGGCGGGGACATCTCGATCCAACGCGTCCTGGGGTTCCTGCCGTTCTTCGTGCTCGGTCTGACGCTGCGCGCCGAGCACTTCGAGCGGCTGCGGACCTGGCGCGTACGGCTGTTCGCGCTGCCGGTGACCGCCGCGGCGCTGGTCACGGCATACGTGGTGGCGCCGTGGTTCAGCGCCGGGTGGTTCTACCACCGGGGCAGCGTCACGGGTCAGGGCGTGCCGAACTGGGTGGGGCTGTTCTCCACTCCGGTGCTGTTCTGCGGGGCGCTGGTGCTGACCGCCTGCTTCCTGTCCTGGATCCCCGGCCGGCAGCTGTGGTTCACGGCGCTGGGGGCGGGGACGATGTACGGCTATCTGCTGCACGGCTTCGTCATCAAGTCGTCCCGCTTCTGGGACTGGTACGACCGTCCCTGGCTGCACACCCCGCTCGGTGAACTGGCCGTCACGGCGGCCGCCGTGGGGCTCATCACCGTGCTGTGCACCGGGCCGGTCCGCACGGTGTTCCGGTTCGTCGTCGAGCCCCGGATGGAGTGGATGTTCCGCCGCCGCGACGAGACCGCGTCGACGGACGCCCGCCCTGACAAGTCCGCACCGAACGGCTGACCCGCGCCCGGACCGGTCCCGGCCGGACAGGCACTGGTCGAAGGCCTCGCCGGAGTCGTCGTTGGCTCCGGTGAGGCCCTTCCCCTCGGGGGCACCGCTCGGCTGGGAATCGGTGCGGCGCCCACGCTCGGCACCGATTCGGCGCGCCCCCGCAGGAGGCCGGTCAGTGTCCGCCCGTGTCCTCGGACCGTCGCACGGGGGCGGCGGTCCGGGACCGGCGGTACAACGCGGCGCCGCCCAGCAGCAGCGCGGCGCTCGCGGCGACCGCGGGGGCCACCAGGTCCGTACCGGTGTGCGCGAGGACCGCCCGGGTGCCCTCCTGCGGCCGGGTCCGCGGCGCCTCGGGGACCTCGGGCGCGGCCGGAGCGGCGGGCTCCACGGGATGCTCCGCGGGCGGGGCCGGCTTCGGGGCGGACGGCGTGGCCGGGGCGTCGGGCCGGTCCACGGACGTGTTCGTGGACTCGTTGCCGATGGCGGGGTTGCCGATGCCGACGACGTTCACCGAGTTGCCGGTGACGTTCACCGGGAGCTGGACCGGGAGCTGCACGCCGTTGCCGGAGATCAGCCCCGGTGAGCCCTTCTCGCCGCCCTCGGCGACCGCCCCCGAGGAGCCCTTGTGACCTCCGTCGCCGCCCACGTTGGCGCAGGTGTTGCCCGCCGCGGGGTTGAGGAGCCCAACCACGTTCACCGTGTTCCCGCACGCGTTCACCGGGACGTGGACCGGGAGCTGGATGGTGTTGCCGGAGATCACCCCGGGCGAACGGGCCGCTCCGCCGTCGGCGGTGGAGTCCGCGAACGCCGGCATCGTCACGGCCACGGCGCCGGAGGCGGCGGCCGCGATGATCAAACCATTTCGGGCAACCCGCTTCATAGGTTCCCTGCCTTCCAGACATGAGCGCGGGCAGGCGCCCGCACCGTCTAAACGCGGGCGGGGCGCACAGGTTATGGCCGTCCGTCGCCGACCACCCTTCGAGCGAACGTCGGGCGAACAGCGAGCGAAGAGCCGTTCGGGAGGTCCGGCACGGCGACGTGGCGGCGGAACGGACCGCGCCCGACACCCCCACGGTTCCCGGCGGGCGGGCCGGGCGAACGGCGCAGGATAAGCCCTGCGCGACGGTCCCGCTCGCGGGGAGGCGTGGCCGCGGGTGCCCCCTTATCGTGATCGAGGGGGAATCCCCGGCTGCGGGCCGGGGCGTCCCGGGAGGCCTGATGCTGTCGACGCACCAACGCCGAGCCTTCGTCTGCGCCATGACGCTGGTCCTGCTGGGAGCAGGGCTGCCGTCGGTGGCCGCGGCTGCCACCGACCGCTCCGAGGGGTCCGACCGGCCCGGCCTGTCCCGCTTCTACGACCAGCGGATCAAGTGGTCGGCATGTCCGGGCGACGGGCTGCCCGAGGGCCTGCAGTGCGGAAAGGTGACCGTCCCCCTCGATTACGCGAAACCGGGTGACGGGACGCTCGATCTGGCGATGGCGAGGTTCAGGGCGACGGGCAGGTCCAGGGGTTCGGTGCTGCTGAACTTCGGCGGGCCCGGCGGACCGGGCGTCAGCGAACTCTCCGGCGGCGGCAAGGACTTCATGGGTCTCACGAACGGCTACGACGTGGTGACCTTCGATCCGCGGGGCGTCGGCCGGAGTTCCCCGGTCAGCTGCGGCGAGGGCATGACCGAGCCGGGCGCGGAGCCGCAGCCGGAATCGCAGTCGCGGTCGCGGTCGGCAGAGCCGCAGGCCGACGCGAGCGACGACCCGCGGGCCGCTCTCGAGGTGCTCCGGAGGATCGCCGCGGAGTGCGCCGAGCACTCCGGACCGGTGCTGGCGCACATCGGCACGGTCGACGCCTCGCGCGACCTCGACGTGATGCGCGCGGCCGTGGGCGACAAGAAGCTCAACTACCTCGGCTTCTCGTACGGGACACGGCTGGGCGCCGTCTACGCGGCCCAGTTCCCCGAGAGGGCGGGCCGCATGGTCCTCGACGGTGTGGACACCCTCACCGAACCTCTGAGCGAGCAGGGCGTCATCGGCGCCCAGGGCCAGCAGACCGCCCTGGAGGACTTCCTCGACTGGTGCACGGAGGACATCAACTGCGCCTTCGGCCAGGATCCGCGTATGGCCCGGGAGCAGGTGGTCGGGCTGATCCGGTCGATGGACGAGGACCCGGTGCCGTCCGACTTCGGCATACCGTTCTCCGGCCAGGACCTGGTCGGCGCCATAGGGCAGGCCCTCTACAGCAAGGAACTGTGGCCGGCCCTCTCGCAGGCGCTCACGTCGCTCGTGCAGGACGGGGACACGCGGGGCATCATGGGGTTCCACAGCGGGAACGGCCAGTACGGCGAGAGCCGCGAGAGCCGCGAGAACGGCAGAAACCGCGGGGCCGACGGAGACGGCGGCCTGGTCGACGAGGGAGACATCCCCCTCGACAACCTCCCGGCCGCGCTGCTGGCCGTCAACTGCGCCGACGATCCCGACCGGCCCACCGCGGCCCAGATCACCGAGAACCTCGCCGAGCTGCGTGCCACGTACGAGAAGGCGTCGCCGGTCTTCGGCCGGTACCGGCTCGCCGAGGCCCTGATGTGCTTCGGCCGCCCCAAGGGCACCACGTACATCCGTGACGAGGTACGGGACGTCGACTCACCGAAGATGCTCCTCGTCGGCACTCGCGGCGACCCCGCGACCCCGTACCGCTGGACCACGGAGACCGCGGACCGGCTCGGCCCGTCGGCCGTCGTCCTCGACAACAAGGGCGAGGGCCACACCGGTTACGCCTCCTCGAAGTGCGTGCACCGCACTGTCGACGACTTCCTGCTGTACGGAGAACTGCCGCCCGACGGCAGCTCGTGCGGCTCGGAGAAGTGACCCGCTCCCGAGGCGGCCGCCGGGGTGCGGGGATTGCCCCGGCGGGGCGGAGCGGCTAGGAAGATCGGATGACCCGCCCGCCCCTCCCCCGGCCCCGCCCCCTGTCTCTCCCGCTCCCGGTCTGCGGCCCCGAAGGGCCCTTGCGCGCCACGCCCTCCGCGCAGGACCCGGCGCCCGTCCGTGCCGTGCTCTTCGACTTCGGCGGCACGCTCTTCCAGATGGGCACGTACGCGGACCGGATCCGCGCCGTGCTGCGGCGCCCCGTCGGCGAGCGTGAGATGGACCGGCTTCTGGACGGTCTGGAGGCGGGGCTCACCGACCCGGAGGTGGTCGAGGCGCAGCGCGGCCGCGACGTGTCCTCGCGGGCGCACCGGTACGCCTTCACCACGTGGTACGCGTCGGTGCCGGAGCTGACGCCTCACGCGGACGCCCTCTACACGCAGTTGCGGGCGCCCGAGCACTGGGTGCCGTACGCGGACACGGGGTCCACACTCGCGCGGCCGGCCGCCGGGGGGATCGCGCTCGGCGTGGTCAGTGACGTGGGCTGGGACCTGCGGGCGACCTTCGCGCACCACGGTCTCGATCAGTACGTCTCGTCGTGGGTCCACTCCTACGTCCACGAGACGGAGAAGCCCGATCCCGTGCTGTTCGGGCACGCCTGCCGTGAACTGGGCGTCGCCCCCGCCGAGACGCTGATGGTGGGCGACCATCCGGCCAAGGACGGCGGGGCGGCCGGTGCGGGACTCCGCGCCTATGTGCTGCCTGCCGGAGCCGCACCGGGTGCGCGCCGGGGTCTGGACGCGGTGCTGCGGCTGGCCGGGGTGGCCGGGACGACCTCCGGCGGTGTCGGTGAGACCGGCGGTCGCTGAAGCGAGCGAACACTCGCACATATGCCCCACGAACGTATGCTTGAGTAGTTCGATCAACGCGGTGGCCGGTCCGTCAACTCACCTGCGTGACGTGCGAATTGAGCGCCGTATCGCGTACTGGATTCGTCCCGGTCAGACCCTCCAAGAGGACTACGGCATATGCCATCGGCACCACCGAACCGTGTGTTGCCAAATCCCTTACAGCGCGTCGCAGGCTGTGCAACAGTCGTAACGGTCCTTCCCTCTGCCTTGGTCGTACCGGGCCTGTATCGGAGTACGTCATGCCGTCCCATCTCTCGGCGGACCACCCTGCCGCTCAGCCGCCTCCGCGCGGCTCGGTCGACGCGCTCATCTCACAGACACGCCGGCTGCGGGGCGACATGGACGCCGTACGACGCGACGCCCCGGCGCACGGCACGGACCACGAGGGACGCTGGCAGCGCGCCCTGTGCGACCTGGCGATGCACCAGATCGACGATCTCGACGCACACCTGGCGCAACTGCGCGACGGCCCCCCGCCCGTGCCCGTCGAGCCCGGTGCGGAACCCCCCGCCCTCCGAGCCGCGCCGGCCGCGTCTCCCCGGCACGGCTCGCTGATCAGCCGGGTCGGCAGCGCCGAGTGGAACCTGCTGACGGACGAGGCGACCTGGTCCGGTGAGCTCTACCGGATCCTCGGCCGGGACCCCGCCGCTCCCCCGCTCACCCTCGACGAACTGCCCTCCGTCGTCCTCGACGAGGACCGCCCGAGGCTGACCGCCATGGTCACGGACTGCCTGATCGACGCCAAGCCGATCGACGGGGAGTTCCGTATGCTCCGGCCCGACGGAGGCGTACGGACCGTGCACATGATGGGCGAGCCCGTGCTCGACGCGGACGGCGGCACCGCCTCGATGTGGGCCGTGCTGCGCGACGTCAGCGAGCTGCGGCGCAGCCAGCGGACCGTCAGCGAGACCCACGACTCGCTCCAGCGTCAACGGCAGGTCGCGCAGACCGAGCGCCGTCTCGCGGTCGAACTGCAGGAAGCCGTACTGCCACCGTGGCCCGGATCGCTGCTGCTCCCGCAGCGGGGCCCGGGAACACTGGACCTGGCCGCCCGCTATCTGCCCTCCTCGGCCGGCGCGCTGATCGGCGGCGACTGGTACGACGCCCTGGAACTGCCCGACGGGGACACCCTGCTGAGCGTGGGTGACCTCACCGGGCACGGGGTCACCGTCACCTCGGGCATGGCGATGCTGCTCGGCGCGCTGCGCGGTATGGCCGTGGCGGGCACCGAGCCCGGCCGGCTCATGGCCTGGCTCAACCAACTGCTCGACGCCTCGGCCCAGCCGGCCCTGGGCAGCGCGGTGTGCTGCCGCTACCGGCCCGAGAGCCGGACCCTCGTCTGGGCCCAGGCGGGACACCCCGCCCCGCTGCTGTTCCGCAACGGGACGGGGCGCGCGCTGACTCCACCGGACGGGGTCCTGCTCGGCGCCACCTCGGGTGCCGTCTACGGGCAGGCCGAAGAGCTGCTCGAACCGGGCGACCTGCTGCTCCTGCACACCGACGGACTGGTCCCCCTGCGAGGGAGGCCCACCCGCCCGGACACGGCCGACACCGGCGCTTCCGCCGGGGCCGACACCGGAGAGGGCGCCACGGCCGTCAGCCGTCTCCTCGGCCTGGCCCCCCGCTTCCGGGAGGCCCGCACCGCACAGGACTGCGTACGGACCGTGGTGGAGGAGTTCGGCCAGCTGGAACGCGAGGACGACGCGTGCGTACTGGTGGCCCGGGTCTCCGCCTGAGCCACGGTCCCGGCCCCCTCATGCCCGTGCGTTGTTGGTGCCCCTCGGCTTCAACGAACCCTTGGGGAGCGACAGTTTGATCTCCTCACGCAGATCGTGGATCTTCGGGTAGCTGGAGTACTGGCCCGTCAGGCGGTACATCTCACGGAGCCGGTCCCAGGTGCGATGGGACGAGTTCGACCCCATCGACGTCAGGGCCAGCCGTGCGTACCGGTCGGCCTGTTCCGGATCGTCGGCGATGAAGCAGGCCGAGGCGAGCGAGATGTGGTCGAAGATCTTCGACCGGTCCCGGCCCTTCTCCCGGAGCGCCAGGGCCTCCTTCGCGTGGCGCTGCGCCACGGCCGCCGCGGACGGTTCGTGCTCCGCGAGCGTCCGGTAGGCCAGGGCCTGCATCCCGTGCATGTCCGCCTCGTCGAACAGCTGCATCCAGCTCGGCGGCGGCACGTCGCCGTCGTCCGAGACGAAGAGTTCCTCCGCCTCGCCCAGAGTGCGCCGCATCGCCTGGCCCTTGCCCAGCGACGCCTGCGCCCACGCCTCGATGGTGTGGAGCATGGCCTGCGTACGGGGCAGCATCTCGTCGCCGGATCCCGACCTGGCGAGCTTCATGAGGTCGAGCGCGTCGTCGGGCCGCCCGAGATGCACCATCTGGCGAGCCGCCCTGGAGAGCGCCTCGCCCGCGCGGGGCCGGTCACCGCCTTCGCGGGCCGCGTGCACGGCGATGATGAAGTACTTCTGCGCCGTGGGCTCCAGGCCGATGTCGTGCGACATCCAGCCCGCGAGGACGGCGAGGTTGGCGGCGACGCCCCACAGGCGCCGCTGCAGATGGTCGGGATGTCGGTAGGAGAGCATGCCTCCCACCTCATTGAGCTGTCCTACGACAGCCTTTCGTTGCAGGCCGCCACCACGGGCCGCGTCCCAGGCCCGGAACACCTCGACCGAGCGCTCCAGCTCCTCGATCTCCTGCGATCCGATGGGGGCGGCCTCGTAGCGGTCGAACCCAGCGGGGTCGGCATGCAGGGGATGGTCGGTTTCCGGGGCGTCGGCCGCGAGGGCCGGGTCGGAGTGCAGCCACTCGTGCATGGAGCTGCTGATTGCGGATCCTGCGGCGAGCGCGGCGCCCGCACCCACCAAGCCGCGTCGGTTGAGCATGAGGTCCATTCCCGTGAATTCGGTGAGGACCGCGGCAGTCCGCTCGGGCGCCCACGGCATGTCGTCGGGATGTTCCGCACTCCCGCCGCCCTGCCGTTTCCCCGTGCGCCCGTGCCGGACCAGACCGAGATCCTCGATGGTCACGACACGGCCGAGACGCTCGGTGAACAGTGCTGCCAGCACCCGCGGCACCGGATCGCGGGGGATCTCCCCCATGTCGATCCACCGCCGCACCCTGGAAGTGTCGGTCGCCAGCTGGGGGTGGCCCATGGCCGCCGCCTGCCGGTTGACCATCCTCGCGAGTTCGCCCTTGGACCAGCCGGCCAGGCCGAACAGGTCCGACAGTCGGGTATTGGGTTGTCCGCTCACGTCAAGCCCCCAGGTTCTCGGCTGAGTTGACAGTAACCGCCTGTCAGTTGCTGAGCGACTATTCGCCAGGGTTCGCCAGGGCACGCCAGATGGTGTGCCAGTGGGCGCCGGGTGTCAGGTAGGAACGCGCCACCCCGACCCGGTCGCCGAGGGACATTCCCCAGGGTGTACCGGTGCGACCGGGGCGGGTGACGCGGCAACTCGTCGGCACACGAAGGGATCTGTCTCGCCCATGTACACAGCATCGTCCTCCGTGTCCGCCCCACCCCGGTCGCTGCACGCCCGTCCGGTCGGCGGTGGCCCCTACCTCGACCCGACCCGGCCCACGGCGCCCGCCGTCCTCGGCGCCGGCCGGCCGCGGCGCGCCCCGGGGCTCGGTTCGCAGCCCCTCAGCGGGAGACTCGACTTGTCCGGCCCCCAGGGCGCCCAGTTGCGTACGGCGATCGCGTCGGTGCACCGGATCTGCCCGGAGTTCGCTCCGGTGCAGGTGCTGCGCCGCAGCGGACGCTCCGTGCTCCTGATCGGTACGACCGGACGCAGCACCGCCGTGGCGAAGTGTTTACTGGACCACTCCCCGGTGTGGACCGAGCGGATCCGGCATGAAATAGCGGCATACCGCTCGTTCGTGCGACACCGGCCGCCCGTGCGGGTGCCTCGCCTGATCGCAGCGGACCCGGACAACTGCACCTTGGTCATCGAGCGGATGCCGGGACGGGTGGCGGCGCTCAACCGCCATCCCGTGGAGGCTCCGCCTCGTGCGGACATCAGGGCGGCGCTCGGCGCGATCTGCCGGCTCAACACGTGGCGGCCGCCCGCGGGGACGTTCCAGGCCCCGCTGGACTACGCGGCGCGGATCTCCCGCTACCACGAGCTGGGGCTGCTCACCGACCGGGACATGGGCGACCTGCAGAAACTGGTGCACGGCATCGCGCACTCGGCCGGGCGACAGGGCATGGGCCAGTTCTGCCACGGCGATGCCCTCCTGTCGAACATGCTCCTGTCACCGGCCGGTCCGGTGCTGGTGGACTGGGAGCACGCGGGCTGGTACCTGCCGGGTTACGACCTGGCGACGCTGTGGGCGGTCCTCGGCGAAGCACCGGTCGCCCGTCGGCAGATCAGCCAGCTCGCCCAGTCGGCGGGACCCACGGCACGTGACGCGTTCCTGGTGAACCTGATGCTCGTCCTGACCAGGGAGATCCGGACGTACGAGACGGCCGTGCAGCGTTCGATGCAGGACACGACCCCGGCAGCACCGGGCCCGGCACACCCGGGCGCTGCGCCGTCCGGCGAGGAACAGCGGCTGCTGCTGAGGCGGCTGCACGACGACTGCCAGATGGCCCGCAAGGCCGTTCGCGCGGCGGTCGGTACTCGCTGACGGGGATGGTGGCCCGCGGCGCGCCCAGGACAGGGGCGCACCGCGGGCCCCTTCGCGTGTCGGCGGCCACCTCACCGACGCCGCGCAGGCCGGGTCGCCACCGCGTCGAAACCGGTGAAGCTCCGCCGCTGACGTGGGAAATCCTCTGCTGCTGGGAATGATTGACGGATCGTGGGAGAGCCGGTACCACTGACGCACGCCCGCCCTCGTACGCCCCGTCACTCTCGAACGTCCCAGGAGGCCCGTCTTGCGAGGATCCCCCACCGAGCCCAGCCCCGCCGCCCGGCACAGACGTGCCCGCCGGACCACGGTCGCCGTCGCCTCGGCCGCGCTCCTGCTGCCCCTGCTCGGCGCGGCCCCTTATGACAGCGGCGGTGACGGGCAGGCGTCCCTGTCCTCCTCCGCGTCTCTGCAGAATGCTTTCGCCGGCGCGGCCGACACGTACGGCGTACCGCGGAGCGTCCTCCTCGCCGTCTCCTATCTGCAGTCCCGCTGGGACACGCACGACGGCGCGCCGAGTGTCACGGGCGGCTACGGCCCGATGCATCTCACCGACGCCCGCACGGCGCTGGCCCGGACCGTGGCACCGCACCACAGCGACGGCAGGGAGGACGCCCGGGGCGACGAGTCTCGCGGTCCCCTCCTCCCCGACACGTCGGTCCCGCGGAGCGCCGAGCTGCCGGCCCGCCTCAAGACGCTGCCGAAGGCCGCCGAGCTGAGCGGCATCCCGGCGGAGCGGCTGCGTACGGACGCCAACGCGAACGTGGCGGGCGGCGCCGCCTTGCTGGCCGCGGCCCAGAAGCAGCTCGGTGAGCCGCTCAGCGCCGACCCGGCCGACTGGTACGGCGCGGTGGCCCGTTACTCCGGCGCCGACGACACGGCGACGGCGGCTTCGTACGCCGACGACGTCTTCGACGTGATCCGGCGGGGCGAGACGCGCACGACGGACACCGGGCAGCGGATCACGCTCGCCGCACGGCCGCGGCTTAGCCCGGCGACGGCGCAGGTGGGGCAGGCAGGGCTGCGAGCGCCTGCCGCGGGTGCCACCGAGTGTCCGGCGAGCGTGTCCTGCGAGTGGATCCCGGCTCCGTACGAGGAGTTCGGCGACGGCGACTACGGCAATCACGACCTGGGCGACCGGCCGGCGTCGCAGAGCATCAAGTACATCGTCGTGCACGACACCGAGGGCGCCTGGAACGGCGTGCTCAACATGGTGCAGGACCCGACCTACGTCTCGTGGCAGTACACCCTGCGCTCCACCGACGGGCACATCGCCCAGCACGTGAAGGCCAAGGACGTGGCCTGGCACGCGGGCAACTGGTACATCAACGCCAAGTCGATCGGCCTGGAGCACGAGGGATTCCTGACCGCGCCCGACACCTGGTACACGGAGGCGATGTACCGGTCGTCGGCGCGCCTGGTGAAGTACCTGTCCGCGAAGTACGGGATCCCGCTGGACCGGCAGCACATCCTCGGCCACGACACCGTGCCCGGTACGACGACCGCGACCATCCCGTCGATGCACACGGACCCCGGCCCGTACTGGGACTGGCAGCACTACTTCGCCCTGCTCGGCAAGCCGCTGCGGGCCGAGCCCGGTACGAAGGGCGGGCTGGTGACCGTGCTGCCGCGGTTCGCCGGGAACCGGCCGGAGTTCACCGGCTGCGTCACCCAGGGCGAGCCCTGTGCGGCGCACGGTTCGAGCGCCGTACGCCTCCGCACCCAGCCGCGCTCCGACGCGCCCCTCGTCAAGGACATCGGTCTGCGGCCCGGCGGCGACGACTCCACGACCGACGTGAACGACGTGGCCTCCCGTGTGTCCACCGGCCAGCGGTACGCGGTCGCCGGACGCGAGGGCGACTGGACCGCGATCTGGTACCTGGGCCAGAAGGCCTGGTTCGAGAACCCGAAGAAGCAGCCGACGGCGGTGAACGCGACCGGCGCCGTCATCACCCCGAAGGCCGGCCTGAGCGAGATCCCGGTCTACGGACGCGCGTACCCGGAGAAGGAGGCCTATCCGGCGGGAGTCCCCGTCCAGTCGGTGTCCCCGCTGCCGTACAAGCTGCTCGCGGGCCAGAAGTACACGGCCGGTGACAAGGTCCCGGGTGAGTACTTCTACGCGCCGACCTTCGACACGGCGCCGCACCGGGTGGTGCGTGGATCGGACATGTACTACGAGATCCAGTTCGGGCACCGGGTGGCTTTCGTACGGGCCGCCGATGTGACGGTGACGCCGTCCGCGTAGGGGCCACGGGCGTCCGCGGAGGAGCCGGCGGCGTCGGGATCGTCTCCTGAGAACACGTCAGGGGGCAGGCCCGGCGCCGCTGTTCGGTGTCCGGCCCTCGGCGTTCGGACGTCGGGCTTCGGACGTCGGCCCCGGTGCGGTGTGGGACGAGGTGCGGCGGGCTCAGGACTCGATGCGGCGCAGTCGCTCGGCGTCGCAGGTGCGCGGGCAGGTGGCGCAGGCCTCGGCGGGGCGGATCGTGTAGTAGAGGCAGCAGCCCACGCGGGTGCGGGTCGGGTGCCGTCTGCCGTCCGTGCCGGTGAGGTGGCGGAAGTCCGCCCCGCCGGGGAAGGGCGCGACGGCGGTCGGCAGCAGCGCGGTGGCGGCCCGCACGGCGTCCTGCTCCCGGCCGAGCACGCGTCCGAGATACCAGATGCCGGAGACGAGGTCGTCGGCCACCAGGCCCCACAGCGCCCGCGGGCCGCGCCGGACGTACGGGGCGATCGCGGAGAGCAGCGGCTCCATGTGGTCGGCGACCGCGATCCGCAACTCCGCCCGCAGGGCCCCCTCATGAGGCACCGTCAGCACGCCGGGGAGCATGGCGGCCGGGTCGTGCGGCAGGCAGGCCAGGTCCGTCCCGGGGCTGATCTCGAACGCGCCCGACGTCAGGTCGATCCGTACGCCCTCGGGCCGGACACGGGGCACCCGGCCCGTGAGGTACCAGACCCCGCTCATCAGCAGGCCCACCGACCACGCGTAGTCGTGGAGGGCTCGGGAGGCGGCGACATCGCGGCGCGGGACATGGTCGTAGCGCTCCCGGATGCGGGTGTCCTCGGCCGACAGGAACGCCTCCAGGGCTTCCTGATCCTTCGCCAGCTCCGCACCGCTCACACCCGTTCGGGTGAACCTCGCCACCGAGTACGCCGGACTCACCGGATCGGCCGTGTCCACCGGGTCGGCCACGCGCACCGTCAACGCCTCGCACACCTGGGCCAGTTGCCGGTACGCGCCCGAGAGCAGGCCGGACACGGTCGTGGCCGCGCCGGTCGACACGGCCTCCGGGGCCACGGTCATCGGTACTCCTGTGCATGGGGGGCAAAGCGAGAAAAGCAGGTAAGCCTTACCTTAGTATAGAGATCGCCAACAGCAGTGCGTGACCGCGCCCCCGGCGAAAAGATCAAGGGAGGCGCACGTCGCAGCGGATCCAAGCCGGTTGAGAAGACGAACATGCCTGACCTGATCTCACTCAATGTGATGGCGACCGAACAGGCCGCATCCACGCGGGCCGCACCCACAGGTGCGCTCTCGTGCACATCCCGGCGCCTGTCCTCAACCGGCCTCCCACGAGTGGAAGTTGTTCCCTCGCCATGCGTATGTACCTGCTCGCCCTCAACCCCACCGACTCCGTCACCGAGGGGTTCCTGCCCGCCGCGGCACGGCTGGGCATCGACATGACGGTCCTCACCGACCAGCCGGAGGCCCACCGGCGCGCGTATCAGCCACGTCCCGGGACCGAGATCCTGGAGTGCGACGTACGTGACGTCCGGTCCGTCGTCGGCCGGATCTCGGCACTCGGCCGCCCCGACGCGGTCTTCACCAACAGCGATCACCTGCAGACCCAGGCCGCCCTGGCCGCCGACTACTTCGGCCTGCCCGGCAAGGACTGGCGGGTCGCCCTGCGCACCAAGGACAAGGCACAGATGCGGCGCCATCTCGCCGCCGCCGGCGCGGACACGGTGTGGTCGGCGGAAGTCACCGCCACCACCGACGTGAGCTGCCTCGACGCGCCGTACCCCTGCGTCGTCAAACCGCGCGAGGGCGTGGCCAGCGAGGACGTCGTACTCGTCAGGACTCCGCAGGACCTCGTGACGCGCTGCGCGGAGATCCTGCGCCGCCGGGGCCCCGGGTCCGCGCTGGTCGTCGAGGAGTATCTGCCCGGGGAGCTCTACACCCTTGAGACCCTCGGTGACGGCCGGGTCCGCCATGTCCTGGGCGGTTTCCACACCGTGCTGTCCCCGCCTCCGTACTTCATCGAGGAGCGGCTGACCTTCGTCCCGGCCCATCCCGAGCCGGTCGTCGCTCAGGTACTGGGCCAACTCGACGCGCTCGGCGTCGGATTCGGCGCCTGCCACACCGAGTTCGTGGTCCACGAGGGCCGGGCGAGGATCATCGAGGTCAACTACCGGGCCATCGGCGACCAGTGCGATCTGCTGCTGGCCCACCTGCTGGAGATTCCGCTCTTCGAACACATCCTGCGTACGCATCTGGGTGAGCCGCTGCCGGCCCGGCTCGACGCCCGGCACGACGGCGTGGCTCGGCTGGAGTACCCGTGTGCCGAACGCGCGGGCACC
This sequence comes from Streptomyces sp. CWNU-52B, assembly GCF_047444975.1. Lineage (NCBI taxonomy): Bacteria > Bacillati > Actinomycetota > Actinomycetes > Kitasatosporales > Streptomycetaceae > Streptomyces > Streptomyces sp. CWNU-52B. The sequence continues at coordinate 79,820 of NZ_JBLFJV010000023.1, read as the reverse complement.
CTGGTCGCCGCGCCGACCGCCACCGAACTGTCCGTGGACGGAGTGCGGTTGACCTACCGCCCCCTGCGCGAGATCGGCGAGCGGCACGAGGTGTATGGCACCAACCGCGACTTCCTCGGCGTGGTCCGGGCCACCGGAACCGACCAGCGAGCCGTGGACGGCGCGGTGGCACAGTTCCTGGCCGGACAGCGGTGGGAGATCCAGCCGTGACGGCGGACACCTTCCCGGTCACCGACGCCGCCCACCGTGACCTGGTGATCCGGGTGCTCGGCGCGCTGTTGCGCGAGGACGTGGTCGGGCTGCGCTCGGCCGGCAGGCTGGTGCGCCGGCCGGACGGCCCCTGGCTGCGACGGGCCGCCGGAGAAGGTGAGTTCCTCCTCCTGCCCGTCGTGGCGGACGGCTTCCAGTGCGAGTACGCGGCCCGGCTGCCGTTGCTCGTACGGGAATCCGAAGGACCACCCGCCCCCACGCCCACCGGCGCACCCGCACCCGCACCCGCACCCGCACCCGCACCGGTGTACTACGCGACGTGCGACACGATCCTCGCCGCCCTGCGCGGCCTCGCCGATCCCGTCGACCGGCAGGGGTTCGACGCCTTCGCCGAGGAGTGCCGGCAGACGCTCACCACCATGCGGCTGCACACCGCCGTCCGCGGCGAGGTGATGCGGAGACTGACCGACCGTCATGGCCCCGCGGCGACCGGGTGGCCGGGACTGCGCGGAGGGCTGGCGCACGACACCCTCGCCGCCCACCTCGACCATCCCGTCTACCCGACCGCACGCGGCCGATCCGGGCTGGACGCCGACCAACTTCTGGCGTACGCACCGGAGTTACATCCCACCTTCGCGCTGCGCTGGCTCGCCGTGCCCCGGGGCTCGGTCACCGGGGCGTTCCCCGAGCACTGGCCCACGCCCGCGCTGGTCGGCCTCTCGGAGCTCGACGGGACGCATGTGGCACTGCCCGTCCACCCGTTGGTCGTCGGCGCCCCGCTGGAGGGCGCCCTGCGCGCCACCGGTCTGACGGACCGGGCCGTGCTCGCCGAGCGCGCCCGTCTCGACGTCGTACCGACCCTGTCGATGCGCACCGTGGCCCTCACCGCGGAGCCGTCCCTGCACGTCAAACTCCCCCTGGCCACGGCCAGCCTGGGACTGCTCAACCGGCGGACCATCAAACCCGGCACCCTTGTCGACGGGGCCGCGGGGCAGCGGCTGATCGAGCAGGTCGTCGCCCGCGAGCCCCGGTTCCGGAACACGATCCTGCACGCCGACGAGACGGTGTACGCGCACGCCGGGCACGAACTGCTCGCCGCGCTGTTCCGGCGGTACCCCGACGGCCTCCAGGACTCCGTCGTCGTGCCGCTGGCCGCGCTGCTCGCCGAAGCGCCCGGCGGGCGGCTGGTCGTCGATCACCTGGCCGACCGGTTCTACGGCGGCGAGCCGCTCGCGCTGTTCGACGCCTGCCTGACCCTGCTCTTCGACTGGCAGACCACACTGTTCGCGTACGGGATCGCGCTCGAATCGCATCAGCAGAACATCTCCATGGTCCTCGACCGACCGGACGACGGCCGTACCCGGCTGCGTCTGCTGCTGAAGGACAACGACGGGCCGCGCATCAACAGCACACGGCTGACGGAGCGGTTGGGGGACGCGGCGCCTGGCGCCGGGGACTTCGCCGACCGCCGGACCTTCGGCCGGAGCGACGGGCCGGTCGTCGACCTGTTCACGACCATCACGGTCCATCTGTGCGCGGGCGCCCCCGCCTTCGGGCTGGCCCGGCACGGTCGTGCGCCGCTGCCCGTGCTGCTGCGGCTCGTGCGCGACCGGCTCACCGAGGCGATCGACCGGCTCGGTACGGGAGCGGGTGAGCCCGGTGCCGTACTGCGGGCCCACGTGCTGGAGGCGCCACGGCTGCCGGTCAAGGCGATGGTCACCGCCGGGACGCTCCTCACCAAGGAACGTTCGGGCGCTGCGGACATCAACAAGCATTACACCACCGGGCCCAACTACCTGTTGCGGACGGGAGCTTCGGCATGAGCGCCGAGGGCCGCCGCTGCCGGCCGCCGCCCCGCCCCGACCGGCGCCGCCGCCCCTGACGCCGTCGTCGTCGCCCCGATCACCGTACGCACGACCGTTCTTCGCTCTCTTTGCACCTGCTGGAGCCACCCATGCCCCCGCTGACCGAGTCCCTCGGTAGCACCGCCGTCCCCGTCTCCACCGCCGTTCCCGCAGCCGCCGCGGGCCTCGGTCCCGCTCCGGGGCCCACCGCGCGCGTTCACCTTCCTTCCGCGGACGAGGCCGTGGCGCACACCCTCCTCAACTGTCTGTTGCGCGAGGTGTCGGCGCCCGAGCAGCAGACGGCCCACACCGACGGCCGGCTGCTGCTGCGGCTGCCCCGCCGAGGCGTGCTGCTGCGGGTCGCGCTGCGGCGCACGTCGATGCTCGGCGCTCACCGCTTCACCGGCCCGGTGAGCGAACAGACGGCTGACGGCGGCTGGCGGGAGACCGGCTGGCGGCGGCTGGCGGAACTCACACAGGACGAGCTGTTCCTGCGTACCGGGGTGCGCAACGAGGAGTTCCTGGAGCAGATCGACTCCAGCCATCGGACCGTGGCCACGCTCCTCGCCGAACGGACGGGGGCCGGACGAACCGGATCGGTCCCCGGGCAGGCGCGGCCGGTCCCCGCGTCGGCGGACACGCCCGTCGCCGCCTATCTCGCCTCCGAGCAGTCCCTGCTGTTCGGGCACCGCTTCCATCCCACGCCCAAGGCACGCACCGGGGACCTGGCCGCCTGGCTCGCCCACGCGCCGGAGGCGGCCGCGGTCTTCCCCCTGCGCCACCTCGCCGTACGGAACCAGCTGATCGCGGAGGAGTCCGCGGAGCCGAACGCCCTGGACGCGTTCGACCGGCCGGGCGGGCACGATGCGCGGGACGGGCAGGACGGTGCCGCCGTCCCCGAGGGCTACCGGCTGCTGCCCGCGCACCCCTGGCAGTACGCGATGCTCCGCGAACACCCCACGCTGCGCGCGGCGCTCGCCCGCGGGGACGTCCTCGACCTCGGGCCGGGCGGCAGGCCGTTCGCCGCCACCGCCTCCGTCCGGACCCTCTACGACGGCGAGTCGTTCCTCAAGTTCAGCCTGAACGTCCGGATCACCAACTGCCTGCGTAAGAACGCCCGTTACGAGCTGTCCGGTGCCGTCGCGCTCACCCGTGTGCTGGGCCCGGTGCTCGCCGGCCTGGCCGACCGGTTCCCCGGCAGCGCGGTTCTGCGCGAACCCGCGTACCGCAGCCTCGCCCTGCCGGGCCCCGACGGAGCACCGGACCGCGAACTGCTCGAAGGTTTCGGCGTCATCGTCCGCGAGGGCCTGGCCCGGCGTCTGCTGCCCGGTACCACCCCGCTGCTCGCGGCGGCCGTCGCGGACGAGTACCCCACCAGTGACGCCCACGTCTCCCGTCTCCTCGACGGCGCGGGGCCACGACGAGCGCTCGACTGGTGGGCCGCCTACCTCAGGCTGCTCGTACCGCCCGTCCTCGCCGCCTACTTCGACCACGGGGTGGTGCTGGAACCCCATCTGCAGAACGTGCTGATCTGCGTCGACGGCGACGGCATGCCCGCGCAGGTCCTCTTCCGGGACCTGGAGGGCACCAAGCTCGTGCCCGAGCACCACACCGAGACCCTCGCCTCGCTGCCGCCCGAGGTGGCGGGACCGCTGACGTACGACGCGCAGCGCGGCTGGGACCGGGTCGTCTACTGCCTGCTCGTGAACCACGTCGCCGAACTGCTCGCCGCCCTCGCGGATCTGCACCCGCACACCGAGGCCGCGCTGTGGGCGGAGGTCCGCGGCACCCTGCGGACGTACGCCGACCGGTACGGCTGTCCGCCGCCGCTGGCCGCGCTGCTCGCGGGGGTGCCCCTGCCCGCCAAGGCGAACCTCCTCACCCGCTGGGGGCGCAAGGCGGACCGCGAGGCCGGTTACGTCCGACTGCCCTCACCCCTCGGCGAGGGCATCCCGCGCCGCACGACCGGGAGCACCCGATGACCTGCCTCACCGACGCCGTACGGGATCACGCGCTCGCCCTGCCCTCCGGCGAACTGCCTGCCTACGTCTACGACATGGCGGCGCTGAGGGAGCACGCCTCGGCCGTCCGGGACGCGCTGCCCGAGTGCGTCGAGCTCTACTACGCGGCGAAGGCCAACCCGGAGCCGGAGATCCTGGCCGCGCTCGACCCGTACGTGGACGGCTTCGAGGTCGCGTCGGGCGGTGAACTCGCCCATGTCGCCAAGGCGGTCCCGGGCCGGCCGCTGGCCTTCGGCGGGCCCGGCAAGACCCCCGACGAGATCGTGTCCGCGCTGGAGCTGGGCGTGGCGCGCTTCCACGTGGAGAGCGAGCACGAGCTGCGCATGCTGGCCGAACTGGCGCGCCAGGTCGTGCCGGACGGCCGGGTGGCGGTGCTGCCGCGCTTCAACCTGCCGGTGGAGCCGGGCTCGCTGGCGACCGGTGCTCTCACGATGGGCGGGCGCCCCACGCCCTTCGGGCTCGACCCGGCTCAGGCGGACACGGTCGTGGGTCTGCTCACCGACGGCACCTTTCCGCACCTCGAACTCCGGGGTGTGCACGCGCACTTGGCGAGCGGACTCCAGGCCCAGGAGCAGCTCGCGGTGGCCGGGTCGGTGGTGGGCTGGGCCGTGCGACTGGCCGAGCGGCACGGCGTGCGGCTCGCCGAGGTGAACGTCGGCGGGGGCATGACGGTCGACTACGCGGCCCCCGAGGAGCGGTTCGACTGGGCCGCGTACGGGGCCGGGCTCGCCCGGCTCGGCGCCCGGCACCCGGAGCTGACGCTGCGCGTGGAACCCGGGCGCGCGCTGACGGCGTACTGCGGCTGGTACGCGACCGAGGTGCTGGACGTGAAGCCCAGCCACGGCGAGGAGTTCGCCGTGGTGCGCGGTGGCACCCACCATCTGCGTACCCCGGCGACCAAGGGGCACGACCAGCCCTGCACCCTGCTCCCGGTGGCGGACTGGCCGCATCCGTGGCCCCGGCCGGCGGCGCGCGGCGAACGCGTCACGCTGACCGGCCAGTTGTGCACACCGAAGGACGTCCTGGCCCGGCACGTCCGCGCGCCGGAGCTGCGGGCGGGCGACCGGGTGGCGTTCGCGCTCGCGGGTGCCTACGCGTGGAACATCTCCCACCACGACTTCCTCATGCACCCACGCCCCGGCTTCCACTTCCTGGACCACCCGGTCGCTCACCCGGAGCTGCTCTCCTAGGGCTGCTCCTCCTAGGGCTGCCCGCCCCAGACGTACCTCCGTCCCGCCGTGGCCTTGAACGTGGTCTCGCCGTCCGGCAGCAGGTCGCTGCGGACGGTGAGGCGCCGGGTGCGGGACGCGGTCAGTGCGACGCGGGTGGCTCGCCCGTCGGCCCAGTCGATGTCGACGGTGGCGCCGCCGCGGGCGCGCAGGCCGCGTACCGAGCCGTCCCGCCAGGCGGCGGGCAGGGCGGGGAGGATCTCGATCGCGTCGTACTGGCTCTGCAGCAGCATCTCGACGATTCCGGCCGTCGCTCCGAAGTTGCCGTCGATCTGGAAGGGCGGGTGCGTGTCCCAGAGGTTCGGCAGGGTCGAGGACTTGAGCTGTTCGCCGAGCATCCGGTGCGCGTGGTCGCCGTCGCGCAGCCGGGCCCAGAAGTTGATCTTCCAGGCCTTGGACCAGCCGGTGCCGCCGTCGCCGCGCGCGCCGAGCGACACCTTCGCGGCGTCGGCCCACGCGCTGCCGGGCTCGATCTGCCGGCCGGGGTGCAGCGCGTAGAGGTGGGAGGCGTGCCGGTGGTCGTCCTGCGGGTCGTCCAGATCCACCTTCCACTCCTGGAGCTGCCCCCAGGAGCCGATCCGCAGGCCCGGGTCCAGGCCGGCCAGGGTCTTCTCCAGTTCGCCGCGGAACGCGGGGCTGTCGCCCAGGGTGCGGGCCGCCTCCAGGGTGTCGGTCAGCAGGTCGTGCACGATCTGCTGGGACATGGCGGCACCCGCGGTGAAGTCCCCGTGTTCCGGCGAGTAGCTGGGCGTGACGACGAGGGTGCCGTCGCGCGGATCGGTGCGCAGGTTGTCGAGCCAGAACTCGGCGGCCTCCTTCATCACCGGGTACGCGGTCGAGCGCAGGTACTCCACGGACTGACCGAACCGGTAGTGCTCGTAGAGCTGTCGGGTCAGCCACGCGGCCGCCTCGGGGAACCAGAAGGCGGTCGCCCAGTCGTGCACGCCGGTGAAGCCGTACGGGTTGGTCTCGTTGTGCACGACCCAGCCCCGTGAGCCGAACATCTCCGCCGCCGTACGGCGTCCCGGTGCGCGCAGCGCCTCGACGAAGCGGTCGTAGGGCGCGGTGGTCTCGGGGAGGTTCGCCGCCTCGGCGGGCCAGTAGTTCATCTGCAGGTTGATGTTGACGTGGTAGTCCGCGGACCAGGGCGGAGCGGTGCTGTTGTTCCAGACGCCCTGGAGGTTGGCGGGCAGTGAGCCGGGGCGCGAGGAGGCGATGAGGAGGTAGCGGCCGTACTGGAAGTAGAGGGCCTCCAGGGCGCGGTCCGTGGCCGTGGTGCCGCCGGTGTACTCCGCCAGCAGCCGGTCCGTGGGGAGGTTGGGGACCTCGGCGGCGCGAATGTCCAGCGCCACACGGCTGAACAGGGCACGGTGGTCCCGTACATGACGGGTCATCAGCACGTCGTGGCGTCCGCCGGCGCGGTCGAGGGCACGGTCGGCGGCGCGGGTGACGGCGGCGTGCGGGTCCTCGCCGCGGTAGTCGGGGTAGGTGTCGGCGTAGTCGGTGCCGGCGGCCAGCACGAACCAGGCGCTGTCGGCGCCGGTCACGGTGACGGTGCCGTCGGCGTTCGAGGTGACGGTGCCGCCTTCGGCGCGTACCCGGACCTGTGCCTCGAAGCGCAGCCCGTTGTCGGCGAGCGTGCCGCGCACGGTCAGGGTGCCGTCGGCGGCGGTGGCGGTGAAGTCGTCGCGGGGCGAGGTGTGGCGGAGCGTGCAGGTGACGCTGCCGGGCCGGTCCGCGCTCAGCCGTCCCACGATCACACCGTCGGGGTACGAGGCGAAGAACTCCCTCCGGTGGCGCACCTCCCGGTGGGTGTACACGACGGTCGCCACGGCGTCGGCGATGTCGAGTGCGCGGCGGTAGGTGTCCGGGGGCGTCGCCGGTGCGTCAGGGACGTCCACGCGGAGGTCGCCGAACGCCTGGTGGGCGCCGTATCCGGCCTTCGGCTGACCGAGTTCGCCGGCCACCGCCTCGGGGTCGAGACGGGTCTCGGCGTCGATGCGGTCCTGCACGCCGGTGATCGCGCCGGGACGGGCTTCGCGCCAGTTGCCGTGGTCGTACCCCTCGGCCGTACCGGGGCCGCCGGTCCAGAGGCTCTTCTCGTTGAACTGAAGCCGCTCGGAGGCGAGCGTGCCGAACACGGTGGCGCCGAGGGCGCCGTTGCCGATGGGCAGCGCCTCACGTTCCCAGTCGGCTGCCGGGGTGGAGTACCAGAGAGACGAGGGCCCCTGTGAGAGAGGCGGTGACTGGACCGAGCCCGGCGATACATCCGATGTATCAGCAGCCCTCGCCTCGACCGGGTCAAGGGCTTCAGCACCCAGGGCGAGGGCGGCGGCCCCACCAACTGCGGTTCTCAGGGTGGCTCTTCGGGAGATCTCCTGAGCCACGTGCGGATCGTGCACTTCGTGTGACGGAGACGACATGACCCTTGACGCTAGAGGTCCGATCACCTGAGCGGCAAGGGTCATGACAAAGAGAACGGCCGTGGCAGTGGGGCTCAGCCCTGCTGGAACAGCTCCGCGGGCAGCGGCTTCAGGAGCGCGTACAGGTCGTCGGTGATGGGGCGGTCCCAGGCGGCGATCGTCACCAGGACCTTGTCGCTGCGGTCGAACTGCACGCAGGAGATGCGCGTCTCGGAGAGCTTGAGGCGGCGCACGATGAGGAGGTTGTCGCCCTGCATCACCGGCATGTCCTCGGCACCGAGGACGGTGACCTCTTCGTCGTTCTCCAGCGCCAGCAGCAGCTGGGCGACCTCGAAGGGGACCTCCCCCTCGGGGACGTCCCGGGCCGGGGAGCCCTCCGGCAGATTGCCGATGATCATCGCGGGGCCGCGGCCGCCGAACAGGTCGTAGCGCAGGAACACACCCTGACAGCTGCCATCGGGTGCGGGCAGCAGGCCCGCGCCGAGATTGCCCGGCCAGTCGCCCGGATCCATGGCCAGAACGTCGAAGTCTGGCCCGGCGGGAGCGGCGCTGCGGCGGCGGAGGAAGGACATGCCGCAATGGTACGGGTACCGAGGGCCGAACCGCCGTGGGGTCGCCGGCTGCCGACGCGGGCGTACAGGACGAAACGCCGGACTCCAGGCCCTTCCGGCACCACCGGGTTCCGGGCCGACGACGCCGAACTGACGGCGGTGCGCGAGGGGGGCGCTGCCGTGCGGGCCCTGTTCGCGCACGCCGCGCGGCCAGGTGAGCCGAGCCCGGCCGACGCGACCCGGCCGACGCCTCCGCCGCTACCGCCGCCTCCGTGTCTGCCTCTGCCGCTCGGTGAGGGGCGCGCCCGGCCTTCGCGCCCGCCGGGTCTCGCCGGGGTCCGCCGGACCCGGTGGTGTCCGGCGGGCCCTCGCCCCCAGGGCTCCGCTCAGCCCTGAGCCATGGTCCCTGGGGTTCGGGCGTTGAACCCTCAGCTTTCAGCCCCTCGCCCCGCCCGTCCCGTCCACCTCGTCCCACCCGTCCACCCCGTCCGTCACATCGGACCCATCGGCCCCGTCCGCCCCGGCCGGCGGGATCACCGCCACCGGGCTCGCCGCGTGCAGCAGCACCGCCTGCGTGACCGACCCCATCATGCGGGCGGGGGCGAGCAGGCGCCGCCGGTGGCGGCCCACCACCACGAGGTCGGCGCCCTGGGAGGCCGCGACCAGCCGGCCCGCGGCGTCACCGGGCAGCACGTAGAGATCCACTCCGACGCCGGGGTGCCGCTCGGCGTGCGGAGCGACGAAGCCCGCGGCGAGGGCCCTCGTCTCCGACTCGATCGCGTCCTCGTCGACGACCGGCGCCGCGACGAGTTCACCGAACTGCACCGGCCAGGGGAACACGGCGGCCACCTGGACGCGTGCCTCGCGCCGGGCGGCCTCGGCGAACGCGAAGGCGAGCGCCTCGTCGTTCGGGCTGTCCACGTGCAGGCCGACGACCACTCGCGGTCCCGGCGTGACGAGTTCGGATTCGGGCACCTCGCGTCCGGGCCTGGGCACCACGACCACGGGGCACTCCGCGTCGCGCGCGGCGGCCGTACCGTTCGAGCCGAGCAGCAGGCTGGCGAACCCGCCGCGGCCTCGGGAGCCGAAGACCATCAGCTGCGCCTCGGCGCCGAGGCCGGGCAGCAGGGCCGCGGGAGCGCCGTCCAGCGCGAGGTACTCCGTGACCGGCGCGTCCTGCGCCAGGTTCTTCAGCCGGTCGCGGACCAGGTCGAGTACCTGGTCGGTGTCCGGCTCCGGCTGCACGGCGGTGAGTGTCTCGGGCCGCAGCAAGGGGCCGAACTCCCGCACGTGGACCACACGCAGGGGCGCCTCGCGCCGACGGGCCGCGTCGAGCGCCCAGTCGAGGGCGCGCAGACTGTCGTCCGATCCGTCGACCGCGGCGATGACCGGCAGGGTGTCGATGACCGGCTGGGTGTTCATGGAATTCTCGCCTCCGGAACGTCTTCATCCGCTTCCTGGGACAGCCTCGCTCAGGCGGGCCCCAGGAAGAGGTCGAAGATCGCGTGTCCGGAAAAAGGGACGGGAAACCCTCCCCCTCCCACCGGCTCCTCAGGTGAGGTCGAACTCCCCCTCCCGCGCCCCCGACACGAACGCGCCCCACTCCGCGGGCGTGAAGATCAAGGAGGGGCTTTCCGGGCGGCCACTGTTGCGCATCGCGATGAATCCCTCGACGAAGGCGATCTGGACATCCCCCAGACCCCTGCTGCTCGAGTGCCAGTCGGCGTTGCTGAGGTCAAGCTCCGGCTTGTCCCAGCCCGCGAGCGGGTACTGCTGGATGGTGCTCTCGGCCACGTCCGTGCTCCTCCCGGTCTCGTCGTCCGCGGCCAGCCTAGCTTTCGGTCACTGCCGCGCACAGGCCACGTAAGGGGGACTTTCAGGAGGTGGGCGGCTCGGCCGCGACCAGCCACATCGAGAAGAACTGGGAGCCGCCGCCGTAGGCGTGCCCGAGCACCCGCCGGGCGCCGTCGACCTGGTGTTCTCCGGCCTGGCCGCGCACCTGGAGCGCCGCTTCGGCGAACCGGATCATCCCGGAGGCGCCGATCGGATTGGTGGAGAGCACCCCGCCCGACATGTTCACCGGCAGGTCGCCGTCCAGTTCGGTGACGCCGGACTCGGTGAGTTTCCAGCCCTCGCCCTCGTCGGCGAAGCCGAGGTTCTCCAGCCACATGGGCTCGTACCAGGAGAACGGGACGTACATCTCGACCGCGTCGATGTCGCGGCGGGGGTCGGCGATGCCCGCCTGCCGGTACACGTCGGCCGCGCAGTCCTTGCCGGCCTGCGGGGAGACGAAGTCCTTGCCGGCGAAGAGGGTCGGCTCGCTTCGCATCGCCCCGCCGTGCATCCAGGCGGGCGGGCGCGGTGAACGGGCGGCCCCCGCGCGGTCGGTGAGGATCATCGCGCAGGCGCCGTCGGAGGACGGGCAGGTCTCGGAGTAGCGGATCGGGTCCCAGAGCATGGGCGAGGCCTGGACCTTCTCCAGCGTGATCTCGTGCTCGTGCAGATGCGCGTACGGGTTCTTGAGCGCGTTGCGGCGGTCCTTGTACGCGACCAGGGAGCCCACCGTGTCGGGGGCGCCGGTGCGCCGCATGTAGGCGCGTACGTGCGGGGCGAAGAAGCCGCCCGCGCCGGCGAGCAGGGGCTGCTGGAAGGGGATCGGCAGGGACAGGCCCCACATGGCGTTCGACTCGGACTGCTTCTCGTAGGCGAGGGTCAGCACGGTGCCGTGGACGCGGCCCGCGATCAGGTTCGTGGCGACGAGCGCGGTGGAGCCGCCGACGGAGCCCGCGGTGTGGACGCGCAGCATCGGTTTGCCGACCGCGCCGAGCGCGTCGGCGAGATACAGCTCCGGCATCATGACGCCCTCGAAGAAGTCGGGGGCCTTGCCGATGACGACGGCGTCGATGTCCGCCCACATCAACTCCGCGTCCGCGAGAGCGCGTCGGGCCGCCTCCCGGACGAGCCCCGCGATCGACACGTCCCGCCGGGCCGCGACGTGCTTGGTCTGGCCGATGCCGACGACGGCCACGGGCTCCTTGCCCGTCGCGGTACTCATCACGGTACTCATCGCGGGTCTCCTTCCAGTACGGCGACCAGGTTCTGTTGCAGACAGGGGCCCGAAGTGGCGTGCGCCAGCGCCCGGTCGGAGTCACCGCGTCCGATCCGGGCGGCCGCCTCACCGATGCGGATGAGGCCCGCGGCCATGACGGGGTTGGCGGCGAGCGCTCCCCCCGACGGGTTGACGTCGACCCCGTCGTCCAGGCGCAGGGCCCTGCGCAGCACCACTTCCTGGGAGCTGAACGGAGCGTGCAACTCGGCGGTGTCCAGGGGCCCTTCGAAGGCGCCGGCCCGTTCCGCAGCCAGGCGCGCCGACGGCGAGTCCGTCAGGTCCCGTACGCCCAGGCCGTGTGCCTCGATGCGGTGGTCGATGCCCCGTATCCACGCGGGCCGCTCGCACAGTTCGCGGGCCCGCTCCCCCGCGGCGAGGATCACCGCGGCGGCGCCGTCCCCGACGGGCGGGCAGTCGCCGGTGCGCAGGGGGCGTACGGCGTAGTCGCCCTGCGGCACCGAACCGCGCAGCTGGGCATGGGAGTTGTCCGTGGCGGCGGCGCGGCTGCGGGAGGCGACCGCGGCGAGCGCCGGTTCGTCCGTGGCGCCCGCGTCGATGAGCGCCTGGGCCTGGAGGGCGGCCAGGGCGACGGAGTCGGGCCACAGGGGCGCGACGTAGTACGGGTCGAGCTGCCGGGTCAGTACGTCGCGCACGGAACCGGGGGACGACTTGCCGTACGCGTACACGAGCGCGGTGTCCGCGTCGCCGGTCAGGAGCTTCGTCCACGCCTCGTACAGCGCCCACGCGCCGTCCATCTCCACATGCGACTCGGAGATCGGCGGCCAGGCTCCGACCCCGTCGAGTGCCATGGTGAAGGAGAAGGCCCGGCCCGCGAGATAGTCCGTGGAGCCGGAGCAGGTGAATCCGATGTCGCTGGTCCGCAGCCCGGTCCGGGCCAGGACCTGGTGCAGGACCGGCATGAGCATCTCCACCTCGGAGAGCTCGTCGCTGGTGCGCCGGTGGTCGGTCTGCGCGAATGCGACGACGGCGATGTCCCTGAGCGGCCTCGGCGCGGCCATCTACACCAGCTCCTTGTACGTCTCGTAGTCCGCGTCGGGTTCGCCGGTGGGCCGGTAGTGGTCGGGATGCCCGCCCTGGTCCGACCAGACCGGCTCGACCCGAAGTCCCATGCGCACCTGGTCGTAGGGGATGCCGCCGATCCGGCCGTGCAGGGCGAGGTCGGCGCCGTCGAGGGCGATGTGCGCGTAGACGTACGGCACTTCGATGTCGAGGTTCTTCGCCTTGATGTTGACGATGCAGTACGTCGTGACGGTCCCGCGCGGGCCCACCTCGACCTCTTCGGCGGTGGCCACCCCGCAGGTGGGGCAGGCGCCCCTCGGCGGGACGTACACCTTGCGGCACGAGGGGCAGCGTTCCCCGACGACCCGGCGTCCGGCGAGCGACTGGATGTAGGCGGACTGGGCGCGGCCGGGCGAGTAGGTGTAGTCGAGCCGGGCGGGCGTGACGATGCCCGTCACCAGGTCCTCGAACCGGCCGTCGCTGCCGGTGAGTTCAGCGGCACCGCCGTCGTACGGTTCGAAGCAGGCGATGTCCGTGACGGCGCCGGAGCGTTCCTCGGCCCAGCGGGCACGGACACGCATCCCGGTGGTCACGGACTCGGGTCCGCCGGGCGCGTCGAGGGCGTGCAGAAGGGCGGTGTCGGCTCCGTCCAGCCGCACCAGCACCCATGCGAACGGCGCGTCGAGGGGCTGGCCCCGGCGGGGTGCGTGGTTCCAGGCCCAGGTGGTGACGGTCCCGGTGGGCGCGACCTCGACGAGTTCGCCGATCTCCTCGGAGGTGACGGGGTCGTACTCGACGGGCGGCACCAGCGTCCGCCCGTCGGCGGTCCTCACCCCCAGCACGACGCGCTCGCGCAGCCCGGTGAGAAACGCGCTCTGGACCGGCCCGAGGGACCGGGTGAAGGGAAACTCGACGACAAGGGGGGCCTTCAGCACTTCGGGCACGGGGATCTCCTCACCCACGGGGAACTTTCGACCCCGGTCAGGGACACCCCTGACCGGGGCGGGGCTGTATCTGTGTGCGGCTCCGCCGCGTGGGCGCGACCGGCCACAACGGCGCCGCGGCCACGCACCGGCCTCCGGCGGGGCTCACTCCCGCCGATACACCGCCGGGCGCCGCTCCGCGAAAGCCCGCGCCCCCTCCTTCGCATCGGCCGTGTCGAAGATCGGCCACCCCCGCTTCAGCTCGGCGGCGAGCCCGTCCGACTCACCCAGCTCGGCGGTCTCGTACACCGAGGCCTTGACCGCCTCGACGGCGAGCGGCCCGCACGCGTTGACCTGCTCGGCGATGGCCAGGGCCTTCTCCAGGGCGGTGCCGTCGGGCACGACATGGCCGATCAGCCCGATGCCGGCCGCCTCCCGCGCCGAGTAGGGACGCCCGGTCAGCAGCATCTCCAGCGCGTGCGTACGCGGGATCTGCCGCTGGAGCCGCACGGTGGAGCCGCCGATGGGAAACAGCCCGCGCCGCACCTCGAACAGCCCGAACGTGGCGGACTCCCCCGCGACCCGGATGTCGGTGCCCTGGAGGATCTCGGTGCCGCCGGCCACGCAGTGGCCCTCGACCGCGGCGATCACGGGTTTGCGCGGCCGGTGATGGCGCAGCATCGCCTTCCAGTGCAGATCGGGGTCGGCCGTGAGGCGGTCCCGGTGCTGCTGCCCCGCCATCCCCTTGCCCGCGAGGGCCTTGAGGTCCATACCGGCGCAGAACGCGCCGCCCGCGCCGGTCAGGACGATCGAGCGGACGGCGTCGTCCTCGTCGGCCTCCACCCAGCCGTCGTACAGGCCGACCAGCATCGGCAGCGAGAGCGCGTTCTTGGCCTCGGGCCTGTTGAGCGTGAGCACCAGTGTGGCGCCTTCGCGCCGCACGGTGAGGTGTTCCGTGCCACCCATGACCGTCCTCCCGTCTCAGGAACGAGAACAGGTTGCAGGAGGCGAGGTGGCAGTTCAAGGGTTTTCTGACAGTCAGTCAGATTTCTTCTGCGCGGGCCCTTCACAGTTGTGGCTCGCTTTGCTCTGATGACCGGCGAAGCGGGACGCCTGCCGGGGTCTGGAGGAGCGGTGGAGTACAACCTTGCCGACCTGTTCGAGTCGGTCGTCGACGTGGTCCCCGACCGCGAGGCACTCGTGTACATCGACCATCCCGGTACGGGAGCCGAGCGACGCCTCACCTACGCGGAGCTGGACGCGGCGGCCAACCGGATCGCCCACCATCTGATCGACAGCGGTGTCCGCCCCGGTGAGCACCTCGGACTGCACCTCTACAACAGCGTCGAGTACCTGCAGACCGTCCTGGGGTGCCTGAAGGCGCGGATCGTGCCGGTCAACGTCAACTACCGCTACGTGGAAGAGGAGTTGGTCTACCTCTACCGGGACGCGGATCTGGTGGCGCTGGTCTTCGACGCGGAGTTCACCGAGCGGGTCGCCGGGGCCCTGCCGCGCGCCCCGGCGTTACGGCACCTCGTACGGGTGGGCGCCCCGGCACCGGACGCGCCCTCCGCGCCGTCCGTGCCCGCGGTGGACTTCACGGACGCCGAGGCCGCCGGATCCCCCGGGCGGGGCTTCCCGGCGCGCTCGGCCGACGACCAGTTCATCATCTACACGGGCGGCACGACCGGCATGCCCAAGGGCGTGATGTGGCGTCAGGAGGACCTGTTCTTCGCCGGGCTGGGCGGCGGCGCCCCGACCGGTGAGCCGGTGAAGACGCCGGAGGAGCTCGCCGAACGGGTCGCGGCCGGTGGCGACGGGATCACCTTCTTCCCCACTCCCCCGCTGATGCACGGCACGTCGACGCTCACCGCGTTCATCGGCTTCCACTTCGGCCAACGCATCGTGATCCACCGCAAGTTCGTGCCGGAGGAGGTGCTGCGGACCATCGAGAAGGAGAAGGTCACCAGCATGTCGCTGGTCGGCGACGCGATGCTGCGACCGCTGATCGACGCGCTGAGCGGGCCGCTGAAGGACACCGACTGCTCCTCCATGTTCAGCGTTTCCTCGTCCGGCGCGATCATGTCGGAGACGGTCCGCGCGCAGTTCCAGGCCCTCGTGCCGAACGTCCTGCTGCTCAACAACTTCGGATCCTCGGAGTCCGGCTTCAACGGCACGGCGACGGCCGACTCGGGCCCGGACCGCGGTTTCCGCATCCAGGTCAACTCCCGTACGCAGGTGGTGGATCCGGTCACGCACGAGCCGGTCGCCGTGGGCGAGCCGGGCCGTGTCGCCCAGCGCGGACACGTGCCCCTCGGCTACTACAACGACCCGGGGAAAACCGCCGAGACCTTCTTCGAGAAGGACGGCGAGCGGTGGGTGCTGCTCGGCGACATGGCCACCGTCGACGAGGAGGGCGTCGTCACCGTCCTGGGGCGCGGCTCGCAGTGCATCAACACCGGCGGGGAGAAGGTGTACCCGGAGGAGGTCGAGCAGGCGCTCAAGTCGCACCCCGACGTGTACGACGCGCTGGTGGCCGGGGTGCCCGACGAGAGGTGGGGCAACCATGTGGCGGCCGTGGTGCAGTTGCGCGCAGGCGCGGGGCGGCCCTCCCTGGACGACATCCAGGCGCACTGCCGCACGCGGCTGGCGGGCTACAAGGTCCCGCGACAGTTGGTGATCGCCGAGTCCATCCAGCGGTCTCCGAGCGGCAAGGCGGACTACCGCTGGGCACGGTCGGTGGCGGCGGAGGGCGCGCGCTAGCCGCTTCGGCCTCGGCTTCGGCTTCGGGTCACATGTCGAAGGGCCTGAGGTGTACGAGTTCCCGGCCGTCGCTCTCGTGCCGCACGGTCAGCTCCACGGCGACGGCGCCTCCTTCGGCATAGGGCTCCAGGGTCAGGTTCCCGCAGCGGTCGATGTCGTCCTCGACGCAGTCGGAGCGCACCTCCATGTCGGGGTAGGTGTCGGTCAGCCAGGCGTCGAGGCCGGTCCTGGCGATGCGGAACTCGATGTCGTACAGCGTGTCGATGCCGCGCTGCATCACGCAGACCGCGTCCTGGGCGCCGGCCGGCAGCCGCTCCTGGTCCGCGAACCGCAACGCCTCCCGGCACGGCACCTTCGCGCCCGCGGTCCTCGCGTCCTCCGCGTTCCCGGACCGGCCGTCCCCGTTCCGCGCGCCCTCGCCGTCGTCGCGCCCGGCGGAGGCCGTCGCCCAGACCGCCCAGCCGAGACAGGCCAGCACCAGTGCGGCGACCAGCCCGCCCACCCCGGCGGCCCTCTTCCCAGTACCTGACACCCGTGTCCCTCCGCCTCCCGGACCGTGATCGTCCGTCCGGAAGGGAAGAGGGGTGAACGGGGGATCCGGTTCCCGCCGCACGCCTTGACGACCGCCCGTACGGCTGGATTACTTGATCTCCGACGGCACGACCGAATGATCGGTCGTCCGTGATGGCGCATGGGTGAGGGAGAGGGGCCTGTGGCGAACTCGACGGACCTGCTGGACGCGGGTGAACGACTCGATGCGGACGGTCTGCGCGCACTCCAGCTGGAGCGGCTGAGGGCCTCCCTGCGGCACGCGTACGCGAACGTGCCGTTCTACCGCGCCGCCTTCGACAAGGCGGGTCTGCGGCCCGAGGACTGCCGCTCGCTCGGCGATCTGGCCCGCTTCCCCTTCACCACGAAGGCGGACCTGCGCGACAACTACCCGTACGGGATGTTCGCCGTACCGAGGGACCGTATCCGCCGTATCCACGCCTCCAGCGGCACCACGGGACTGCCCACGGTCGTCGGATACACCGAGAACGACCTGTCCATGTGGTCCGACATGGTGGCCCGCTCGATCCGCGCGGCGGGCGGCCGGCCCGGTGACACGGCCCAGGTGGCGTACGGCTACGGCCTGTTCACCGGCGGGCTCGGCGCCCACTACGGCGCCGAACGGCTCGGCTGTACGGTCATCCCCGCGTCGGGCGGCATGACCGCTCGCCAGGTCCAGCTGATCCAGGACCTGCGCCCCGGGATCATCATGGTGACGCCCTCCTACATGCTGACCATCCTCGACGAGTTCGAGCGCCGAGGCGTGGACCCGCGTCACACCTCGCTCCGTGTGGGCATCTTCGGTGCCGAGCCCTGGACGGAGGAGATGCGCCGGGAGATCGAGGAGCGGTTCGCCATCGACGCGGTCGACATATACGGGCTGTCCGAGGTGATCGGCCCCGGGGTGGCCCAGGAGTGCGTGGAGACGAAGGACGGGCTGCACATCTGGGAGGACCACTTCTACCCGGAGGTCGTCGACCCCCTCACCGGCGAGGTGCTGCCGGACGGCGAGGAGGGCGAGCTGGTGTTCACCTCCCTCACCAAGGAGGCCATGCCGGTGATCCGTTACCGGACCCGGGACCTGACCCGGCTGATGCCCGGTACGGCCCGGGTCTTCCGCCGGATGCAGAAGGTCACCGGCCGCAGCGACGACCTGGTCATCGTGCGCGGTGTGAACCTCTTCCCCACCCAGGTCGAGGAGATCGTCCTGCGCACACCGGGCGTGGCCCCGCACTTCCAGCTGCGGCTGACCCGGGAGGGGCGCCTCGACTCGCTCACCGTGCGGGCCGAGGCGCGGGCCGGTGCCACACCGGAGATCCGCGACGCGGCCGCGCGCGCCATCGCGGCGGCCGTGAAGGACGGCATCGGCGTCTCGGCGCGGGTCGAGATCGTCGAACCGGAGTCGCTGGAACGCTCGGTGGGCAAGATCAAGCGCATCGTGGACCTGCGGGACCTGCGCCCGCGATAGCCCGTCTCCCGGCCCTCCCCCGGCCCCCCGGTCCTCTCCCGGGAGGTCTCAGGGGACTCGCAGGGGACTTTCAGGGCCGGGGTGTCGAGCCGTACGCGGTCAGGAAGCGGTCGCGGAAGGAGTCCATCCGCCAGACCGGGGCCGTGTCGTCGGGCTTGAGCCCCTCGGTCCAGCCCCAGTCGTCGATCTTGTCGAGCACGGACTTGTCGTGGGCGACGATCGAGATCGGCACGTCCCGGCTGGCGTGGTTGCCGCTGACCCTGGCCAGGGGCTGGTGGTCGCCCAGGAAGACCAGCACGGTGTTCTTGTCGCCGTACTTGACGACGTAGTCGATGAGGCTGGTCACCGAGTACTGGATGGACTTGCCGTACTCCTCCTTGACCTTGGTCGAGTCGTAGAAGACGTCCGAGGCCTTCTTGCCGTCCTTCTGGATGTCCTCGTAGACCGAGCCGTCGCCGACCTCGTCCCAGGGGATGGTCTTGGGGATCGGCGCCCAGGGCTGGTGGCTGGAGGTCAGGATGATCTCCGACATCAGCGGCTTGTCGCGCTTCTTGCCGTGCTCCAGTCGCTGGTAGGCGCTCAGGGCGTACTGGTCCGGCATGGTCGACCAGCTGAACTTGGGGCCCTCGTACCCGAGTTCCCGCGAGTCGTAGACGTTGTCCAGGCCGTAGAACGACGCCTCGGGCCAGTTCTTCTGGACACCCGGCATGATGCCGACGGTCCGCCAGGCGCCGGTGCGCCGGAAGGCACCGGTGAGCGTCAGGTGCTCGCCGGCGGTGACGGTGCGGTAGCGGGCCTGGTTGCTGATCCAGAGCCCGGACAGGAAGGTGGAGTGGCCGAGCCAGCTGCTGCCGCCGTACGTCGCCGAGGTGAGCCAGCCGCTCTTGGCCGCGTACCCGGCCTTGGTCAGCTCCGCGGTCTTGTCGTCGAGCGTGGCGTCGACTCCGGGTGCCATGACCGGGTCCTCGATGGCGCTGCGGCCGTAGCTCTCGATGAAGCCGAAGATGACGTCCTTGCCGCGCAGATCGGTCAGGAGCTGGTCGCCCGGCGTCTTGGCGAAGGTGTCCTTCTTGGCCTCCTTGGCGAACTCCGCCTCGTCCTTCAGGGTCGCCTGCACCCGGTCCACCCGGTTCTGGACGGCCCCCGCGGTGCTGCGGGCCGCGAACTGCACCCCCGCGAACTGCACACCGAGCGCCGAGCAGGCCACCCACACGGTGCCAGCGACCAGCGTGGCGCGGGTCGCGCGACCACTGTGTCGGCCCAGCAGGTTGGCGAGCCGGACGACGGAGAGGATCATCAGCGCGAACACGCCGACGACGAGCGCGACGACCGCGATCACCACGCCGACCGCGCCCGCCTTGCCCATCGAGTCCTCGAGGTACGTCCGGGCGTCGTCGAACAGGACCCAGTCCAGTACGACGTTGAAGCCGCGTCCGAGGAATTCGTTGAAGCCGAGGTCGAGGAGGTTCAGGACGGTCAGCGCGCCCAGGCCCAGACCGGCGAGGATCGCCGCCACCAGCCGCGGTGTCCTCGGCAGGACCATGAGGACGGCCGCGCCGAAGATCGCTTCCACCGGCAGCCGGATGAACGTGCCGGGCCGGAAGCGGTCGATCTCGTTCGGCATGAGAAGCGCGAAGAGCACGAGGACGGCGGCGAGACCGGTGACGGTGAAGGTCACGCTCCGGGCCGCGGCGGGGTACTTGGCACGCCAGCCACGGGGTGCCTGCGGCGCCTCGGCCGTCGCGCCCTCCTCGGCCGGCGACGCCTCGGCCGGCCCTGCCGCCTGGCCCGCGGCTGCCTGCGCGGTGGTGGGCGTGCCCTCGTCGACGGGTACGGGCTCGCCGCCATCGGCCGCCGCGTCCGACGTGGCCGGGCCTTTGTCCAGGGGCTTGTCGGGGGTCGTCGCGGGGGTCGCGGTCCGGTCGGGATCCGCGGTCTTCTCGGGGACGGCGGGGTCGCCAGTTCCCTCGATGTCCTCGCCGTCCGCGACGTCCGCGGAGGCCCCGGCGACCACCTCGGTCTCCGTGGTCTCCGTGGTCTCCTCGGTCTCCACGTCCTCGGTTCCCGTCCCGGCCGCGGAGTCCTCCGGCCCCTCGGCCGGTGCGGGCTCGTCCTCGGTTTCAGCCGGCGTGGCCGCACCGGCCTCCCCGGCGGACGCGTCCGCCGCCTCCGCGCGCGTGCCCGGTATCCCGGCAGCCGCGCTCTCCGCCGGAGGCAACGGCTCCGGTGACTCGGGTTTCTTCGGGGTTGCCCGGTCGATGTCCGGCAACTGGTCTGAGTTCGTGGTGCTAGACAACCCGAAGGTCCTTCCGTACGAAACCCGGTGGTGACTGGGCGGGCCCGGCTCGGGTAGTCGGGCCGCCGTAACTGGTACGGCTCACCGGCGGATTCAGTTCAACCCGGCGGGAATCCGGTCACCGCCGATTCGGCAATCGGGTTCGCCCGATTCCGCAACCGGGTCCGGCCGCTGCTTCAGGCGCCGGGGCCGCCCGCGGAGGAATCCTTCGCGAAGCGGGCTCTCAGTTCCCGCTTCAGGATCTTCCCACTGGCGTTGCGTGGCAGTTCGTCCACGAACAGCACCCGCTTCGGCGCCTTGAAGTGAGCGAGCTTCTCTCGTGCGTGGGCGAGCAGTTCGTCCTCCGTGACGACACCGGCCTCGCCGCCCTCACCGCCCTCGCCGCCTTCACCGGCCTCGCCGCGGGGGACGACCACCGCGGTGACCGCCTCGATCCACCGCTCGTCCGGCAGGCCGATCACCGCGACCTCGGCCACCTCAGGATGGGTGTAGAGCGCGTCCTCGACCTGCCGTGAAGCGACCAGCACGCCACCGGAGTTGATGACGTCCTTCACCCGGTCTACGACGGTGAAGTATCCGTGGGCGTCCCGCACCACGAGGTCACCGGAGTGGAACCAGCCGTCCCGGAAGGCCTCGGCGGTCTCCTCGGGCTTGTCCCAGTAGCCCTCGCACAGCTGCGGCGACCGGTAGACGACCTCGCCCGAGGTGCCGTCGGGCACCTCCTTGCCGTCCTCGTCGACCACCTTGGCGTCCACGAACAGCACGGGACGCCCGCAGGAGTCCATCCGGCCCTTGTGCTCGTGCGGCCCGAGGACCATGGACAGCGGACCGACCTCGCTCTGGCCGAAGCAGTTGTAGAAGGCCAGCTTCGGCAGCCGGGCCCGCAGCCGCTCCAGTACGGGCACCGGCATGATCGACGCCCCGTAGTACGCCTTGCGCAGTCCGCTCAGGTCACGAGTCGCGAAGTCGGGCCGGTTCGACAGGCCGATCCACACGGTGGGCGGCGCGAAGAGGCTGTCCGCGCGGCCGGTCTCGACGAGGTCGAAGAGCTGGTCGGCGTCGGGCGCGTCGAGGATCGTGTTGCGCGCGCCGACCGCCAGGTAGGGCAGCAGGAACACATGCATCTGCGCCGAGTGGTAGAGCGGCAGCGAGTGCACCGGCAGGTCGCCCGCGCTCAGGTCGAGAGCGGTGATCGCGCTCAGGTACTCGTGCACCAGGGCGCGGTGGGTGAGCATCGCGCCCTTCGGGAGTGCCGTGGTGCCCGAGGTGTAGAGCAGTTGCACCAGGTCCTCGGTGCGCGGCTCGGGGCCGTCGTACGCGGGTGTCGACTCGAGCCGCGCCAGCAGCGAGTCCTCGGCGTCGCGCAGCGGCAGCACCCGGACGCCGTCGGGCAGCCGGTCCGCCAGGTCCGGGTCGGCCAGGACCAGCGCGCTGCCCGACTGGCCGACGATGTACGCGAGGTCGTCGCCGGTCAGGTTCTGGTTGACCGGCACATGGACGAGTCCGGCGCGGGCGCAGGCCAGGAACCCGATGAGGTACGCGTCCGAGTTGTGCCCGTAGGAGCCGACCCGGTCGCCCGGCGCGAGCCCCGAGGAGCGCAGCACCTGGGCCGCGCGGGACACGGCCTCGTCCAGTTCCGCGTACGTCCAGGTGCGTTCGCGGTAGGTGACCGCGACGCGTGCCGGGGTGCGCCGGGCGCTGCGCCGCAGCACCCCGTCGACCGTGCTGCCGTGTCCAGGCGTCATGGGACCTGATCCTGGGTCCGTCCGGGCAGCAGGTCAAGCCGGGCGGCACGGGGCCCGGAACAGGCGTGGCGCACGACCAGCCCGCCGGCGGACCTCACACGCACCGCGACGACACCACACCACACGGCACGGCACGGCACGGCACCGGAGGCAGGGGGCGTCACACCGGACGCGTACGGCCCTCCCAGTACGGCTCCCTCAGCCGCCGCTTGTACAGCTTGCCGTTGGGGTCGCGCGGCATCGCCTCGATGAAGTCGACGCTCCTCGGTCGCTTGTACCCGGCCAGTTGCCGTGCGCAGTGCCCGAGGATCTCCGCGGCCAGTGCCTCGCCCGCTGTGAAGCCGGGGGCGGGCTCGACGACCGCCTTCACCGCCTCGCCCCAGTCGTCGTGCGGAATCCCGAAGGCGGCCGCGTCGGCGACGGCGGGGTGGGTGAGCAGCGCGGCCTCGATCTCGGCGGGGTAGATGTTGACCCCGCCCGAGATGATCATGTCGATCTTGCGGTCGCGGAGGAAGAGATAGCCGTCCTCGTCGAGGTATCCCAGGTCGCCGACGGTGA
The DNA here is from genome assembly GCF_047444975.1 of Streptomyces sp. CWNU-52B. Lineage (NCBI taxonomy): Bacteria > Bacillati > Actinomycetota > Actinomycetes > Kitasatosporales > Streptomycetaceae > Streptomyces > Streptomyces sp. CWNU-52B. The sequence continues at coordinate 57,111 of NZ_JBLFJV010000023.1, read as the reverse complement.
AGAAGTCCCCGATCCGGTTCTTCCTCGTCTTGGTCTCGTCCTTGTGGTACGAGAATCCGCCGGTGCTCATCTTCATGTACACCGTGCCGAGTTGACCGGCCGGCACCTTGTTCCCTTCGTCGTCGAAGACGGCGAGTTCACTGATGGGCCACGCCTTGCCGACCGTGCCTGGCTTCTTCAGCCAGTCCTCGGCGGTGGCGAAGGCGCCGCCGCCCTCGCTGGCCGCGTAGTACTCCTCGACGCTGTGGCCCCACCACTCGATCATGGCCCGTTTCACATGGTCCGGGCACGGCGCGGCGCCGTGGATGGCGTGCCGCATGGACGACACGTCGTACGCCGCCCTCGTACGGTCCGGCAGTGCGAGCAGCCGGTGGAACTGGGTCGGGACCATATGGGTGTGCGTGCACCGGTGGGTGTCGATGAGCCGGAGCATCTCCTCGGGCGTCCACTTGTCCATCAGCACCAGCCGGTGCCCGATGTGCAGGGACGCGCCCGCGAACTGGAGCACCGCCGTGTGGTAGAGCGGCGAGCACACCAGGTGGACGTTGTCGTCGAAGGGCCTGATGCCGAAGATGCCGAGGAAGCCTCCGAGGTACGTCTCCTCGGGGAGCTTGCCGGGCAGCGGGCGGCGGATGCCGCGTGGGCGCCCCGTGGTGCCGGAGGTGTAGTTCATGACCCAGCCGAGCGTCCGGTCCCCGGGCACGGAACCGGGCTGCCCGTCGAGGAGTTCGGCGTACGGCCTGAAGCCCTCGACCGAACCGACCGCGTACCGCCGGTCCGCGGGGAGCTTCGCCTCGTCGGCCGCCCGGCGTGCGGCGTCGCCGAACCGCTCGTGCGCGATGAGCACCTCGGCCCCGGAGTCGGCGACGATCCAGGCGATCTCGGGCCCCACCAGATGGTGGTTGACGGGCACGAGGTAGAAACCGGCCTGGGAGGCGGCGAGATAGGCGGTGAGGAACTCGACGCCGTTGGGCAGCACGACGGCGAAGGAGTCACCGCGCCGGAGCCCGGCGGCGCGCAGGGCGTGCACCAGCCGGTTGGCCTCGGCGTGCAGCCGTCCGGCGGTCCACTCCTCGCCGTCGGTCGCGATGAGCACAATGCGCTCGGGGTCGGCGGTGGCCTGGGCCCAGAAGCCGCCTGGGGGCTGACTCACGCGTGGCTCCTTCCTGCGATGCGGTCGAGTCGGTCCACGGCCTCCTCGAAGCCGCGGGTGAGGTCGTCGACGACCTCCTGGACGCTGCGTTCGCTGTTCATCCGGCCGACGATCTGTCCCACCGGTGTCCCCAGCAGCGGTGCCACCTCGTGCTTCTGGATCCGCGAGACCGCCTCGGCGACCAGCAGGCCCTGCAGGGGCATGGGGAGCGTGCCAGGTCCTTCCGGGTCGTCCCAGGCATCGGTCCATTCGGTACGCAACTGCCGTGCGGGCTTCCCGGTCAGCGCGCGCGAGCGGACCGTGTCGCCGGACCCGGCGGCCAGCAGCTTCCGCGTCAGGGCGCGCGAGTGCATGTCGGCCTCGGTGGTGGTCAGCCAGAGGGAGCCCAGCCACACGCCCTGGGCGCCCAGGGCGAGCGCGGCGGCCATCTGCTGCCCGCTGCCGATACCGCCCGCGGCGAGCACGGGCAGCGGCGCGACGGCCTCGACGACCTCGGGCGTGAGCACCATCGAGGCGATCTCGCCGGTGTGGCCGCCGGCCTCGTAGCCCTGGGCGACGACGATGTCGATGCCCGCCTCGGCGTGCTTGCGCGCGTGCCGGGCACTGCCCGCGAGGGCCGCGACGGGCACACCCTTCTGGTGGGCCCGCTCGACGACGTCGGCGGGCGGTGAGCCGAGCGCGTTGGCCAGCAGCTTGATCGGATAGTCGAAGGCGACGTCCAGTTGGGTGCGGGCGACCTGTTCCATCCAGCCGGTGATGCGCCAGCCGGAGGCCTCGCCCTCGTCGAGTCCGGGCACGTCGTACTTGGCCAGGGTGTCCTCGACGTACCGGCGGTGCCCCTCGGGGATCATCGCCTCGACGTCGGCCTCGGTGACGCCCTCGACCTTCTTGGCGGGCATGACGACGTCCAGCCCGTACGGCGCCCCGCCGACGTGCGCCTCCATCCAGTCGAGGTCGCGTTTGAGTTCGTCGGGGTCGGTGTAACGGACCGCGCCGAGCACACCGAGTCCACCGGCCCGGCTGATGGCAGCGGCGACGGCGGGGAACGGCGTGAAGCCGAAGAGGGCGTGCTCGACTCCCAGTTTCTTGCTCAGCTCCGTCTGCATGGGCGCAGGATGCCGCAGTCCTCCGGACGAGGGAAGACATTTCTGATGACCCGTCAGTTTTCTCGGTCCACGGGGAGTCGGGACGGCACCGTTGACACCGCCCCCGTCTGACACAAAAGTTTCACCGGACACCGGGAGCCGGGAAAGATACTTTCAGGCGCCACGGCGACACGGTGGCACAGCGGCACGGCGGCACAGCGGCGGCAGAACGGGAGGCTCTTCGATGGCGGACAGAGCGGGTGGCGGGCCGACCCGTCGTCAAGTGGGCCGGAGCCTGACGGCGTTGGGCGGTGCCCTGATCCTCGCGCCGCTGCCCGCGGCGTCGGCGGCGCCCCGCACGGCCGACGGCGGCACGGGCGTCGGTACGGGCCACGGCCGCACCACCCTGCGGCACGGCTCCGCCGAACGCGCCGGACTGCTCCCCGCCCCTCTGCGCCGACTCGTCACCGACGCCGAGGCGTTCCTCGGCCCGTCCCCCACGCACCCCTGGTACGCGGGCGCCGTGCTGCTCGCCGGCCGCGGCGGCACGGTCGCCCTGCACGAGCCGATCGGCAAGGCGGTGCGCTACTCGGCGTACGACGAGAAGACCGACACCGCCGTGGAGTTCCCCGCGGAGCGGCAGATCGCGACCACGAGGGACACGGTCTTCGACCTGGCCTCGGTGTCGAAGCTGTTCACGTCGATCCTGGCCGTGCAGCAGATCGAACGCGGCGCCCTGGAGCTGGAGGGCAGGGTCGCCTCGTACCTCCCGGACTTCGGCGGCGCCGGCAAACAGGACATCACGATCCGTCAACTGCTCACGCACACCTCGGGGTTCCGCGCCTGGATCCCGCTCTACAGCGCGCCGACGTACGAGGAGAAGCTCCAGCTCATCTGGCGGGAAGCACCCCTCGACGCGCCGGGCACCACGTACCTCTACTCGGACCTCAATCTGATCTCGCTCCAGCTCGTCCTGGAGAAGGTCACCGGTCACGCCCTGGACGTCCTGCTCCGCACCGAGATCACCGCACCGCTCGGGATGCGCCGCACCCGCTACAACCCGCCGCCCTCCTGGAAACCGGGGATCGCCGCCACGGAGGACGCCCGGCCGCCCTGGTCGGGGCTCGACCGCGGTCTCGTATGGGGCGAGGTGCACGACGAGAACGCGTACAGCCTGGGCGGTGTGGCGGGGCACGCCGGTGTCTTCTCCGACGCGTGGGACCTCGCGGTCCTCGGCCGGACCCTGCTCAACGGCGGCGCGTACGGCGGGGCGCGCATCCTGGAGCCCGAGTCGGTGGACCTGATGTTCACCGACTTCAACACCGCGTTCCCCGGCGACGAGCACGGCCTCGGCTTCGAGCTCTACCAGCACTGGTACATGGGCGCGATGGCCACCCCGCGCACCGCGGGCCACACGGGCTTCACAGGCACGTCCCTCGTCCTCGATCCGTCGACCGACTCCTTCCTCGTCCTCCTGGGCAACTCCGTCCACCCGGTGCGCGGTTGGCGATCGGGATCCGCACCTCGCGTCGCCGCCGCGGACAACCTGGCGCGCGCGGTCGCGGTCCGGCCCGCGCGAGGGCGTACGGCCTGGTTCTCGGGCATGACGTCCGCGGCCTCCGCGACACTGACACTGCCCGCGCTCGACGTGGGCGCCGGGGGACGGCTGCGGTGCGCCCTGTGGTGGGACACCGAACCGCGGGCGGACGCCCTCTTCCTGGAGTCCTCGACGGACGGCGGCACGACGTGGCAGGCGGTGCCGTTCACCACCGTCCGCCACGGGGAGGCTCCGCGGGGGCACGCGGCCGGTTCGGTGACCGGCTGGTCGGGCCGGGTCTGGCAGGCCCTCACCGCGGACCTCCCCCGGGCCGGACGGCTCGTCCTGCGGTGGCGGTACACGACGGACCGGCTGTACGTGGGACGGGGCGCGTACGTGGACGCGTTGCGGGTGCGGGACGAGGACCGGGTCGTGTTCGACGAGGCGCGGCCTGCGGACTCGGCCCGCATCGAGGCGGTGGGCTGGACGGCGTCCTCGGACTGACATCCGAGGACGCCTGCGGAGCCACTGAACCACCGGGTTACGGGGCTACCGGGCTACTGGGCTACTGGGCTTCCAGGAGAGCCATGGCGGCGTTGTGGCCGGGGACGCCGCTCACTCCTCCGCCGCGCACCGCGCCCGCGCCGCACAGGAGGACGTTGGCGTGCGCGGTCTCGACGCCCCAGCGGCCGGTGCCCTCCTGGGTGTGGGGGAAGGCGAGGTCACGGTGGAAGATGTTGCCGCCTGGCAGCCTGAGGTCGCGTTCCAGGTCGAGGGGTGTCTTCGCCTCGATGCAGAGACGGCCGTTCGCGTCGGCCGCCAGACAGTCGACGATCGGTTCCACGAGGTGGGCGTCCAGCTGCGCCAGGGTCGACTTCAGCAGCTCGCGGCGTACCCCGTCGTTGTCGTGGGCGAAGAGCCGGGCGGGCGTGTGGAGTCCGAAGAGGGTGAGCGTGTGAAAGCCCTGCTGGACCAGGTCGGGGCCCAGGATCGAGGGGTCGGTCAGCGAGTGGCAGTAGATCTCCGAGGGCGGCGCCGAGGGCAGCGATCCGGACGCGGCCTGCGCGTGGGCGGTCGCCAGTTGTTCGTACCCCTCGGCGATGTGGAAGGTCCCGGAGAAGGCCTCGCGCGGGTCGACGGAGGTGTCGCGCAGCCGGGGCAGCCGCTTCAGCAGCATGTTGACCTTGAGCTGGGCGCCCTCGGCGGGGGTGGGCGGCTCGTCGCCGGTCAGCCGCGCGAGTTCCTGCGGGGAGGCGTTGACCAGGACGTGCCGGGCGGCGACGGTGTGCTCGCCGTCGGCGGCCCGGTAGGTGACCTCGGCGGCGCGTCCGTCGGTCTCCACCCGGACCGCCTCGTGGCCGGTCGCGAGGACCGCGCCGGCCGCACGCGCGGCGCCGGCCAGCGCGTCGGTGAGCGCGCCCATGCCGCCGACCGGCACGTCCCAGGCTCCGGTGCCGCCGCCGATCACGTGGTAGAGGAAGCAGCGGTTCTGCCGCAGGGACGGGTCGTGGGCGTCGGCGAAGGTGTCCTCGACGGCGACCCCCAGCGGCTCCTCGAAGAGCATGCGCCAGGCGTCCTCGTCGTCGACGCGGCGGCGCAGTTCGTCGCGGGTGGGGAGGGGTTCGGTGAGGGTGGGGAAGACCTGCTTGGCGACACGGCCGGTCATGCCGTAGAAGCGCTGCCAGGCCTGGTACTCGCTGCCGGATCCGGTGAGCTTGGTGAAGGCCTCCCGGGTGCGCCGCTCGCCGCCCCCGATGAGCAGTCCGGCCGGCCGGCCGCTGCGCTGGGTGGGGGTGTACGAGGACACGGTGCGGCCGCGGACCCGGAAGTTCAGCCCCAGATCCCGCACGATCTTCCGGGGCAGCAGGCTGACCAGGTACGAGTAGCGCGACAGCCGGGCGTCGACGCCGGTGAACGGCCGGGTGGAGACGGCCGCGCCGCCGGTGCTGCCGAGTCGCTCCAGGACGAGGACGGACTTCCCCGCGCGGGCCAGGTAGGCGGCGGCGACCAGCCCGTTGTGCCCTCCGCCGACAATGACGACGTCGTGTTCCCGATGTCCCTCATGAGCAGCCATGCCTCTTGGTAACACGCGCAGATCACCCACAGCCACCCCGACAGGCACCCGGCGGACACCCACGCGGAACGCCCCACAAGGGGCGCGGGGAACGGCGCACCCAGCCACATCCGACCCGCACCCAAGAAACAACCCCGCCAAAGACCCCCCAAGGGGCGCGAGGAACTGCGCGCCCAGCCACATCCGGCCCGCACCCAAGAAACAACCCCGCCAAAGGCCCCCCAGGGGCGCGGGGAACTGCGCGCTCAGCCACATCCGGCCCGCGGCCAAAACACCCCCGGTAGGGGCCGAGGGGGCCTGGGGGCGCAGCCCTCAGTGTCCCGGCGAAAGACAGCGCACGGCGTCAATACGCCCCGGCCCCACCCCGCCGCAACACCGCCACCCTCCGATACAACTCCGCCGCCTCCGCCCCCCGCCCAAGCTGCTCAAGACAGTGCGCCTCGTCATTGCGACTGGCCAGCGCATCGGGATGCCCCGCCCCGAGCACCCGCTCACGCGCCCCGGCCACCTGCCGGTACTCCGCGAGCGCGTCCCCCCAGCGGCCGAGCCACCCCAGCCCGACGGCGACCTCACGCCGGCTCACCAAGGTGTCCGGATGGTCGGGCCCGAGAACCCGCTCCCGGATCGCGCACACGTCACGCGACTCGGCGAGAGCCTCCTCCCAGCGGCCGAGCCGGCCCAGGTTCACCCCGAGGCCGTGCCGGGCGCGCAGGGTCTCGGGGTGGGCGGGCCCATGGACCCGGGCGCGGTCGTCGATCAGCGCCCGGTACAGCTCCAGGGCCTGCACACTGCGCCCCAGCCGGCCGAGGCTGATGCCGACCTCGTAGCGGGCGGCGAGCGTGTCGGGGTGGTCGGGCCCGAGCGCCTGCGCCCGCGCCGCGGCGACCTCCTGATAGGTCCCCAGCGCCTCGGGCCACCGCCCCAACTGCCCCAGCGCGTACGCCACTTCGTACCGCGTGACGAGGGTGTCGGGATGCTGCGCCCCGAGCACACGCGCGCGGGCCGCCGCCACCTCGTTCGCCATCCGGTACGAGTCCTCCAGGCGCCCGAGCCTGCTGAGGTTGAAGGCGAGGTTGTGCCGGCACCGCAGGGTGTCGGGGTGGTCGGGATCCATCGCGCGCTCCCGGGCCGCGAGCACGGTCGTGTAGACCTGGTGTGCCTCGAAATGCTGCCCCAACTGGCCGAGTACGTACGCCATTTCCTGGCAGGCGGCCAGCGTGTCCGGGTGGTCGGGCCCGAGCACGTGCTCCCGGGCGCGGGCCACGCGGGTGTACTCGCGCAGCGCATCGGCGGGGCGGCCCGTGCGGCTGAGGGTGAAGCCGACCTCGTACCGGCTGGCCAGCGTGTCGGGGTGGTCGGGCCCGAGGACGTGCTCGCGTTCGGCGGCGACGGCCCGGTGCACCTCGCCGGCCTCGGTCCAGCGGCCCAGCCGCCCCAGGCTCAGCCCCGCGTTGTGACGGCCGTCGAGCGCGGTGAGCACCTCCGGCGGCGGGGTGGGGCGTGCGGCGGGTACGGGCGCGTGGGCCCCGCGGGTGTCGGCGCGGGCGATCCACTCACCGGTGAGGCCCGCGGCGGCGTCCGGCGGCGTGGTGCGCAGGGCGGCTCCCGTCGCCTTGTGGCCGGTGGTCATCCCGCGGGTCCAGGACGGCAGGCGCGCCTCGCCGGGGACGGCGTGCCCCGTCGTCCCGGGCCACCCCGAGGCCCCCGCCCGCTCCACCGGCTCGGGCCGCTCCGCCGACTCGGGGCGCGCTGCCGCCTCGGGCCACACGGGCGCCGACAGCACGGTCGGCACGTACACCGGCGTGGTGCGGCCCGCTCCGATCCGCCGCCCCAGTTCACGCGCGTCGTGCGGCCGTCGATCAGGTTCCTTGGCCAGCAGGTCGAGGATGATCCGGTCCAGGAACTCGGGAAGTTCCGCACGGTGGCCACGTGGCGGTTCGGGCGGGGTGTCCCGGTGCCCGACGAGGACCGCCCACGCGTCGTCGAGGTCGAACGGCGGGGCACCGGTGGCGATCTCGTACAGCACACAGCCGAAGGAGTAGAGGTCGCTGCGCTGGTCGACCTCGGAGCCGGCGATCTGCTCGGGTGACATGTAGTGCGGGGTGCCCATCGCGATCCCGGTGCCGGTGAGGCGCGCGGTGAAGCCGATGTCGTGGCCTAGGCGGGCGATGCCGAAGTCGCAGATCTTCACCGTGCCGTCGGCGAGCCGCATGATGTTGGCGGGCTTCAGATCGCGGTGCACGATGCCCTGCTGGTGGGTGTAGGCCAGGGCGCCCGCGACCTGGTCGGCGACGTCCACTATGTCGGCGACCGGCAGCGGATGCTGCTTGTTGTCCTCCAGGAGCTGGCTCAGGTTGCGCCCGTCGAGCAGCTCCATGACCAGGTACAGGACACCGTCGGACTCACCGAAGTCGTGGACGACCGTCACTCCGCGGTGCTGGAGCGCGGCCGCCACCCGGGCCTCACGGCGGAACCGCTCCCGCAGGACACGGGTGAACGAGTGGTCGTGGCTGTGTCCCAGCGGTTTGAGGCACTTGACGGCGACCTGTCTGCCCAGCGACTCGTCCCGGGCACGCCACACCTCTCCCATGCCCCCTCGACCGATCAGGTCGAGCAGTCGGTACCGGCCCTGGATGAGCCTGGTCTCCCCCATCTGCCGCGATCGCCCCCGTCGTCCGGACCCGCCCTCCCCTGGCCCGTCCAGTATGGCGAGCTATGGTCCGACTTTGTACGGTGCGGGGCGCGAGCCGGGGCCGAGCCGTGACACGGCTCGGACAATGTGTTTGGGCGGCAGTTGCCACCGCAGACGTGCGGGAACGCTGCGCAGTACGGTGCCGGTGAGGCGAAGTCGCCGGGTCACCGTTCGGGGCGACCGTACGGATCTTCCGTACAACTCATGGGCGTACGACGGCAGTGAGGCGTACGCGGACTGCGCCACCCAGCGCCACAGCAGGGCCCGCGCCGGGACCAGCAGGGGGTGCACGGGCGGGCTGCGCAGGAAGTCGTCGACCTCCCGCGCCTCCGTCCCGGCGGCCAGTTCCGGTCTGGTCCGCTCGAAGTACGCGGCCAGTTCTCCCTGGTCGGACGGTACGTCGGTCGACGGAACGGGCCTGGTCCCAGTCGGTGGGAGGGATCAGGACCGGCACAGGATCGTCCTCGCTCCGCTCCGCGATCAGGGCGAGCAGCAGTTCCGTCACAAGAACCGTCTTGCCTGCTCCGGCCGCACCGGTGACCAGCAGTCGTCCGGGTTCGGTAGCGCTGTAGAACCGAGCGATGTCGGGGTCCACCCCTTGTGGTTCCCCGCTGGCCTGCTCTCTCAGCAGCCGACCGTGAGCGGTCTGTGTGGTGGCGGCGCGTGGCTGGCCGGAGAAGACCGTGTAGCGCAGGTCGATGCGCTGGGTGTCGTCGCCGAGAAGCCGGTACAGTTCCAGCGCTTCACCGTTGCCCACCTGCTGGGCCAGGGTCTGCGCCCACCCTCGTGCGGGTCCGACGAGGTCGGTCTCCGGCTCCTTGCGCAGTGCCCAACCCGCCATGACCATGCTGACAACCGCGACCATCAGCGCCACAAGGTCCGCGGGCGACGGCGCTCCCATTCCATGCCGGGCGACCACGGAGGCGGTGTACCCGGCCGAGAGCATCACAGCGGCCCCGCCGCCCACCCCCAGCCAAAGATTGCGTCGTCGACTCCGACGCCCCCCAAGACGCTGCATTTCACATACCGTCCGACGACAAGTCCGCACTCGACACGATAGTGGTTATTCGCGCTGATCAGTCGGTGGTTCGGCAGTCTCGGTGGACGTGATTCCCGGCCTGCCCGTTCCTGGACGCGCGATCGCTGTCGCGTCGGCCGTCCGCGGCACCGGCCCGAGCGACTGTTCAACGACCGTGGTGACGGCTGCCTGAAGCGCCACCGCGCGCTCTGACACTCCTCGCGCAGGCACAAGGCAGGCGCTTTGGGAATGGTGCGAGTTCACGGACGCACGATCCCGGCGACAGACCGACGGTAAGCATCTCCCGGCGGCTGTGGGGGCGCCGGGTTCTCAGGTCGCGCTGTCGCGCAGGTGCGCCAGCCCCGCGGTGGTCAGCTGGCGAGGCGCCTCATCCGGTTCGACGAGGACGACGGTGCAGTCGGCCGCGTGGGTGAGGGCGGTGGTGAAGCTGCCGTCCGCGAACTGGGCGAGGGCCCCGCGGGGTGACCGTCCCACCGCGACAGCGCGCGCCCGCACGGACGCGGCGTGCCGGGCCAGGGCCCGGCCGGCGGCGGCATGGTCGCCGACGCTGGTGAGGATCTGGCCGGTGGCGAAGACACCCGAGGCGGTGACCCGGTCGAGGTGGGCGGAAACGGCGGTCCGAGCCCGCTCGTCGCTCTCGGCTTCGACAGCCAACTCCTCGACGACGGCCGTCTCCTGGACGTGGACCACCTCCAGCGGGCTGTTCGTGTCGTGCGCGAGACGGGCCGCGGCGTCGACGATGGCGGCGGCCCGGTCGTGGGCCCCCACGGCGACGATCACCCGCGAAGTACCGGCTGCGGGGCCGGCACCGACCGCGGTGAGCGACGGCGCCACCGGCTCGGCGCCGGTGGGCTCGGTCTCCGCCTGGCGCAGCATGCGGTGACCGGTGGCCAGGACGGGGATGGCGAGGAGGAAGGCAGCGGCGCCGACGTAGAAGGGCAGGCCCAGACCGGCGGCGTCGGCGAGCTTCCCGGCGACGTACGGGGCGATACCACCGCCGATGAACCGCAGGAAGCCGTAGGCGGAGGACGCCACGGGGCGCTCGACGGGGGACACCAGCATGACGGCCTGCGTGGTGAGCGTGTTGTTGATGCCGATGCAGGCACCGCTGACGATGACCGCGACGATCACCACGCCCGGTGTGTCCACGCAGGCGGCGATCACCGCCATGATGACTGCCAGGGCGGTGAGGTTGGCGTACAGCGTGGGGGCGGTGCCGAAGCGGGCCTGCAGGCGCGGCGCGCCGAACACGCTGAAGAGGGCGACGAGCAGGCCCCAGCCGGTGAAGACCAGGCCCAGCCGGATGGCGTCGAGCTCCATCGGGTAGGGCGCGTAGCCCAGCATGGTGAAGAAGCCCCAGTTGTACATCAGCGCCACGATGCCCATGGTCAGCAGGGAGCGGTGGCGCAGCGCCCTGAGCGGGGCGATGGGTGAGGTGGGGCGTGCGGGTCGCGGAGTGTCGGGGACCCAGACGACGGTCGCCGCCAGCGCGACGGCCATGAGGACCGCGACGCCGAAGAAGGGCCCGCGCCAACTCACGTCGCCGAGCAGCCCGCCGAGCAGCGGGCCGACGGCGATCCCGAGGCCGAGGGCGGTTTCGTAGAGGATGATCGCGCCGCCGAAGCCGCCGCTGGCGGAGGCGACGATCACGGCCAGGGAGGTCGCGATGAACATCGCGTTGCCCAGTCCCCAGCCCGCGCGGAAGCCGACGATGCCGTCGATGGAACCGGTCGACCCGGCGAGGGCGGCGAAGACGACGATGACGGCCAGACCGATGACCAGCGTGCGCTTGGCGCCGATCCGGCTGGATATCCAGCCGACGAAGATCATGGCCACGGCCGTCACGATCAGATAGCTGCTGAACAGCAGCGACACCTGACTCGGCGAGGCGTGCAGGCTCTCGCCGAGGGCCGGCAGGATCGGATCCACCAGGCCGATGCCCATGAAGGAGATCACGCAGGCGAAGGCCACGGCCCAGACGGCCTTCGGCTGCCGGAACGGGCTGGCAGCCTTTTCGTGCGGTGCGCTCATTACCGCTCTTCTCCCGTCATGTTCGGAAAAGGGTGCATGTCACGGCTTCGCTGGCAGGTCGCGAACGGCCCGGGCCAGGGCAGGCAGCGCGATGCCGACCGCCTGCCGCTCCGCCTCCGGCAGCCCTTCGACGAGTTGCTTCAGGGCGCGGGCGCGCTCCGCCTGCCGCTGACGGAAGACCTCCCGGCCACGGCCGGTGACCTCCACCAGGACCGCGCGGCCGTCACTGCGGTCGGCGACGCGCCGCACCAGGTCCGCCTTCTCCATGCGGGTGACGAGCTGAGTCATGTTCGGCTGCGAGACGTTCTCCGCACGGGCCAGCTCCGTCAGCCGTACGGCTCCCTCACGCCCCAGCCTGTTCAACACGGCCGACGCCGCCTGACTCAGGCCACCGGCCGTGGTACCCCGGCGCACATAACGGACCAGCTGCTCCACGGCGACCATCAGGTCCTCCGCGGACACCTCCGGCGAAGCGGAGCCCGCATCCTGCTCATGCATAACGCCATTATGCATCTACATGCAGGATGCATCAATATCTGGACAGCCCACTACGGGCACGGGGATCGCTCGAACGCGGCCCGCGCCAGGCGCGTCGATGCGGCGCGCCGTCACATCGCGGCTACCGCCGCACCCGCGGCATCCCCAGGCCGATCCACGAGATGATCTCCCGCTGGATCTCGTTGTTGCCGCCGCCGAAGGTGAAGATGACGGCCGAGCGGTAGCCGCGTTCCAGGTCGCCGTGGAGGACCGCGCCCGCCGAGCCGTCCTTGAGTGCGCCCGCGGCGGCGACGACCTCCATGAGCGAGGCGTACGCGTCGCGGCGGGCCTCGGATCCGTACACCTTGACCGCGGAGGCGTCCTGCGGGGTGAGCGTGTTCTCCTGGACGGCGTTCACCATCTGCCAGTTGAGGAGTTTCATCGCGTCGAGCCTGGTGTGGGTCCGGGCGAGACTGCGGCGCACCCAGGGCAGGTCGACGACGCGGCTGCCGTCGGCGAGCTTGGTCTCCATGGCCCAGCGCTGGACGTCGTGCAGGGCGCGGATGGCCATGGTGCCGTGGGCGGCGAGCGTGACGCGTTCGTGGTTGAGCTGGTTGGTGATCAGCCGCCAGCCCTTGTTCTCCTCGCCGACCCGGCGCGAGGCGGGGACACGGATGTTCTCGTAGTAGCTGGCCGTGGTGTCGTGCGAGGCCAGGGTGTTGATGAGCGTCCAGGAGTAGCCGGGGTCCGACGTCGGTACGAGGAGCATGGTGATGCCCTTGTGCGGCGGGGCGTCGGGGTCCGTGCGGACGGCGAGCCAGACCCAGTCGGCGGTGTCTCCGTTGGTCGTCCAGATCTTCTGGCCGTCGACCGTGTAGTGGCCGCTCTCCTCGTCCCCCTCCCTGACCGCCTTCGTCTTCAGGGCGGCCAGGTCCGTACCCGCGTCGGGTTCGCTGTAGCCGATCGCGAAGTCGATCTCGCCGGAGAGGATCTTCGGCAGGAAGTACGCCTTCTGCTCGTCCGTGCCGAACCTCATGATCGTCGGTCCGACCGTGTTCAGCGCCATGAGCGGCAGCGGTACGCCGGCCTGGGCCGCCTCGTCGAAGAAGATGAACTGCTCCATGGGCGTCAGACCACGCCCGCCGTACTCCTCGGGCCAGCCCACACCGAGCCAGCCGTCGGAGCCGAGCCGGCGGACGGTGGCACGGTAGAAGCGTTTCTGTGCCGCCGGGTCGGCGTAGCGACTGTGTACGTCGTCCGGGACGAGTTCGCTGAAGTAGGCGCGCAGTTCGGTGCGCAACCGCTGCTGCTCCGGCGTGTATTCGAGGTGCACGGCGCCTCCCTGGGGCTTCCCTGACCCACCGCCCGGCCACCCGGACCTGACGGCGCACACCGTAGAACGTGTTCCAGAAATAGGGAATGGCGGTGACGTGGCCGGATGCCGTGCAGGGTCCACGGCGGGCCCGAATCCGGCCGCGCGGCCGCCCCCCCTTTCCCCTCAGCCGCCCACCAAGTCACCGCAGCAGAGTGAGGAACTCCGAGCAGGCGCGGGCACACTCCCGGCAGGAGCGGGCACTCTCCTCGACCTCGACCTCGACCTCAGCCTTGAACCTGACCTCGATCTCGGTCTCGGTCTCGGTCTCGGTCTCGGTTCGAGCGTGGGTCTCAGCCCCGGCCTCGACCCCGGATCCGGCCCCGCGGTCGAAGACGCGAGCCGTCTCCAGGCACACGGTTCGGCACCGTTCCACCTCGGCGCGCACCGCCCTCTCGGACCGCGCGCCCTGTTCCGCCAGGAAACGGCACGTCATGTCGCAGATCTCCGCGCACGCGATGCCCTTGCGGCGGATCAGTTGCTGGTCCTCGGGGCCGTCGAGGTCGACGAGGCTCACCCGCAGGGCGCACGCCTGCGCGCACTCGGTGCAGGCCAGCGCACAGGCGAACCGGCCCTCGAGGAAACGAACACGCTCCTGAAGCTCTGTCACTGACACACCGTCCGGGTAGCCGGGCACGGCCGCGCCAAACCCCGCCGGGGCACAGGTGACCCACCTGGAACGGCTCGCACGAACGACCGACAACGGACCCCGGTCGCCGAGCGCGCCCAAGTTATTGACGTGACCATGACCGCGCTCTAGGTTCTGACCGGCTTGTCGAACCTTGTTCGAGATATCGCTCATTCATGACGGGGAACGCGTCAGCAGGGAGAGCCGCACATGATCACGCCAGACAGTTCCACCGGACCCGCCCCCTTCGCGCGCCGGAGCCTGTTGCGGGCGATGGCCGCCCTGCCCGTCTCGGCCCTCGCCGTGGGCCGACTGCCGGGCCTGCTCGGCGCTGCCACGGCCGCCGCGCCGCCCAGCGGATCCGCCACCCGCTACACCATCGTGCCGTTCCTCAACAGCAACGACGGCACCGTGAACGTCTACCAGTCCGACGACGCCACGGACTTCCGGCTCCTCAAGGCCTCCGCGTACACCCCGCCCTCAGGACGGATCCGGGACGCCAGCATCCTCAAGCACACCGACGGCCACTACTACATCACCTACACCACTCACACCTGGCAGGACACCAGCACCACCATCGGCTTCGCCCGCAGCGCGGACCGGGTCAACTGGACGTTCCTGTACGACCACACGGTCCCCGTCTCCAACCTGTCGCGCGCCTGGGCGCCCGAATGGTTCGTCGACAGCGACGGCAGTGTGAACGTCCTGGTGTCCTGCTCGACCGCCGACGACGAGTGGATCTTCACTCCGTACCGACTGAGGGCCACCAACTCCGCACTGACCGCGTGGAGTTCACCCGTCGCACTGTCCGGCATCGGCACCAACCACATCGACACGTTCGTGGTGCGGACCGGCTCGACCTATCACGCCTTCACGAAGAACGAGACGACGAAGTACATCGAGTACGCCACGGCAGGCGCGCTCACCGGGCCGTACACCATCAGCCGCACCGGGAACTGGGCGGGCTGGGGCGGCACCCGTGAGGGCGCCGCCCTGACACAGCTCGACAACGGCGCGTGGCGGATCTTCCTCGACGGATACGGCGACGGCACCTACTACTACAGCGACAGCTACGACACCTTCGCCACCTGGAGCGCACCCAGGGCACTGCCGGGCATCTCCGGTACGGCACGCCACTTCACCGTGGTCAAGGAGACGGTGTCCGGCGGGGTGAGTCTGCCGACGGGGATCACCCGCGCGTTCCGCTCGGGCAACTTCACCACCCGTTACTGGCAGGACCAGTCCGCCCTGCTCAACCTCCCCGTGGTCACGGCCTCCAGCACGGCCGCGGAGAGGCAGGCGTCCACGTTCACCGTCGTGGCGGGCCTCGCCGACGGGAACGGCTACTCCTTCCGCAACTCGGCCGGCAACTACCTTCGGCACTGGGACTTCCGGGGCCGTCTCGACGCGAACGACGGCACGTCCACGTTCGCCAGGGACGCCACCTTCATCGCCCGTACGGGCAGCGTCAGCGGCTCCGTACGACTGGAGTCGTACAACTACCCCGGCTACTACCTGCGCCACTACAACTACCAGGTCCGCGTGGACCCTTCGGACGGCACCGACCTCTTCCGCCAGGACAGTTCGTTCGTGGCCGTGGCTCCCCTCTGATCCGCCGGACAACCGAGCGGCGGTGATCCTCTCGGCCGCCCTCAGGCGTGCGGCGCCTGGCCGCTCACCCGGTGGTCGGCATGGCTGAGGGCCTCCGTCACCAGGCGCCGCAGATGCCCGTCGCGCAGGCTGTAGTGGATGTGCCGCCCTTCGCGCCGCGCCTCCACCAGCCCCGCGAGCCGCAGCTTCGCCAGGTGCTGGCTCACCCCCGTACGGGAGGCCGCACAGCGCTCGGCCAGTGAACCGACGTCCGCCTCCCCCTGGGCCAGCAGCCACAGCAGGTGCAGCCGGGTCGTGTCGGACAGCAGCGCGAACACCTCGGCCGCTTCCGCGAGTCGCGCGCTGTCCGGCGGACGCAGATGCGCACCGGGCGCAGGTGGCAAAGGCTCGCGAGCAGGCATGCGCACAGCCTCGCACAGCCGAGAGGGCGGGGCGGGCCGCCGCGGGGCAGGGCCGACCACGCCCCGTCCCCCGCGTGACGTCAACACGTGCACAGGTGCGCACATGTGGATACAGTGGTCGGCAGTCGTACCGCCCCGCGTCGGCCCGGGAGACATCCATGCTCTCCGTCCTGCGTCATCCCGCCTACCGCCATCTGTTCGCCGCCCAGGTCATCGCCCTGGTCGGCACCGGGCTGGCGACCGTGGCGCTCGGGCTGCTCGCCTACGACCTCGCGGGCGCCGACGCCGGTTCGGTGCTCGGTACCGCGCTCGCCGTCAAGATGGTGGCGTACGTGGTGATCGCGCCGGCCGTCGGCGCGGTCGCCGACCGGCTGCCGCGCCGCACACTCATGGTGGGCGCCGACCTGACCCGGGCCGGGGTGGCGCTGTCCCTGCCGTTCGTGGACCAGGTCTGGCAGATCCATGTGCTGGTCTTCCTGCTCCAGTCGGCGTCCGCGGCCTTCACTCCCACCTTCCAGGCGGTCGTCCCGGACGTGCTCCCCGCGGAACGCGACTACACGCACGCGCTGTCGCTCTCCCGTCTCGCCTACGACCTGGAGAGCCTGTTCAGCCCGGCCCTCGCCGCCGCGCTGCTCTCCGTGATCACCTACAACTGGCTGTTCCTCGGCACCGTGGCCGGCTTCGTCGCCTCCGGCGCCCTGGTCCTCTCCGCCGTACTGCCGAAACCCGAGCCGGAGCCGACGCCGACGGCAACAGCGAAGGCAAAGGCGGACGACGGCATCGCGCGCACCGGAAGCGTCTACGCCAAGGCCACCGCGGGTGCGCGGCTCTTCCTCACCACGCCGCGACTGCGCGCCCTGCTGGCCCTCGACCTCGCCGTGGCCGCGGCGAGCGCGACGGTCACCGTCAACAGCGTGGTCTACGTGCGCGACCAGCTCGGGCGCGGCACCGCGGACGTCCCGCTGGCCCTCGGCGCGTACGGGGCCGGCTCGATGGCCGTCGCCCTGCTGCTGCCCCGCGTCCTGGAGCACACCGCCGACCGTACGGTGATGCTGTGCGGCGGCCTGCTGCTCACCGTGGTCTTCGTCCTGCTCGGCGCCGTCACCGCGGCCGACGGCGGCGGGTGGCGCTGGCCCGCGCTGCTGGGTACCTGGGCCGCCTTCGGCGCCGCGTGTTCGATGGTGCTCACGCCCACCGGACGACTGATCCGGCGCTGTGTCCCGCCGGCGGAACGCGGCCGGGTGTTCGCGGCCCAGTTCTCGCTCTCCCACAGCTGCTGGCTGCTGACCTACCCGCTGGCCGGCTGGCTCGGCTCGGCGGCCGGGCTGCTGCCCGCGGCGGCCGCGCTGGGTTCCGTCGCTCTCTGCGCCGGGCTGCTGGCCGTACGGCTGTGGCCCGCGCGGGAGCAGGCCCCGGTCGAGCACGAGCACACCGGCCTCCACGCGGGCCATCCGCACCTCGCGGGCGCCGTACGGGTGCGGAACGGCTGGCGCCACAGCCACCCGCGCGTCACCGAGGGGATCCACGCCCACCCCTGACGACCGCGGGCCCGCCTCGCGTCTGCGCGCACACCGCTCCTACCGGCTGGGGGCCTCCTGGCTCGGGGCGCGTTCGGAGACCGGGACGACGTTGCCCGCCGCGTCGCAACGGACGGTCCAGGGCGTCCCGTAGCCCTCCTCGTAGACCCGTACGTCGATGTCGGGGGCCGGTTCGCCGTCGGCCGCGCGGGCGTCGGCCGCGGTGCAGATGATCTGGCTGAGCCCGAGACCACCCCCGCCGGTCATGTTCGCCACGGGCACCGCCAGGCGCAGGTCCACGGCATCGCCGGCGGCCCGCGCGGTCAGCCGTCCGTGGTCCGCGGGCACCTCGGTGCTCAGTCCGCGGGCGCGTTCGGCGGCGTCGGGGCCCTTGAGCAGCAGGTCCAGTGCCTGTTGCGGGGTCGCGGGGGTGTCGGTCTCACGGGTGACGGCCTGGACCCCGTACGGACTGACGAAGTAGAGCCGGGTGTGGTGAGCCACCGATCCCGGTTCCCGAAGGCCCGACGCCGGGGCACCCGCTCGGACCGGTCCTGTGGAGCCGATGCCGCAGCCTGCCGACGACAGCACGACGCCCGACACAACGGCCGTCAGACAGAGGAGCCGGCGCTTCATGACGGGTCCCCCTCCGGCGGCGTACGCGGAAGCGTGACGGTGAACACCGCGCCGCCTTCAGGGAGGTTGGCGGCGGTGAGGGTGCCGTGGTGCAGGCGTACGTTCTCCGTCGCGATGGAGAGTCCCAGGCCGCTGCTCTCCGAACGGGCCCGTGCCGCGTCCGCCTTGTAGAAGCGGTCGAAGACATGCGGCAGGACCTCGTCGGGGATACCGGGGCCGGTGTCGGCGACGTCGATCACCAGGGACTCCCGCGTGACCCTCGCCCGGACGGTGACCGGAGCGGCGCCGTGGCGCAGCGCGTTGCCGACCAGGTTGGCGAGGACGACGTCGAAGCGCCGCACGTCGACCCGGACGCGCGGATCGTCCCCGGGAAGCTCGGTGATCACTTCGTCCGGCTCGCGCCAGCCACGCAGGTGAAGTGTCTTGTGGACGACGGTGCGCAGGCTCACGCTGTCCAGGTGCAACACGGCCGCGCCCGCGTCGAAGCGGGAGATCTCCATCAACTCCTCGACCATGACGGCGAGTTTGCGGGTCTCCCCGCTGATGAGGAGGACCGCGTCGGCGGTGTCCGGGGGCAGCGCGCCCGAGCAGGCGTCCTCGTCGAGGGCGTCGGTGACGGCGACCATCGCGGCGAGCGGGGTGCGGAGTTCGTGCGTGACGTCCTCGACGAACCGACGGGCGCTGGCCTCCATGCGCCGCAACTCGGCGTCGTCCCGCTCCAGCGCGGCCGCCATGGAGTTGAACGTGCCGGTCAGCGCGGCGAGTTCGTCCTTGCCCAGGACCTCCAGGCGGGTGTCCAGGGCGCCCGAGGTGATCTTCTCGGCAGCCGTACGCAGCTTTCGTACGGGGCGCAGCACCTGGCGGGACGCGAACAGCGCGGGTACGACGGCGAAGGCCAGCGCCGGAATGCCGCCCGCCCAGGCCGCGGTGATCAGGGCGGAGATGTCGGCCCGTTCGCCGTGCAGCGACAGGACGGCGTACACGACCAGTCCTGACGGCTCGCCCGCTCCTGCGCCCCGGTCGGTGTAGCCGACCGGCATGCCGATGCGCAGGTAGGGCCCGTCGGCGTGCTCCACGCGCTCGTAGTAGGCGCTGTCGCCGCTCCTCGTCGCGTCGCGCAGGGCGTCGCCCACGTCACCCACGTCACCCGGTTCGCCCACTTCGCCCGCACTGCCCGCGCCGCTCGTGGCGCTCGTGGCGCTCGTGGCGCTCGTGGCGCTCGTGGCGGCAAGAGGTGACTCACCGTCGCGGGAGACGGCCGTACGCCATCCGCGCGAGCCCGAGGCGCGGTCCAACTGGCGTACGAAGACCCGTAGATCCTGGTCCGTGGGGTCCTCCGGGAGGTTGGGCGCCAGCGAGTCGATCTGAAGCCGCAGATCGTCGACGGCGCTGTTCTGGGCCCGTTCCAGGATCGCGCCGCGGGCCTGCCGGAAGGTCAGCATGGCGGTGATCAGCGCGCTGAGCCCGGCGACCAGGACGAACGCGACGACCAGGCGCGTGCGCAGCCCGCTGGACAGGGCGGGCCTCATGCCGGCAGCGGGCCGAAGCGGTAGCCGAAACCGCGGACAGTCTGGACGTACACAGGGCTGCGCGGGTCCTCCTCGATCTTGGCGCGCAGCCGCATCACACAGGCGTCCACCAGTCGGGCGTCCCCGTGGTAGCTGTGCTCCCAGACGTCCTCAAGCAGCTGCTGGCGGCCGAAGGTCCGCCCCGGGGCGGCAGTGAAGAACAGCAGCAGCTTCAACTCGGAGGGAGCGAGCGGGAGTTCCTCACCGCGTTTGCGGACGATCAACGCGTCACGGTCGATCTCCAGATCGCCCACCCGGGTGGGGCCCGCCGGTGCGCCGCCGTCGGTGTCGGCCTGGGCGGGGGCGACGCGGCGCAGCACCGCGCGCATGCGCGCCTCGATGACCGCTCCGCGGGCCGGTTTGATGACGTAGTCGTCGGCGCCCGCCTCCAGGCCGATCACGACATCGAGGTCGTCGCCGCGCGCGGACAGGATCACGATGGGCACCCGGCTGGTCTCACGGATGCGGCGGCACACCTCCAGGCCGCTCATACCGGGGAGCATCAGGTCGAGGAGCACCAGATCGGGCTCGGTGGCCGCCAGGGCCTCGATGCCGTCCTCGCCGGTACCGACCGCCTCGGTCTGGTGCCCGTTGCGGGACAGGCCCAGGACGACGCCGCGGCGTACGGCCGGATCGTCCTCGATCAACAGAACGCGGGGCATCCACGGGTCCTTTCCGCAGCGAGCATGTCATTGCGCACCGCTTGCGCGATCGGTCGGTCGTTCACTGTACGGCCCGCCGAAAACCCTGTCGGGGACGAGTCCGAAGCCCGTCGGAAGACCCGTCGGAAGACCCGTCGGAAGACCCGCTCCAAGGCCCGTCCGAAGGCGCGGCACAGGGACCGCGGGCCGCGCCCGGCTCGTCCTCCGCTTCACCGCAGTCGGTCGACATCGACCGTTCCCGCCCCCGGTACCGGTTCGGGAACCGCCGCCCAGAGGACGACTCCCGTCAGGGCCACGGCGGCCACCGTGAGCACACCTCGGTGGCCGCGTGCCCAGCCCGTCCTGAACCGCACCGGGTCCTCGACGAACCGCTTCGTCACCGCGGCCGCCATCAGCGAGACCCCGATCGCGGCGACGGTCGCGCCCCACTCCCCGAGCGCCGTCAGCCGCGGCAACACCAGCAGGTACACCGGCCAGTGCCACAGATACAGGCTGTACGAGAGCCCTCCCAGGCCACGCGGCAGCCGGCTGCCCGCGATCCGTGCCGCCAGAGTGCCCGGCACCTGGGCCATGAGGACGATCAGCACGGCCGCGGCCAGCGCGTGGACGTGGAGCCCGCCGCGGAAGAGCAGGGGCGCCTTCTCCCCCTCGGTCACCGCCCACGCGACCAGCAGCCCGCACCCCAGGACCAGGCACACCGGGTCGGCCGCGCGGTGCGGCAGCCTGCGCACGAGGCGGCGTACCGGCGCGGTGGCCGCGAGCGCTCCGAGCAGCAGGGCGGCGGCGCGGGTGTCGGTGCCCTCGTAGGCACGGGTGGTGTCCACCGCGGCGCCGAGCGAGACGGTCAGCACCAGGGACACCGAGGAGCCCACCCCGGCGAGCGCGGCCACGATCCACTCACCGCGCCGGCCCCGAGCGGCCGACGCCACCACCAGCGGCCAGGCCACGTAGAACTGCCACTCCACTCCGATGCTCCACAGATGGGCGAAGACGCGGGTGTCTGAGGCGTTCCAGTACCCGATCCGCTCCGCGATGTAGTGCCAGTTGACCGCCTGCGCCCCGACCCAGGGCAAGTCGTCGAGTGCGAAGCGCAGTTGCTCCGCACTCCCCCACATCCACGTGGCCGGCACGCTCACGACGGCCACGCAGACGAGCGCGGGCAGCAGCCGACGGGCACGGCGGCCCCAGAACACGGCCGGCGCGATCCGGCCACGCTGCTCCGCCTCGCCGAGCAGCAGCCCGGTGATCAGGTACCCGGACAGCACGAAGAACAGGTCGACGCCGAGGAATCCGCCGCGCAGATGTCCGGCGTGGAAGAGCAGCACGGCCGCGACGGCGCACCCGCGCAGCCCGTCCAGTGCGGCGATGTGCGCACGGCCCGTCCCACCGGGGCGCGCCGAAGCGCCCGACGGGGAAGAAACACTCGGCACGGAAGCGGAAGCGGAAGCGGAAGAAGGCAAAGGGGAAGGGGAGGCGGAGGGCATCACGTCGGCCGCTCCGTCAGGCGTCAACTCGCCCGCTCGGTCACGCGGCACAGCGGAGCTTGCCGTATCGCTCGTCGCCGGTCCAGGACTCCTGGGCCCAGGAGTCCACCGCGGCCGGTGCGAAGCTCTCCCGCTTGCCGAGTTTCTCGGTGAACCACTTGGCGAAGGCCGCCGCTCCCTGCTGGCAGTTGTGGATACCGTCCGGGGCGCGCAGCGCCTTCTCCCCCGACGCCTCGGTGCCCCACACCTGGGAGGCGTCGAAGAACTCCGCCGTGCCGTCGCTCCGCACGGCGACTTCCGCGGCGACCTCGGGAGCGGTGCCCATCTGCGCCTCGTGCTGCTCGTAGAACCCGTCGATCCTGATGGGCGGCGCCGAGACGAGCACCACCTCGGCCCCGGAGTCCTCGGCCGTGTCGACGACCTTCTCGTAGGCGGCCCGCTGCTGATCGCGGGTTCCCCAGTCGTACGTCGTGATCTGATAGGCGATCACGGTGGGCCGGAACGACTCGATGTCCTCGCCCAGTTGCTTCCACGTGGCGCCCGAGATCATCTGCGTGATCTTCTCGCCGCTGTCGACGATCGTGCCCCCGCCGTCCGAGGAGGAGTCCTGGAACTCCACACCACCGGCTTTCAGGGCCGCGCCCAGGGCGGGAGCCTCGGCGCCCGCGATGGAGTCCCCCAGCCACAGCACCTTCGTGGCGGCGCTCGTCGTCGTGCTCCTTCCCTCGTCCTCGACGCCGGAGCCGTTGTCGCCGCAGCCGGCCACGGTGACGCCGAGCAGGGTCACCGCCCAGACGGCGCTCAGGGCGTGGCAGGCCGTACGGCGCGGAGAACCGGATCGGGAGCAGGAGCGGGAGCGGGAGCCGGATCGGGACCAGGAACGGGGCTTGCGTTTGCTGTTCATGCCCTCAGCACAGCAGCGCCCGAGCCCCCGATCGCCCGCCGTCATCGTTTGCTCATGGTCCGGGCAAGGAGCGCTCACAACGCGTCCGGCGGCCGAGCGGACCTCCATGGGGGAAGAAGAGGTCCGTCCGGCCGCCAGGGTCTCACCTCACCCGCGCTCCCTTCCTGCGCAGACCCGCGGCTCCGGATGACCGGACACCTGCGGCTCCGGGTACCGGCAACTCCTGGTAGGGGCAGCAGCGGCCGGCGGCGGGGTCAGATTTTGCCCGCGCCCGCTCCGGACGTCACCGAGGCGACGACCGTCGAGGCCGGTTCGGCGGTATAGGCGTAGGGCGGGCTGGTGAAGGTGCCGGTGCGGGAGATCTCGGTGGCGGCTCCGCCGAGGTCGTTGCCGCGCAGGTTGGCGTAGCCGTCCACGTCGCTGCTGCGGCTGGTGGTGACCGCGAGCTTCGTCGTACGGAAGACGTTGTTCTCGACGAGCAGTTGAGCGCCCATGCGGGAGTGCACCGCGGTGTCGGCGCCCTCGACGTAGTTGTCGTAGAAGTGGCCCGTGCCGAATCGCAGGCTGGGGATGCGCGAGTACACGTCGCTGAAGTGGTTGTGGTGGTAGGTGACCTTCAAGTGGCCGGTGTCCTCGGCCGAGTTGTTGTCGCTGTGGCCGACGAGTGAGCCCTTGAAGTGGTTCTTGAAGGTGTTCCAGGACACCGTCACGTCGTCGGACGCGTGGGTGACGTCGAGCAGGCCGTCGTAGTAGTCCTTGTCGTGATCGCGGTCCGCCGAGAAGGAGTTGTGGTCGATCCACACCTTCGTCGCCTCCTGGACGGTGATCCCGTCCGACGGCGCGAGGGGCTTGCTGATATTCAGATTGCGGACGACGACGTTGGTCACGCCTTTCAGCCGGAGACCGCCGCCGGTGAACCCGGAGGACGAACCGACGCCCAGGATCGTGGTGTTGGAGCCGACGTCGACCTGCCCGGTGAGCGAGATCAGCCCACTGACCTTGACCACCTTGGCCGTACCGCCGGTGACGGCCGTCGTGAACGCGGCGAGCGTGGAGACGGTGACCTCGCTCGCGGCGCCGCCACCCGTGGTGCCGGCGCCGAAACCGATGGGGGAGGTCTCGGCGGCACCCGCGGACTGCGGCAGAGCGACGGCGGTGCCGATCGCGAGGGCGGCCGCCGCGACCACGGACAGGACCAGTCGTCCGGGACCGGTACGTGGAGGGTGTGTGCGCATGCGGGTGCGTCCCTTCGAGAGCGTTCCATTTTTCAGATACGCGAACGACGTACGTGATGTGGATCGCCGTGCGAATGCGGCGCACTCTTCAGCACTCTTCGTCGCGGCGCCCGAAGGGCCCGGGAAGTGCACGTTCCCCGGTCGTGCACCGCCCCGGCGTCCGACGTCTCACCTACTGGATGACGACGAAGAGTCACGCCACTGAACGGGAACGTAAACGGCAAGCGCTTTCTAGTCAACGTCTGGAGCAGAACGACCTGGAGCAGAACCAGCGCACTGTTCCAGGAGGGGTCCAGCAGTGTTCTAGGTCAGCGGCTTGCGTTCGGGCCACCACCGCCGGACGGCCTCGAAGATCGTCGACGGACTGGTGTTGAAGCAGAGCTTCGCGTCGGGCGCCAGTTCGTGGGTGGTGTTGACGAGCACCTCGAAGAGCGGGGTGAGTGCCGGGTCCAGCCGGACACCGGCGCCGATCATCACGACGTCGTAGTCCTTGGCGGCCAGTGCGGCGCGGTAGACCGCCTCGGCCGTGCGGCCGTAGTCGAGCAGGCAGACGTCCATGGTGATACCGAGTTCCGCCAACCGGGCCCGGCCTGCGGCTATCCCGGCCCGGATCGTGTCGGCGTCGATCGCGGGGAACGCCTCCCGCGAGGAGGGCGCGTCGTCGACCAGCGCGGGATCCAGTCCGACGTTGAGCAGGGACGGGGACATGTCTTCGTACCTCCGGTTGGCTCGGGGTTCTCGGATCCACGCTAGGGGTCCGTGGGCCGGGCGGCCCTCCCACAATTCTGGGATACGGTCGGAACGGTGAGCATTCCGACAGCGCGGCGCGAGACCCTGCGCGGCATCGAGGCGATCTGCCGTCTCGATCTCGACTCCCGGGAGCTGAGGCGTCGGATCGCCGACCGGCTGACGCGGCTCGTCCCGGCCGACTCCTACTGCTTCGGCGCGATCGACCCGACGACGCTGCTGTCCACCGACGAGGTGAGCGTCGGACTCGTACCGGAGGCGGCCGCGGCGTCCGCGTACAACGAGCATCTGGTGGACGACGTACTCAAGTTCGCGGTGCTGGCCCGTTCCGGGGTGTCCGCGGGCACGCTCAGCGCGGCGACCGGCGGCGACCCGAAGTCCAGTCACCGGTACCGGACCGTGCTGCCGATGATCGACGCACGGCACGAACTGCGGGCGGGCTTCGTGGTGGACGGCCGGTGCTGGGGCGTCCTCGCCCTGTTCCGCGGCGGCGGGCGGCCCGACTTCACCCCGGCCGACATCGACGTGCTGCGGCGGCTGTCGGCCCTGGTGGGCGCGGCTCTGCGCAAGGCCGCCCGCCGAACCCCCGGCGAGGCCGCCGCGGGCCCGGCCGAGGCCGGTGTACTGCTGCTGGACCAGGACCTGCGACTGCTCTCGGAGAACCGGTCCGCGAAGCTCTGGCGGGACGAACTGGCCCCGTCGGAAGGGGAACTGCCGACCGCGGTCCTGGAGGCCGCCGCGCGGGGAAGAGGTGCGGCGCTGCCGGCGTACGGGCGGATCCGTGGCCGCTCGGGTCGGTGGCTCTCCGTCCATGCCTCGCCGATGAGCGGTGGCCCGCACCCGGCGACCGTCGCGGTGACGATGCATCAGGCGCCCGCCGCCGACGTGGCCGAGATGCTGCTGCTCGCCTACGGGCTCACCGCGCGCGAGCGGGATGTGCTGGCACGGGTCGTCGCCGGCCTGCCGTCGCGGACCATCGCCCTGGAACTGCACATCACCGCGGCGACCGTGCAGGACCACCTGAAGAGCGTCTTCGCCAAGACCGGCGTCCACAGCCGCAGCGAACTGGTGGCGACCGTCCTGGGTCTGTGACCGGGTGTGAGGCCGGTGTGAGGCCGGGTCTGTGACCCAGGTGCGAGGCCGGCGCGCCGGGCTGTCCGGCCCCCGTCCGTGCGGCGGCGGCCCTGCGGCATCAACGCCCGCGAACTGCCGCCGTCCTCGGCCCGTCGGTCCGCTGCGCGGCGACGCCGGGAACATGTACATGTCGACGGTGCCCGCCTCTTGCCCACGACACCGCCCCCCCTTGATCCTGTACGTGGTGAGCCGCCGTCACCTGCCCATCGGCTCCAAGTCCTCAGCGAACTCAGCACCGTGTTCGAGCGAACTCACCAGCGTGTTCGGCAGCCAGGCCGCGATGAAGTCTCCCCACCACTCAAGGAGTCCGCATGGCAAGACCGATCAGCCGTCGCATCCTTCTGGCCACCGGCACGGGCGCCGCCGCCGGTCTGTCCCTGCCGGGTGGCGCCGCGTATGCCGACGGCCGTGCGACCACCCGCGTGCGATTCACCCTGAACGCCCAGGTGCTCGACGGTGGCGAACAGGTCACCTCGGTCACCCTCGACACCGCCCGGCTCGGCCCGATCGACCCGGCCGGCCTGACCACCGGCACCTTCACCGTGCACGCCAAGGCCACCAGCCCGATCCCCATCGCCCCCGACGACGTGATCTTCAGCGAGTACGACCTCGACCGCACGGTGACCGCCGTCCGGCTCGACCGCCACGGGCGCATCGTCCTCGAACTGAGCTACGCGGAAGGCCGGACCGGCGGCAGCACCCTCGGCTACGTCGCGGGCCGGGGCCGCAACGTACTGCTCGACCTCACCTACACCATCACCCAGCACGCCCCGATCACCCTGCGCGATCACCGCTCGCTCACCATCACGGACTTCGTGCAGGCCGACCGGGTGTCGGACCCCGAGGTCGACGCGTTCAGCTCCCACGTCTCCGGCTCGGGGATGAAGTACCGGCTGTACTCACCCACCGGCGCCCACTCTTCCGGACACTCTTCCGGACACTCCTCCGAGCGCTCCTCCGAGCGCTCCTCCGGACGTTCCTCCGGACGGGGCGGACGCCCTCTGATCGTCTGGCTGCACGGCGGAGGTGAGGGCGCCTCACTGCCCGACGACTACTACGACAACGAGACGACGCTGCGAGCCAACCGCGGCGCACTGGGCTTCGCCACTCCCGAGGCACAACGCGTCTTCGGCGGCGCCTACGTCGTCGCTCCGCAGAGCACCTCCGCGTGGATGCAGGACGGCCCCCGCTTCGCCCCCCTCATCCACGAGATCATCGGCGACGTCGTGGCGAGGAACCGCGTCGACCGCGACCGGATCTACGTCGCCGGATGCAGCAACGGCGGCTACATGAGCATGAAGATGACCACCGTCTACCCCGACCTCTTCGCCGCGTCCGTGCCGATCTGCGGTGTGGTCACGCCCCTTCAGCCCGGCGGTGCGCCGCTGATCCCGGACGCCGAGCTGGCGCGGATCACCACCCCCAGCTGGCTCGTCGCCTCCCGCGACGACACCACCGTGGACCCGCAGGCCAACACCGCCCACGCGCACGACCTCATCCCCGGCTCGCTGATGACGCTCTACGACCACGTCGTCTGGAACGACTACCAGTACGCCGGTCACTGGTCGTGGATCTATGTCGCGCGCAACGACCCCAGCGTCGACGGAACGCACATCTGGCAGTGGACGGCCGCCCAGCGCCGGCACTGACAGGGACCCCGGAACCCCTACAGCTCATCGCTCATTGCTCGCCGAGCCGGTCGGCCCGCTGGTCCGCCTCGATGTCCGAGCGCCGTACGCCGTACGCCGGTGAATCGGGTGGGACGGAAGGCCGCGAGGAGGTCCTGGGACCGGTCGCCCGTGATCTCGGTCGCGGCCAGGCGTCCCAGGACCGCCGCCAGGGTGATGCCGCTGTGCGAGACGAGGCAGTAGACACGGGCGTGCCCGGCGGCGTAGCCGACGACGGGAAGGCCGTCCGCAGGCAACGACCGCAGGCCGACGCGCAATTCGATGTGCGGGGCGATGCGCGGCGCCCGGCTGCCGTCCGGCAGCAGCTCGGAGAACCGGCGGGCCAGGGTGCTCGCGACCGCTCCGCCGGCGGGCGGAGGATCGGCCGCATCGACGTCCGCGTTGAGGTCGAGGGCCTGCAGGACCGTGCGTCCGCCGCCCGCGGGGCGCACGTCGAGGCCGGGGCCGTGGATCACGCAGCGCAGGTCGAGTTCCGGGTGGCCCGCGTACCCGAGCAGCCCCACCGTCGGCGCACCACGACCGGTGTCCGTGACCATCGGGACGTCGATCCCGGTCCGCTCGGGCGACCGACACTCCGCCGGGCCCTTCGTCGATCTCCACGGCCTCACCGGTCACGTACCGGGCTCCGTGCCGCTCGGCATCGGCCGGCCGGTTGTTCACCAGGAGGCCGGGCAGGACGTACCCCTCGTCGGGGAGGTGCGCGACGGACGTGACGGCCGCCGGAACCCGCACACCGGCCGCGATCCGCGCGGCCTCGGCCGTCGTGATCCAGTGCGCGGGGTAGCCGAGGGACCGCAGTCGCCCGGCGAGCCTTGCGTGCTCCGCCATCCCCGCCACACCGAGCCGGTGATGGTCGGGGTCGAGCCTGCGGTACGAGTTCGTCCGGGCGAAGGTGGTCGCGCTCGTACCCGTACCAGGTCCCAGCCGGTCCGTCACCAGTACGTCGGCGCCGGCGACAGCGAGGTGCCTGGCGAGGCTCACGCCCAGCACCCCGGCGCCGATGACGATGACCTTCATCGTTCGCGTGCCCCCTCACCGGTCTCCGGTCTGCGGCACGCTGCCCACCGGGCAGGGACCGGAAACCAGGTTCATCCGGCGGCGAGTGAGGCCAGCACCGTGGCCGTCAGCGCGGAACGCGTGACCATGCCGGACACCGAGGTGTTCTCCGAGCGGGCGTGCGCGCCCGAGCCGACCGCTCCGATGCCGTCCAGGACGGGCGTTCCGGCGGCCACGACGAAGTTGCCGTCGCTCGCTCCGCCGACGGACGCCTCTCGCAGGTCCTCCCCGAGCAGTGCCGCGCACCGGCGGGCCAGCTCCGCGAGCGCCGCGACCTGGCCGGTCCGCTCGAAGACGGGGCGGTTCCAGTCCCCCGTGACCGCCACACCGGTGCGCGGATCGACGGGGCGCAGGGCGGCGAGGGCCTCGGTGACGCGGTGCTGCTCGGCGGCGGAGGCGACGCGTACGTCGATGCGGGCGACGGCGTGTCCCGCGGTGACGTTGCTGCGGGTGCCGCCCTCCACGACGCCCACGTTGAGGGAGGTGCCCGCGGCAGGGTCCCGCAGTTCGGCCAAGTGGAGGATCTGGTGGGCGAGTTCGTCCACCGCGCTGGCCCCGGCGGTCGGGTCGAGCCCGGCGTGGGCCTCACGGCCGGTCACCGTGACGGTGAACAGTCCCACGCCCTTGCGGGCCGTCTTGATCGCTCCGTCGGCGGCCGCCTCGAAGACCATGGCGAGCCTGCTGCCGTGGGACTCGGCGACGATGGCCTCGTGGGACGCGAGGCTGCCGGTCTCCTCGTCGCCGTTCAGCATCAGGGTGCAGGCCGGCCGGGGCAGTTCCAGCGCGTCGAGGGCGCGCAGGGCCCACACCGCCTGCACGAGACCGGCCTTCATGTCGAAGACACCGGGCCCGCTGATGTGGTCGCCGTCCCGGCTGAAGGGCCAGGTGTCGAGGGTTCCGGTGGACCAGACGGTGTCGTAGTGGCCGAGGAGCAGGACCGGCCGGCCGTCGTCGGCGTGGGCGTCCCGGGCCGGGTAGCGGCGGACGAGGATGTCGCCCGCCTCCTCCCGCGGAAGGATCTCCTCGGCGTCCGGGGCGCCGAGGCGCCGGTCGAGCCAGCCGCGCAGCCAGCCGAGACAGGCGTCGAGGTCGTCCGGGTCGTCGCTGGCGCTGCCCTGGGAGGTGTACGCGTCGAGGTCGGCGACCATGTCCTCACGGTGCGCGTCGAGCCACCGCCGCACCGCCTCGGCCTGCTCCGCCGCCGGCAGCCGACCGGACACCACGGGCCCGCCCGGGTGAACCGCGTCATCCGACCGGCCAGGACCAGCAGCCCCGACCAGGCCGCCCCGGTCCCCCGACCGCACAGGTACGACGGCCCCCGGCGGGGAAACCGGCTCAGCCGACCGACCGGAGACCACGCCCCCAGCCAGGCCACCAGGGTGATCCGGCCCGTCCGACCCACCAGGAACCACAACCCCAGCAGGGGCAACCCGCTCGTCCGCCCCACCGAGGCCCGCAGCCCCGACCAAGCCGCTCCGGTCCCCCGGCCTGCCGTGGACGGCGTCGCCGGTCGGGTGGTCCTGTCCGGCCGGCCGGACCTGCGTCGCACGACCCGCTAGGCGGTCCAGTTCCTCCAGTCGTGATTCCGCCATTCCGCCCGGGGCGCCCTCCAGTTCCCGCAGGCCGTCCATGACCGCGCGCAGGAGCGTCGTGGGCAGTCCTTCGCGGGCCGCGTGGGCGAAGACGTCGGCGTAATGGGTGGTGACCTCGACGGGCCGGTGGCGTACGGCGAGGTCCCGCCAGATGCCGCTGCGGTCCTTGGCCTGGGTACGCAGCCACGCGCTCAGGCGGTCGAAGGCGGCGTCGCGTTCCGCCGGGTCCGTGCCCTGCCGCAAGGGGTGGGGATCGAAGGCGTCGAAGGCCTCCAGCGTGACGCCGAGCCGGTCGGCGACGGCGAAGATCTCACCGGTGAGGCCCGCCATGGCGGGCCGGTGCCGGTCGATGAGGTCGGCCATGGGGGCGTCGGCGAGGGCGGTGGCGGCGAGCATCGCGCCGAAGCCGGCCTTGGCCCAGAGGTACCCCTCGACGTTGTCGCTGGCCACCGCCGGGCCCCAGCTCCGCAGGTCGGCCACGATCGCGCGGACACGGGGGCCGGCCGGGGCGCCGCCGAGCTCGCCGACGACGAGGGCGCCGGCGCCGCCGTCGAGGACGACACCCGGTTCGACCACGTCGGCGAAGATGTTCACGAACGCGGCGACGGTGCGGTCGGCGCCCACGTGCTCGGCGATCAAGGCCTCGTTGAAGCCGTTCTGGAGCGAGACGACCTGGCCGTCCGGCTCCAGACGGGGCGCGATCCAGGCCGCCGCCGCGGCAGTGGCCTGCGCCTTCACGGCCAGCAGGACCCGCCCGAGGGTGCCCGAGAACTCGTCCGGGGTCGTGGCGTCGACCCGCACGCTCGTACGGGACTCGCCGTGCGCCACGACGAGTCCGCGGGCGCGGATCGCGTCCACGTGGGCGCGGTCGGTGTCGACGACGGTGACCGGGTGGCCGGCGCGCGCGAGGGCGAAGGCGAGGGTGCCGCCGATCGCGCCCCCGCCGACGACCGTGTAGGCGGCCCGCTGCGGGGCGGGGTCGGTCATGGGGTGGGTCCTTCCGTGAGGGCGGCCGGGACCGCCGCGAGCGGGGTGGCGCGGGTGTCGCCTGGCTGCCAGATGCGGGGCAGGTGCAAGGCGCCCGTACTGGATCCGCCGTCCACGCGCAGGATCTCCCCGGTGATCCAGGAGGCCTCGGGGCCCGCGATCCAGCACACCGCGCGGGCGATGTCCCGCGGGCTGCCGGGGCGCCCCAGCGGGTTGGCGCCGATGGCCGAGGCGTACTCGGCGGAGACGGGATTGCAGTCGCTCGACACCTGGACGAACCCGGGGCTGACCGCGTTGACGCGGATGCCGTGCTCACCCAGTTCCAGGGCGGCGGCGCGGGTCGCCATCTCCAGGGCGGCCTTGGAGCTGGCGTACGGGCCGCCGCCGGGGCGCGCCCGCAGCGCGGAACCGGAGCTGATGTTGACGACCGCGCCGGGCCGCCCTTCCGCGACGGCGAGCCGGGCGAACGCGGCGGTCGCGAGGACGGGCGCGCGCAGGTTGACGGCGAACAGCCGGTCCCAGGCGCCCGCGTCGACCCGGGCCATGTCCAGCGAAGGGTAGACACCCGCCGCGTTGACCAGCACGTCCACCGGGCCGTGCGCCGTCCAGACTTCCTCGACCAGGGCGGTGGGCGCGTCCGGGTCGGTGAGGTCGGCGGTGTGCACCGCCGCGCCGCCGCCCAGCCGGGCCGCGGTCCGTTCCAGCGCCGCGGGATCGCGGTCGGCGAGTGTGAGCCGCGCGCCCCGCGCGGCGAACTCCTCGGCTGTCGCGCCGCCGATACCGCCCGCGGCACCGGTGACGAGCACGTGCGGCATCAGTCGAACTCCTTGTCCTTGGTCTCCGGCATCGTGAGGTAGACGACGAGGGAGACCAGCGCGGCGCCTGAGACGTAGATCCAGAGCAGGTCGCTGTGGCCGTTCTCGTGCATCCAGGTGGTCAGATAGGGCGCGGTGCCGCCGAAGACCGCGACGGCGAGGGCGTAGGGCAGGGCGATACCGGTGGCGCGTACCTCCGCGGGGAACTGCTCGGCCATGATGACGGCGCAGTTGGCGGAGTAGCCGAGGATCAGCAGCATGCCGACGAGCTGGACCAGGAACAGGCTGAGGAAGCTCCCGTCGAGCAGGTGCAGCAGCGGCCAGGCCAGGACGACGAAGCCGCCGGCGAAGGCCGCCATGGTCGGCTTGCGGCCCACCCGGTCCGAGAGGCGCCCGACGAACGGCAGCGCGACGACGAACACGACCAGACACAGCGTCTGCGACAGCAGGGCTGTCTTCAGCGGGATGCCGGTGGTCAGATTCGCGTACGTCGGAAGGTAGTTGACCCAGATGTAGTAGGTCAGCGTGCCCGCGACGGTGATGCCCGCGACGCGCAGGGTGGCCGCGGGGTGCTCGACGAACATGGCCTTGACGGGGTTGGTACGGGTACGGCCCGCGCCCTGTGCCTGGGTGAAGGCCTCGGTGTCCTCGACGGAGACGCGCAGCCACAGGCCGACCAGTCCGAGGAGGCCGCCGAAGACGAACGCGGCGCGCCAGCCCCAGGAGTGCACGGCGTCGTCGCTGAGCGTCGAGGTGGTGAGGGTGCCCAGGAGGGAGGCGATGAGCACGCCGCCAGCGACCGACACCTGTTGCCACGACCCGGCGAACGCGCGCCTGCCGCGGGCCGCCGACTCGACGAGGAAGGCGGAGGACGAGCCGAACTCGCCGCCCGCGGAGAAGCCCTGTACGAGCCGGGCGAGGAGCAGGATCAGCGGCGAGAGGACGCCGATGGTGTCGTAGTTCGGGGTGATCGCGATCAGGAAACCGGCACCCGCCATCAGGGCGACCGTGAGGGTCATGCCCTTCTTGCGGCCGTGGCGGTCGGCGTAGGCGCCGAGCACGGCGGCGCCGACCGGGCGCATCACGAAGCCGACGGCGAAGACGGCGAGCGTGGACAGCAGGGCCACCGCCCCGTCGCCCTTGGGGAAGAACTCGTCGGCGATGATCTTGGCGAAGATGGAGTACAGGGCCCAGTCGACCCATTCGACGGTGTTGCCGATGGTGCCGGCGACGATGGCCTTGCGCTGTGCGCCGCTCAGTCTGCCGGGGGCGGCGGAGTCGCCGTCCTTGGACAAGGGACCGGCGGGTGGGGCGGATCCGGTGTTCATGGCGTCTGCTCCGGGGCGTCGGGGACGGAACGGGAGGTCGGGGGGAGCGGGGAGGGCTGGGTGCTCGGGACGGTCGGAGTCGTCGGAGCGGTCGGCCGGCCGGGCTGTCGGCCGGCCATCACCGCGCGGGCCGTGTCGGCGAGCTGGGCATGGGTGGCGTACCAGACGTCGGAGTGGGCGGCGATGTGGTCGAGGAGTTCGCGCAGCGCCACCAGCCGCGAGCGGTGGCCGATGACGTGCGGGTGCAGGGTGAGCTGGAAGACACCCCCGTCGCGGTGGGCGGCGTCGAATTCGTCGGTCCAGATCTCCAGCACGTCGCGGGGACGGCTGTGCGGGCGGACGGAGCCGTAACGGTCCATCGTGAAGTACGGGGCGTCGTCCCTGATCCAGTCCACGGGGATCTCGACCAGGCCGGTGGGCCGGCCGTCGGCGACGATCTCGTAGGGCTCGTCGTCGGCCATCAGCGAGGAGTCGTAGGCGAAGCCGAGTTCGAGCATGATGGCGAGCGTGGACTCCGAGAAGTCCCAGGACGGGGTGCGGATTCCGACGGGCCGCCGACCGGTCAGCGTGTCGAGGGTGTCCAGGGCACGTGCGGTCAGGTCCCGCTCGTCGGCGCGGCTCAGCAGCATGTTGCGCTCGTGGATCCAGCCGTGGACGGCCAGTTCGTGCCCGTCGCGGGTGTAGGCGAGGGCCTCCTCGGGGTGCAGGAGGGCCGAGACCGCCGGCATGAAGAACGTCGCGGGGACGCCGTACCGGGCGAGGAGGTCCAGGATCCGGGGTGCGCCGACGCGGGCGCCGTACTCCCCCTGGGCGAGGCGGCCGGGGCTGGTCTCGCCGTCGCGCAGCGGGATCGTCTCGTGGTCCGAGTCGAAGGACAGCGCGACGGCGACCCGGGCGCCGCCGGGCCAGCGGTCGGGGACCAGCCGGCGGCTGGCGCGTACGGCGTCGACGTGGCCGCGCCAGGTCGGTTCGGTCCAGAGCCAGCTGTCCGCGGGCAGGCCGGAGTCGTCTGTGGGCATGGTGACTCCACGAGGGTCGGGGACGGGACGAAGGAGGAGAGGGAAGCGGAGGAAAGAGAGAAACGGGAGAGGAGCGGGACGGCCGTCGGGAGCCCTCGCCGGCTACGACCGGCCGGGTGCCCGCTCAGGCGGGGTGGTGGACCATCCGGTGCCAGGAGTACTTCATGGTGACGAGGTGCAGCGTCACGTCGGAGGCGATCAGGCCGGGCAGCGCGCCGATGACGTCGCTGGTGTAGCGGAAGAGGTCGGTACGGCGGGGCAGCACCATGTGCCCGACGAGGTTGAAGCGGCCGGTCGCCGCGCCCAGGAACTTGGTTCCCGGGTGTCCGGCGAGCTGTCGTCCGGCGGCGTCGAGCCGGTCGGGCTCGATCGAGAGCCAGACCATGAACTCCGCGTCGTAGCCGATCAGCG
The DNA here is from genome assembly GCF_047444975.1 of Streptomyces sp. CWNU-52B. Lineage (NCBI taxonomy): Bacteria > Bacillati > Actinomycetota > Actinomycetes > Kitasatosporales > Streptomycetaceae > Streptomyces > Streptomyces sp. CWNU-52B. The sequence continues at coordinate 22,231 of NZ_JBLFJV010000023.1, read as the reverse complement.
CCGGTTCGACGAGGGTACGGAACTGCAGGACGCCGCGGGCGATGAGCCGGTCCATGGCCCGCGCGACGCTGGACTCGGTGTGCTCCAGGTTCCTGGCCAGGGTACTGACCGGGGTGCGGCCGTCCTCCTTGAGCGCCGCGACGACCGCCTGCTCCAGGGCGGTGAGCGCTCGTGGCGTCACGTCCCAGTCGGCGCGGTCGCAGGACGACGCCAGGGCGCCGGGCCGCAGGTCGGCTGCCGCCTCGGCGGGCAGCAGTCCGGTGTCCCAGGCGGACGCCGAGGTGAACGTACGGATGACCGGTACGGCTTCGGTGCTGGTGATGAGATCGGCCGCGGGCAGGTCGGTGAAGAGCATCCGCATCATCTCCTCGTTGTCCCGGGCCACGAAGTCGACGATCAGGTCGGCGGCGCCGGTGACGACGGCCACGAAACGGACGTCGGGGCTGGCGGTGAGCCGGTCCGCGACGTCCAGCCCGCGGCCGGGCCTGGCCTGCACCCGGACGAGCATGGAGGATCCCTCCCGCGTCCGGTCCAGCTCCAGGGTGCCGACGACCTGCAGCAGCCCGCGCTCGCGCAGGGCACGGTAGCGCCGCTGGGCGGTCGTCTCGCTGGCGTCCACCCACCGTGCCACCGCGCTCCACGGGGCACGGCCGTTGAGCTGGAGCGCGGCGATGATGCGCCGGTCCAGTTCGTCGACGGTGTCCACGGGGGCTCGGTTGTTCATGGCGCCGACGCTAATGAGCACCTCGGCCGCCGTCAATGAGGGAATCCTGCATCACCCCAGGTCACAGCAGTGCCATCCGGCGTCCGGGGCATTACGGAGGCGTAAAGTACCCAGTTGGAGCCCGCACCCGCGCATGGCTGGAACATGACGGATTACCCCACCGGCGTGTCCGAAAAAGTTCACCGGACGTCTGTGGACACCTCTGTGGAACCTCCGTGGAGACCTGGCCCGGGGCAGGCGCCGGTCAGCTGTCCTGCGCACCCCCGGTGGGTGCCGGCGCGGTCGCGAAGAGCGCCGCGAGGGCGTCGACGGCCTCGTCGGCACGCGGCTGCCACTTCGTCACCCAGTCGTCGACGACTCCGGCCAGCTCCGGCTTCCGCTCGATCGCGTAGCCGGTCAGCGCCCGGGTCCAGTCCTGGCTGCGGCGCGCGTCCCTGCCGAACTCCGTGCACAACTCGACGAGGAACCTGTCCCCGTTGTCCTCGGCCAGCCGGCCGAACCTCTCGTTGACGAGGGTGTCCACCGCGGGTTTGACCACGACGTCGAGCCCGACGAAGGCCTCGCCCCAGTCGTAGGCGATCAGGAGGTTCTCCAGGGTCTGCCGCAGCGGCTGCCAGGCCGGGCCGTCCTCCCAGGCCCGGCGGGCGGTGTCGGTGCCGGCCAGGTCGTCGCCGTGGGCGTCGGCCAGCACCTTGGTCCAGTAGGCGATCCGCTGGATGCGGCGCATTTCGTCGGCGGCCTGGAAGTGCGCGCAGTTGGTGATGTACGACGAGGGAGCCATCTGCCCGACGTACAGGCTGATCATCTGCAGCACGTGCAGCGGGAAGCGCAGGGGGACGAACAGGGTCCGCAGCGTGTCCACCCATCCGGGGTCGAGCGCGGCCGCCGACTCGTTCTCCTCGTACCGGTCGACGAGGGCGTCCAGGTAGATCTCGCGGTCGTGCTGGAGCTCGATGTAGTCGCGGTAGGTCAGCCTGGCGGGGTCGCGGAAGCCCTCCCAGTCGTCCACCTGGAGGGGAGATCCCTCACGGTGGGCGAGGTACCACTTGTTCAGCGTCCACTCGGGGTCCATCTCGAACGGGACCGGATCGCGCCGGAAGTGGTAGTGGAACTTGCCGGTGACCACCTCGTAGGGCGTCGGCCTGCGCCGGACGTCGCCGAACATGCTCCAGGTCCTCTGCTTCGGCCCGCCGGACTTCCGCCCGCCGGACGCGCTCGACGCACTTGTCACGGCTCAGTCCTGCCTCTCCAGGTACCAGACCACCTGTTCGTCGCTCTGCTCCAGGCGCCCGGCGAACGACACCAGCGCGGGCTCCAGATCGCTCAGCCTGAACTTCCTGCCCAGCTCCTCCTCCAGGCTGCCGCGCGTCAGCACGCAGCGCCGGGGGACGCTGATCCGCACGTACCCTCCCCGATCGTCGACGATCACCTCGGCGTCGGGGTTGTCCTGTGCGATCGCGGCGGCCACCGCCTCGGCGAGGTCGCCGTCCATGCCGCGGATCACTGGTCCCACCAGCTTCTCGGCGCCGGTGCCGGATACGGTCATCGTCTCGTCCTCGGAATTCGTCCTCGGTGGGCGGCTTCGGTAGGCGTCTTCGGTAGGCGTCTTTCGGAGTTCCTTCGCCGGACCCGTTCGCCGGACCCGTGCGGCGCGTTCGTCCTCACGGCTTTCGGCAGCGGTGGTGGTGGGGCTCGCCGTCCTGCGGGATCCCGATCCGCACCACGCCGCCTTCGGTGGCCCGTACCGCGTACCGGTAGAGCCGACAGCCGGACGGGTTGACGCCCGTGCCGGAGTTCAGGTCGAACTCCCAGCCGTGTCCGGAGCAGGTCAGGGCGCTCCTCTCCACGTCCCAGTCGCCGTCGGTCAGCGGGATCCGCTGGTGCGGGCACACCCCCTGGTAGGCGGCGAAGGACCCGTCGACGTGGTGCACGACCAGCACCCGCTCGCCGGCGACCTCGGCGTCGACGAGATCGCCCTCCCACAGCCCCTCGGCCTCCGGCACGTCGAACCACCGCACCGGAGCGTCGCTCATGGCGCGTACCCCACTTCCACCACGTCCAGCGGCCGCATGCCCGCGGTCACCACCGTGGCGTCGAGGGGCAGCGTCCGCCCGTCGTGCCGGACCCGCAGCGGCCGGTCCTGTGCCGGTACCCGGTGGTCCACCACGTGGTGGGCCACCTTGTCGGCGACCACGGTCATCGGGTCCTCGTCGTCCACCGGTACCAGCAGCACCACGAAGTCCCCGTCGAACACTGCCTGCAGAGGAAACAGCGCCATCACTCAGTTTCCTTCCGTCTTCTTCCGTCTTCTTCTGTTTCCTTCGGTCCGAGTCGTCGGGGCCGGTCAGCCGCGGGTGACGGTGCGGTCGCCCGGCGCGGCGTGGGTCCAGGCGTAGCCGGTGGCGTCCTGGCCCATCTCCTCGGGCGACAGCCCCATGTAGGCCAGCGCGCCCTCCATCGTCGGGGGCTGGATCTGCCCGCCGAGGAACCGGTCGATGACGGTGGTGTGCCCGCGGAACCGCTGTGGGGCCTTCTCGAAGACCCACTGGCAGGGCACGGAGCAGAAGACGCGGCGGCGCCCGTCCGCGTCGAGGATCCTCGGCTGCGGACCGGCGAGCCGGCCCACGTTGTACCCGGCGGGTGCCACCACCGGGATGTGGCACAGGTGGCAGATCATGGGGAACGTCTCCGGCAGGGCGGCCTCCGGACGGCCCGCCCGGATGTTGGCGGCGATGACGTCCCAGTAGCGGCCGAAGTCGTCGTTCCAGCCCGGGTACTTCTGTTCCAGCCAGTCCCGCTCCTCGGGGGCGACGCCCGCGTCGGGGTTCCACCACACGGTCGGGCGCCAGTACCAGATGCCGAGCTGCAGGGCGTGGTGGTACCAGTCGAGTTCGGGCAGGAAGTGCTCGTCCCAGTACCAGGGCTTCTCCAGGCCGAAGTCGCGGAACTGGTCCAGGAACTGCTTGCAGATCCACTCCTCCATGAACTCCTTGAACGAGTGGCCGCGGTGCTCAAGCGGCGTGTAGTAGTCCATCGACAGGCCGGTCAGCAGCGCGAAGAGCCGCCACGACCGCCAGAACATGTGGTCCACCAGGTGCTGTGCGACGTCCTTGCGACCGTGCTCCACCAGGAGCTTGATGGTCGGTTCCCCCTGCTGGGAGTGGCGGGCCTCGTCGGTCTGGATCGACGAGATCAGCGCCCCGAAGTCCACGTCACCGACCTTCATCGCGTCCGCGGCCATCCCGAGGAACTGCAGGTTGGTGAACCCGGTCTCGAAGGTGAAGGTCAACTGGACGGCCGTGGACACCGCGTCGTTCGCGGTGAACATGTCGTCGAACAGGCTGCGGGCGGCGATCGCGCCCCACTCGTTCGTGTGCAGGGCTTTGTGCGCCCAGTCCGCCCGCGGTTCCTTGGCCAGGAGCCCGTACGGGAAATAGGTCTGGATCTGACCGTGGCGGGTCTCGTCGAGGGTGCCGAACGTCGCCATGTTCCGCCACGCAGCCGCGCGCCCGAACCGGCCCATCCGGGACTCACCGAGAGCGGCGAGGTACTCGGGAACCGCGATCACGCCGTAGTGCGCGATGATCGCCGACTTCCACCCCGGGTCCAGTTGCTCGTACACCTTCGACCGTCCGATGACGGCGTTGACGGCGTAGACGGCGGCGTCCTTGCCGTACTGGTTGTGCACGTACTCCGGGTACGTGACCTTGTACGGCTCGTCCCACGCCCACCAGGCCTCGGCCGGCAGCCCGAAGCTGTCGGAGAGCTCGGCCGGCCAGACCTCCTCCTCCTTGACGTAGGACAGGGACCAGTTCATGTCGCGGGTCAGGTCGTACCACTCGGAACGGGCAAGACGCGGCACGTGTCGTCTCCCTTCGTACGGTGCTTCGTACGGTGAGCGGACCGGGCGACCGGGGTCGCCGCCCCGGGACGGGTCTGTGCGTGCGCGATCGGTGGCGTCCCCTCATGGCTATCACCGCGACGGTGCCCGCGCCATATGCACGTCCGCCCGCGGGTGGGGCGGTTGCGGCGACGCGGCCACACCGTCCGTGGGGACGGCCTGCTGCCGGGAGGAGTCGGCGGCGGTCACCGCCCGGTCGGCCGACGGCTTCCCCGTGTTGACCAGCGGCGGTGGTCACGTCGCACGCGCGTGGGCTGCCGCCGGAGGGGCGCCGGCCCTCACCGGGATCACCGTCCGGACGCGTACACCCCCGGAGCAGCTCCCCTACGGCGTAAGCATCACCGACGGCCGGTCCCGCGCCTCAGATCAGGTCGCTGTATCAAGTCGCTCCATCAGGTCGCCGTCGAGCGGAAAGGTACGCTGCCGGAGTGATCCTCCCGACGGCCGATGAAGTACGCGCGCTGCACGAGAGGTACGCGCCGACGGACGAGGCCCTGGACCTCGTCCTCACGCACTGCGAGATCGTCTGCGGCATCGCCGAACAGCTCGCGGCACGGACGGACCTCCCCCTCGACGTCGATCTCGTCCGGGCCGGCGCGCTGCTCCACGACATCGGCGTCTACCGGCTCTACGACCGGGCCGGCCGGCTCGATCACCGCGACTACATCCGCCACGGCGTTCTCGGCCACGAGATCCTCCGCCAGGAGGGGTTCCCGGAGCGTCTGTGCCGCTTCTGCTCCTGCCACACGGGAGTCGGCGTCACCCGGCACGACATCCGCGCACGACGACTCGCGCTGCCCGAGGCGGACTATCTGGCCGAGAGCGTCGAGGAACAACTGGTGATGTACGCGGACAAGTTCCACAGCAAGACGACTCCCCCGACGTTCCTCACCGCCGATTCCTATGCCACGCAGCTGGCGAGATTCGGCACGGACAAGGTCCACGCGTTCGGCCTGCTGCGTGACCGGTTCGGCGAACCCGACCTGACCTCGGCCAGGGCGCGATACGGCCACGCGCAGGCTTGAGACCCGCGGCTCCGTGCCGGGCGGACCGGTCGGTACCGAGGACGCGCGGCCCGCGGTCGGCCCGTCAGCCAGTCCTGGCCGCACGCCGCGCCAGGACGGCGTCCCTGCGCTGGTCGAACCGGGTCGCCTGGATGTCCAGCGAGCCGAGGAACTCGCCCAGTTCCTGCTGGGCCCTGAGCCCTTCGGGCCCGAGGCCGGAGAGGTGCAGGACCTTGAGGTGGCGCAGTACCGGCTGGAGGACGTCGTCGTGGTGGACCCGCAGGTCGTAGACGCCGCCGAGAGCGATCTCGACGGCGGCGCGCTCGAAGCCCGGCAGGCCGTGGCCGGGCATCCTGAAGCCGCTCACCACGTCGGCGACGGCCCGCAGCGCCTGGTCGGGGGCGATCTCCAGGGCGGCCTTCAGCAGGTTGCGGTAGAAGACCATGTGCAGGTTCTCGTCGGTGGCGATGCGCGCGAGCAGCCGGTCGCAGACCGGATCGCCGGAGCTGCGCCCGGTGTTGCGGTGCGAGATGCGGGTGGCCAGCTCCTGGAAGGCGACGTACGCCACGGTGTGGAGCGGCGAGTGCCGGTTGTCGGAGACGAATCCGGCGGACATGTGGGTCATGCGCGCCCGCTCCAGCGCGACCGGGTCCACCGCGCGGGACGCGACCAGGTAGTCCCGCATGGCCATGGAGTGCCGGGCCTCCTCCGCGGTCCAGCGGTGCACCCAGGTGCCCCATGCGCCGTCCCGCCCGAACAGGGTGGCGATCTCGTGGTGGTAGCTCGGAAGGTTGTCCTCCATGAGCAGGTTGACGACCATCGCGACCTTGCCCACCTCGGTCAGCGGGGACTGCCCGGGTGCCCAGGGCTCGCCGCCCGGGATCCCCTCGAAGTCCCGCCCCCGGCTCCACGGGACGTACGCGTGGGGCATCCAGTCCTTGAACACGCCCAAGTGACGGTTGAGTTCCCGCTCGACCACCTCCTCCAGCGCGTGGAGGAGCTGCGCGTCGGTCCAGGTGGCGCGCCGGACGGAGGAGGTGAGGGAGGTTACGGAGGGGACAGCGGGAACGGAGGGAACGGGGGGCATGGTAGAGCGGCCTCTCACCGCGGAATGAACCTACGGTTCCGTAAGTTATGAGGCCGCACAGTGGTTCCGCTGGGGCCGTTCGGCCCTACTTGGGGTCACAGGGGCCGTGGGGCCCAGTCCAGTCGTCCGCGAGGGGCCGCTCCGCCGGCCGTACGGACGACGAGGTCACTGCCCGACCTCGATGACGGAGGCGGGACAGATCGCCGCGGCCTCCCGCACGGCGGCGTGCAGACCGGCCGGCGGCTCGGGCTCCAGCAGGACGACGATGCCGTCCTCGTCACGCTGGTCGAACACCTCGGGAGCCGCCAGTACGCACTGGCCCGCGCCACAGCACTTCTCTTCGTCAACGGTGATGTGCATCGTGCTCCTGTCAGCGGTCCGACGCGGCCTGACGTACGCGCCGCGTCGGCCCGCATGCGTCAGCCGACTGTGCCGGAGGGTGGATACGGGCCCAGGACGGGGCCCGCTACGGGGTGCTACCAGGAGAGGGGGAGCTCGTGGACTCCGTAGATCGCCATCGTGGAGCGGAACGGGACGGCGTCCAGCTCGCCGTCGAGGCGCAGGCCGGGGAACCGGCGGAAGAGCGCCGGGTAGGCCAGCTGGAGTTCGACACGGGCGAGGTTCTGGCCGAGGCACTGGTGGGGGCCCGAGCCGAAGGACATGTGCCGGCGGGCCGCCGGCCGGTCGATGTCCAGCCGATCGGGTGCGTCGAAGACGGCGGGGTCGCGGTTGGCGGCGTCGTTCGCGCAGATGACGGCGTCACCGGCGGCGATGCGCACACCGTCGATCTCGATGTCCTCCAGGGCCACCCGGCGTCGCCCCATGTGGACGATGGTGAGGTAGCGCAGCATCTCCTCGACGGCGCCCGCCACCTTGTCGGGAGCGCCGTCCCGCACCGCGGCGAGCTGATCGGGATGCTGGAGGAACACCAGGGTCCCCAGGGCGATCATGTTGGCGGTGGTCTCGTGCCCGGCGACCAGCAGCAGGCGGGCCTCGTGGGCGCACTCCTCCTTCGTGCTGACGCCGGTGGCGAGTTGGTCGGCCGCGACGCGGCTGAGCAGGTCGTCGCCGGGGTGCTCCACCTTGTGCTCGATGAGGTCGCCCAGGTAGTCGACGAGCTCACCGGAGGCACGGAGCGCGTCCTCGGGGGTGCTTCGGGTGTCGACGATGACGGCGCTGGCCCGCTGGAAGAACGCGTGATCGGTGTAGGGCACGCCGAGCAGTTCGCAGATGACCAGGGACGGCAGCGGCAGCGCGAAGGCCGTGACGAGGTCCGCGGGCGGCCCCTGGCGCTCCATCGCGTCGAGCAGGTCGTCGATGATGCCCTGGATCCGCGGGGCGAGCTGCCGCGTCCGCCTGACGGTGAAGTCACCCGTGTAGGCGCGGCGGCGGTCGCTGTGTTCCGGGTCGTCCATGGAGATGAACGAGCGGTTGTGGTTGCGGGTCGCCTCGCTCCCGGCGCTGACGCTGGGGTAGCCCGGGAGTGTGTTGTCGGCGCTGATGCGGCTGTCACGCAGCAGCGCGGCCTGATCGGCATGGCGGGTGATCAGCCACGCCGTCCGCCCGTTCCACAGCGAAACACGGGCGACAGGAGCGGTGGCCAGCAGATCGGTCACCATGGGTGGGGGGTCGAACGGGCAGCCGGAGGCGCGTTCGGCGGGCCAGGGTACGGGGGCGGTGGGGGCCTGGGTCATACCTGATCCTTCAGCTGGGTTCGGCGGCCGGGACGACGGGCCTGCGCACACCGGTGGTCAAGTGCCGTGCGGAGGCGGTACGTCGACGGCCGGCCGTCCGGATGTCTGCGGTGCCGGATGTCTGCGGTGCCGGACGTCCGACTCGCCGGCACGGTAGGGATCACGGGCGTTCTGGAACCTCCTCGCACTGTGTGTGACGCGCCGGAAGCGATCTGTGTGCACGCTACGACTCGCCCCCTACCTGCGGAAGAGCAAGTGAATGTATATGGCATGTTTCTTGCCAGCGGCGCACATGCGGAATCCGCCGCAGGCGACGGCCCGAGCGCCCGCCACAGGCGGCCCCGCACGGGGAACACGACCTGCGCCCCCCGCGGCCCGACCCGCCGCGGCCGGCCTCACGAACGGCCGATAACAGCCGTCGGGCCGGGCGCCGGACCGGGCCCCGCGTCGTTCACGCGCCCGCGACGAGGTGCGTCATGGAGGAGATCACCCCGGCGTTCGCGTGTGCCAGTTCCGCCGCCTCGGTGGGGCCTCCGGTGTAACCGACGACCCGCATCGCCGCGGCCAGCGCCGCGTCCACGCCCGCCGGGCTGTCCTCGATCACCAGGCATCGTTCCGGCGCGTACCCCATCGTGCGGGCCGCGTACAGGAACAGGTCGGGGGCCGGCTTGCCGAAGGGCACGTCGTCGGCGCTGAACACCCGCCCGGTGAACCGGTCCTGGAGCGCGGTGACCGACAGCGAGTGCGCTATGCGCTCGTGGCTGCCGCTGGAGGCGACGCAGTAGGGCAGACCTCGGGCGTCGAGGTGGTCCAGCAACTCCCCCACGCCGGGCATCGTCCGCGGGGACGCGGCGAACGCGTCACGGAAGCGCGTACGGTACTCCGTCAGCCACTCCGGGCCGATGGACGCGGTGGCGTGGCCGCGTATCTCGTCGTAGAGGTAGCTCTCGGGGCGGCCCAGGAACCGGCGCCGGACCTCCGCCGGGCTCAGGGGCCAGCCGGCCTCCGTGGCCATGGCCGCCACGACCTCGGGGCCGATGCGTTCGGTGTCCACCAGGACGCCGTCGCAGTCGAAGATGACGAGCAGGGCGTCCCTCGACGCGATCTGCGCAAGCGTGTTCAACGGTGGCCTCGCTTCATGGTGCGGTCTCCGTGCTGGGGTCTTCGAGGCGTCGGCGTCTAGGCGTCGGCGTCGTGGTCCTGGGCCAGCAGGGCGGCCAAGGCGTCCAGTGCCTCCGCCGCGCCCTCGCCCTCCGCGGTCAGGGTGACCGCGTCGCCGTGTCCGGCTCCCAGCGCCAGGACCGACAGCAGGCTGTTCGCGGCGACGGGGCTCCCGCCTTCGCGTGCGACGGTCACCTGCGCGTCCTGTTCGGCGGCCGCCCGGACGAACGCGGTGGCGGGCCGGGCGTGCAGTCCGCTGCGCGAACCGATGGTGACAGTGCGTTCAGGCATGACAGGTATTCCTCCGTAGCTGGGTGGTGGTGAAAGGAAGGAGGGCCACGAGTGGCCCCGCCGGTGCCGGTTCAGCGGCGGGCGGCGGCGAGCGACGCGAGTGCCGCCCCGACCACCGCGTCCTCGGTGAGACCGACCGCCGTCAGGGCGTCCTCGGCCGGAGCCGACGTACCGAAGTCGTCGACGGTCACGGCGCGGCCGTGCTCGCCGAGCAGGCCGTGCCAGCCGAAGGCGGTGCCCGCCTCGACGACCACGCGGGCACGCACGGACGGCGGGAGCACACTGTTCCGGTAGTCGGCGTCCTGCTGTGTGAACCAGTCGAGGCAGGGCACGGAGACGACCCGCGCGGTGATCTCGCGGCCGGCGAGCACCCGCCGCGCTCCCAGCGCCAGTGCCACTTCGCTGCCGCTGGCCATCAGGACGACGTCGGCGGCTTCCTGAGGGTCGGTCACCACGTAGGCGCCGCGCGCGACACCTTCCCGGACCGCCTCGGACGGTGTCGGCAGGACGGGCAGTCCCTGTCGGGCGAGGGCCAGGCCCACCGGACCCCGGCAGGTCAGGGCGCTGAGCCAGGCGGCGGCGGTCTCGTTGGCGTCGGCGGGCCTGACGACGGCGAGTCCAGGCATGGCGCGCAGGGCTGCGAGGTGCTCGACCGGCTGGTGGGTGGGGCCGTCCGCGCCCAGGGCCACGGAGTCGTGCGACCAGACGTGAACCACGGGCAGCTTCATGAGGGCGGCGAGGCGCAGGGCGGGGCGCTGGTAGTCGCTGAACACCAGGAACGTACCGGCGAAGGGGGTGTCGTAGCCGACCAGGGCGATGCCGTTGAGGGCCGCGGCCATCGCGTGTTCGCGCACGCCCCAGTGGACGTTGCGCCCGAGGGGGCCCTGCCCGTCGCTGTCGTGCGCCGGCAGGAACGATCCGCCGGACGTGATGGTCGTACGGTTGCTGTCCCCCAGGTCGGCCGACCCGCCCCACAGCCTCGGCAGCGCGTCGGCCAGCGCCTGGATGACCTTGCCCGACGCGTCACGCGGGGCGAGTGAGGTCCCGGGCTCGAACCGCGGCAGTACGGCCGCGGCAGTGTCGGGGTCCAGGGGCCGTACGGCGTGTGCGCGGGCCTGCGCCGCCTCGGGGTGCTCTGCCGTCCAGCGGGCCAGTTCCCGGTCCCAGGCGGCGTGCAGTCCGGCGCCCCGCTCCAATGCCCCGCGCGTGTGGGCCAGTACGTCCGCGGGGACATTGAACTCGCCTTCGACGCCGAGCAGTTCCTTGACCGCGGCGGCCTCGACGGCGCCCAGCGGAGCGCCGTGCGCCGCAGGCGTGTTGACGGCGTTCGGGGCGGGGAAGGCTATCTGCGACTTCAGGGCGATGAAGCTGGGCCGGCCGCTCTCCGCGCGCGCCGCGCCGAGGGCCAGGTCGAGGGCGTCGGTGTCCACGTCGCCGTCGGCACCGAGGCCGACCGACTGCACGAACCAGCCCTGCGCCCGGAACCGGGCGGCCGTGTCCTCATGGGTCGTCAGACCGGTGGGGCCCTCGATCTGGATGTCGTTGTCGTCCCAGACGACGACCAGGTTGTCCAGGCGGTGCCGGCCGGCGAGCGCGCCGGCCTCGTAGGAGAGCCCCTCCTGGAGGTCGCCGTCGGAGCACAGCACCCACACGGTGCGGCCCGCGGGGCCGTCGGGCGAGGTGTCGGCGCCCGCCAGCCGGTTCTCGTCGCGCTTGAGGGCCATCGCCATGCCCACGGCGGTGGCGACACCCTGGCCGAGCGGTCCCGTGGTCGTCTCGACGCCGGCGGTGTGCCGGTACTCGGGGTGGCCGGGCGTCAGCGAACCGAGCCGGCGGAAGCGGCGCAGATCGTCCAACTCCAGCCCGTATCCGGTCAGGTAGAGCTGTGTGTACTGAAGGATGCTCGCGTGGCCGCAGGACAGCACGAACCGGTCCCGGCCCTCCCAGGCGGGATCCGCCGGGTCGTGCCGGACATGCCGCTGGAACAGCAGGTGTGCCACGGGTGCGAGGGCCAGTGCCGTGCCCGGGTGGCCGGAGCCCGCGGCCTCGACCGCGTCCACCGCCAGAGCCCGCGCGACAGCGACGGCCCGGGTGTCGGCCGCCCCGAACACACGCCCCTCGACCGGGGAGTCCTCAAGGGACCGTGTCGACCGCGCTGTTGAGAAAACCACGAAGACTCCTTACAGAGAACATGACGTCATGATGACTTCAGGAAACGTAACCCACTCCTCCACATCGACACCAGAGAGGTTCCGCCGGGCACCACCGAGGAGACACACCAGGCCAGCGGCGTGTGACCATGCCCACGAGAAGCGGCGGAGGGCACCGCCCACCCGAAGATTTCGTTTAGGTGTCTACTATTGACGTGTCGAACGTCCTGTAGTCATCATGATGTCTCGATGACATGTAAGCCCGACAAGGAGGTCGCGGATGGCCGGGCACAAGTACGCACAAGTGCGCGACCACCTTCTGCGTCGTGTGCAGAACCTCCCCGTGGGCGAACGACTGCCCGCCGAGGGCGCCCTGTGCAGCGAGTACGACGTGAGCCGCATCACGCTGCGCCGGGCCGTGGACGAACTCGTCCAGGACGGCTACCTGGTGCGCGAGCACGGCCGCGGCACCTTCGTGAGCCGCCCCCGCTACAACCTCAAGCACCGCGAGCGGTTCGTGAACGAGGTGACCGGCTTCCACACCCAGCTCACCCGGCAGGGGCACACCGTCACCTCGCACGTCACGGTGCAGCAGAGCGAGCGGGCCGGCACCCGCCTCGCCGCCGCGCTCGGGGTCAGCCCCGCCGCCTCGGTCGTCCGGCTGGAGCGGCTGCGCAGCGTGAACGGCGTGGTGCACCACCTCGCCGAGTCCTATGTCGAGGAGGACCGCTTCCCCGACGTCCTGACCTCGGACTTCACCTCCTCCTCCCTGTACGCCCACCTGCGGGCCCACCACGACGTGCTGCTCGTCCGCAACGAAATCGTCGTCGGACTGCACCGGTGCGACGCGCGCGAAGCCGCACTGCTGGACGTGGCCGAGGAGACCCCTCTGCTGCTCGCCACCTCGTGCGTCTTCGAACCGGGCCGAAAACCCGTCATCTTCGGCACCTCGAAGTTCCTGCCGGACACGGCGGAGCTGTCCTTCGACATCGTGGCCGACGCCGAGTAGTCGCCCGCGGCCGCCTTCCCCGCACCCCCCTGTGGAGCCCGCATGCTCAGTCACCTCCTCCCCGAGCAGAACATCCACTTCACCCGCTCCGAGCTGACCTGGCAGGAAGCCGTCACCCAGGTCGCCCGCCCGCTGGTGGAGGCCGGAGACGTCACTCCCGAGTACGTCCGGGCCATGATCGACTCGATCGCGGCCGGCGGCACCTACATCGACCTCGGACACGGCATCGCCCTCGCGCACGCCCGCCCCGAGCACGGAGTGGTGCGCACCGGCATCTCGATGCTCCGCCTGCGCGAGCCGGCCCCGCTGCTGGACCTGCCCGAGCACGCGGTCGACCTCTACTTCTGCTTCGCGGCCGCGGACGCCGACGCGCACATGCGCGCCATGGCCTCCCTCGCGCGCATTCTCTCGGACGCCCGCACCCGCCAAGCCCTGCGCGAGGCGACCTCGGCGCCCGAGGTAGTCACACTGATCAAAGAATTCGAGGACTCAGAATGAAGTTCCTGGCGATGTGCAGCACCGGACTGGGCAGCAGCTTCATGGTGCGCATGAACATCGAGACCGTCGTACGCGAACTGGGACTCCAGGACGTCACGGTGGAGCACTCCGACATCAGTTCCGCCGGCCCCGACAGCGCGGACGTGTTCTTCGTCGCGAAGGACCTGGAGGACGCCGTCCAGGGCCTGGGTGACGTGGTCGTGCTGAACAGCATCATCGACATGGACGAGCTGCGCGGCGCGGTCAAGGAAGCGGCCGTCCGGCACGGCGCCGCCTGAGCGGCGACGGTTCCTCACCCACCTGCGGGAACTGATCCGCAGAAACGTTTCACCCGTACGTTCACGACGGCCGCCGGCTCCGGCGCCGCCCCGCACACGACGGCGAGGGGCAGCAACTGCCCCGGCCGTCCCCCGCCCATGGCGCACGACGTCCCGGTCGTGCGGCCACGGAGCTGAAGCCGCCGACAGGTTCCCCGCACGCCGCCCGGCCGCGCCGAACCCGGTACCCGCTCTCGCCGAACCCGGCACCCACCACTTCCGCACGCGGTCTCGTCGTGCCCGAAGAGAGGCGTTGTCAGTGAACAGCGTTCTGGACAGTCTTCTGGATGTCTTCCGTGAGCCATCCGTCATCATCGGGCTGATCGCCCTGCTGGGCCTGGTGCTCCAGCGCAAGTCCCTCTCCGACACCGTCAAGGGGACCATCAAGGCGTTCGTCGGCTTCCTCGTCCTCGCGGCCGGCGCCGGTGTCGTCTCCGACGCGCTGACCCCGTTCGGTGACATGTTCCAGCACGCCTTCGGAGTGCAGGGCGTGGTGCCCAACAACGAGGCCATCGTCGGCAAGGTGCTCACCGACTACGGCTCGCAGGCCGCGCTGATCTTCTTCTTCGGCATGGTCGTGAACGTGCTGCTGGCCCGGCTGACCGCGTTCAAGTTCATCTACATGTCGGGGCACGTCGCCCTGTACCTGGCGGCCATGATCGCCGTCATCCTCATCGCGAACGGGTTCAGCACCTGGCAGGCGATCCTCTGGGGCTCCCTCGCCCAGGGCCTGATCACCACCCTGTCGCCCGCGCTCGTCCAGCCCTGGATGCGCAAGGTCACCAAGAACGACAACGTCGCGCTCGGCCACACCGGCAACTTCGGCATCGCCACCAGCGGCCTCGTCGCCAAGTACCTCGGCGATCCGTCCAAGTCCACCGAGGACCTGAAGATCCCCAAGGGGCTCGGCTTCCTGCGCGACACCACGGTCGTCATCGCCAGCTCCATGGGCATCATCTACCTGCTGGTCACGCTGGTGGCGGGTCCCGGCTACGTCGAGGGCGAACTCAGCAACGGCCAGTGGTACGTCCTGTGGGCGATCATGCAGGCCGGCAAGTTCGCCGCGGGTGTCTTCATCATCCTCGCCGGTGTCCGCGTCGTCCTCGCCGAGATCATCCCCGCCTTCAAGGGCATCTCGGAGAAGCTGGTGCCCAACGCCCGGCCCGCCCTCGATGTCCCGATCGTCTTCACCTTCGCCCCGAACGCCGTGCTCGTCGGCTTCCTGGCCAGCTTCGTCGGCGGCCTCATCGGCATGGGCGTCCTCGTCGCCGTCGGCGGCACCATCATCATCCCCGGCATCGTCGCCCACTTCATGACGGGAGCCGCGTCGGGCGTCATCGGCAACGCGACCGGCGGACGGCGCGGCGCCGTCCTCGGCGCCCTGGCCAACGGGCTGCTGATCACCTTCCTGCCGCTGCTCGTCCTGCCCTTCCTCGGCGACGTCGGCCTGCAGAACTCCACCTTCTCCGACGCCGACTTCGGTGTCTCCGGCCTCCTGATCGGCGGCGCGGAACGCATCGGCCACGTGGCGGTCATCGGCCTCGTCCTCTGCTCCCTGGCAGCCACCTTCGTCGCCAGCGCCCTCGTCACCCGGCGCCGCGCCGCGGACGAGGCGACAGCGGAGAAGGAAGCGCAGCCCGCGGGCTGAGCTGAGTCACCTGTGCGCCGAGGGGCACGGTCCCGTGAGCACGGGGCCATCGTCGGGTTCGCGCTCGGTGGCGCCGGACCGGGGTGCCGGCTCCGGGCGAACGGCCCGGAGCGGCAACGGCCGGCCTCACCGGACCGGACGAGGTCCGCGCCGCTGCCGGAGTTCGCCTTTACTGAAGCGGCGCCGCTCGCAGGACTTGATGTACGGGCCGGACCTGGTGGTCGGCCGCCGGGTGCACCGTTCGCGGGTGCCCGGTACGCCCATCGGACCGGTGCCGCGGGCCGGGCGGCAGCACGTCTGCGCCCCGGTCGCCGTTTCGCCGCACGACTGAGAGTCGGATCAGGTCAGGCGCGGTACGCAGTCATCGGCCCCGCCGCCGAGGTCCGAGCCGGAACGACGCGGTCACGCGTCACGGCCCGTCCGGTCCCGGCACTCACCGGGCGGACCGGACGCGCATCGTCGCCCCCAGTCCCGTTCGTCCTGCCGGTGTGTCCGGCGCGCGATTCAGTCGTGGGAAGGGCGGGAGGGGCGGGAGGGGAGTGCGTGCCAGCCGCTCTCGAGCAGGTCGAAGGCGCGGATGACGGCTTCCCGGGGGTTCTCGTGGCCGCGGGCGACGCGCGGTGCTTCGAGTGCGAAGTGAGCCAGGGCGGCACAGGCGGGGTCGGCTTCGGGCAGGCCGCTCTCCTCGGCGATGACCTGCGCCAGGGCGCCGGCGTGGCGCAGCCACATGGCCTGGGCGTAGTCGCGTAGGGCAGGGGTGCCGCTGACCAAGTCGAAGAACGCGGTGAATCGGGCGTCGCCGCCCGCGGCGGCCATCCGGTGGCGCAGGGCGTGCTCCCGCAGGGCCGCGGGGACGGACTGGCCGTCGGGACGTTCGCGTACGGCAGCGAGCAGGCGTGCCTCGTGGTCGGCGTCCTCGTCGAGGACGAGGGCCTCCTTGACCGGGAAGTGCTTGAACAACGTGGTGGTGGACACATCGGCGGCATCCGCGATCTCACGGATGCCCACATCGTCGTACCCCCGCTCCAGAAACAGGCGCAGCGCGGCGTCGGCGATGGCCTGACGGGTGGCGGCCTTCTTGCGCTCGCGGCGCCCCATCGGCGCGGGTGAGGTGTCGGTCATACCCCGCAGCCTATCTTTCGGTTACCCGACTACAAAAGTGCAACCGTTGAACTAATTGAGTTGCTGTGCTTTTCTGGAACGCGGCCGCCGGCTGCCCTCCCGGCCTCCCGGGTGCCTCCCTGCCTCCAGACCGCACCAGCAAGACGGCGTACCGCCAACGGCACCGTCGCGCCACTCACGAACGGAGCACCGCCATGAGCACCACACCCAGCCCCCGCATCTCGATCATCGGCGCCGGCCCCGGCGGGCTGACCTGCGCCCGCATCCTGCAGAACCACGGCATCGACGCCACCGTCCACGACCGCGACCCGAACGCCGACGCCCGCGATCAGGGCGGCAGCCTCGACCTGCACGACGACGACGGTCAACTCGCCCTGCGCGAGGCGGGCCTGATCGAAGAGTTCTGGAAGCTGGCACGTCCGGAGGGGCAGCAGATGCGCCGCTGGGACACCGCCGGCAACGTCCTGCTCGATCAGATCCCCGACGAGGACGACCTCCACAAGCCGGAGATCGACCGCGGCCAGCTGCGTGGCCTGCTCCTCGACTCCCTCGCACCGGGCACGGTGCGGTGGGGCCACGCCCTCGCCTCCGTCGCCGGCCCCGCGGACGGACCTCGGATTCTGCACTTCACCGACGGTACGAGTATCGAGACCGATCTGGTCATCGGGGCGGACGGCGCGTTCTCCCGGGTCCGCCCGGCCGTCTCAGCGGCCGTCCCCTCCTACTCCGGAGTCACCTTCACGGAAGCGTGGTTCGACGACGTCGAGAACCGCCACGCCGATCTCTCCGCACTGGTCGGCGACGGCAGCGCGACCACGACCGACGGCGAGCGCGCGCTGTTCGCCCAGCGCAACAGCGGTGGGCACATCCGGGTCTACATCATTCGGCGTGCCCCGGCCGACTGGATCACCGCGGCCGGTCTGAGCGCCGAGGACACCGCCGGCATCCGCGCACAACTGCTGGACGAGTTCGCCGAATGGGCACCCGCCATGCGGCAAATGATCAGCGCCAACGACGGCCCTTACGTCGACCGGCCGCTGTACGTCCTTCCGGCACCGCACACCTGGGACCACGTGCCCACCGTGACGCTGCTCGGCGACGCCGCACACCTCATGCCGCCGATCGGCGTCGGCGTCAACCTGGCCATGCTCGACGCCCACGACCTCGCTCTCGCCCTGGCCACCCACCCCACCGTCGACGAGGCCGTCCGCGCCTACGAGAAGACCATGCTGCCGCGATCCACCGACCTGGCCGAGGCACTCGTCGGAGGCGCCGACTTCCTCCTCGAAGTGGACGAGCGACCCGACGGCCAGGACGAGGCCCGCGCCCTGCGGCGCCGGCTCACCGAGCAGAGCTGAGGCGTCGCGGGGCGGCGGGGGCCTCGGCTGCCACGTGGGCACTCACGAACCGCCGGCCGGCCGGTCCTATGAGGCCGGGTCCTATGAGGCCGTCGCGGTGAGGTCGGCGCGGCGGGTCTCAGGCGAGGCGCTTACGGCCCCAGAAGAAGAGGAACACCGTGACGGCGGCTGTCAGAGCCAGCAGGATCGACGCGCCGAACCACTGCATGCCGTTCATCTGGGAGATCGGCAGGTAGTCGACCGACCAGCCCACCACATCGGCCTTCCGCAGGCACACCTCGCGCGCCTGTTCCGTCTGCGCGTCCGCACACGTGCCCCAGCCGAGGAGTTTTCCGTCGCCGGTGAGGTACGGGTGCGACCCGTCCATCTGATACGCACCCGTCGGCAGCGTCTGGACCGCGGTCTCGTCCATGACGCCCTTGTTCGTCGTGCTCGTGACGACGTTGCCGAGCGACAGCAGGAAGTGGGACCAGACGAGTTGGACGACCACGGTGAAACCGAGGGTGACCACCATGGCCGTCAGCGTGCGGCGCAGCACCACACCGATGGCCACCCCGCCGAAGACGGAGAAGAGGGCCAGGGCGACGGGCACGGGTCCGGTGTTGTTGAAGGTGGATTCGTCGATCCATTCCGTGGCCGTGATCTCGGACTTGTAGAGGTTCCACCACCAGCCGAACGCGACCGACAGCGCGACCGTGCTCGCTACGACCACCAGCGCGGTCACGGCCAGTTTCGTGGTCAGCCAGCGGGTGCGGTTCACGGACTGGGTGACGACCAGCTTGGCGGTGCCGTTCTCCAGGTCGCTGGCGAACAGCGGGGCGCCGAGAAAGACACCGAGCAGGATCGGCATCAGCCGCAGTCCCGTGGACACGGGGGTGTAACCGGCGAGGTGCGACTGGGAGCGCTGGAAGACGATGCCCGCCACGGCGAGCGCGGACACGCCGAGGACGGTCCAGAACACGGCCCGGTGCTGGCGCCAGACCAGCCACGGCATGCCCTTGAGGAGTTGGGGGAGTTGGCCGGTGCCCGTGGCCTCGGAACCGGTCGTCGTCGAGGTGCTGGTGAGGGTGCTCATGCTGCCACCGTCCGGGTGTCGTACGCCTGGTCCTGAGCCTGGGCGGTGGGGGTGATCAGAGGTGGTGCGTCGGGTGAGCGGAGATAGGCGAGCAGGAGTTCCTCCACGCTCGGGCTGTCCGTCTCCACAGGGCCGGCGACCGGGCCGTCCGGGCGGATCAGGGCGGTGAACTGCCGTCCGCTGACCCGGGACTCGACAAGGGGGTGGTGCGCGAGGGAGGCAGGCAGTCCCTCGCCCTCTTTGGCACCGGTGACCATGGTGTGTACGGACAACAGCTCGTCCACGTCACCGGCGAGGCGCACTGCGCCGCCGGAGAGGACCACGAGGTAGTCGCACAGGTCGTCCAGTTCGGCCAGGACGTGGGTGGACATCAGGACGGTGGTGCCGCGCTCGGCAGCATCGGCGAGGATCGTGCCCATCAGTTCTTTGCGCGCGACCGGGTCGAGGTTCGACATCGGCTCGTCGAGCAGCAGCAGGTCGGGGCGCTTGCCGAGGGCGAGAGCGAGGGCGACGCGGGTGCGCTGGCCGCCGGAGAGGGTGTTGATCCTCGCGTCGAAGGGCACATCGCCCGCTCGGACGATGTCCTCGGCGGCGCGCTGGTCCCAGCCCGGGTTCAGCTCTCGCCCCAGCCGCAGGGTCTCCGCCACGGTGAACCGGCGGAACAGCGGCTTCTCCTGGGCGAGGAACGCGGTACGCCCCGAGTCCACCGAGTCCGGTGCCGCACCGAACAGGCTGACCGTGCCCTGCGTCGGCTCCAAGACGTGGGCCAGGATGTTCAGCAGCGTGGTCTTGCCCGCCCCGTTGGGACCGACCAGCCCGCAGATCAGTCCCGCCGGGATCCGGAAGGAACAGTCCTTCAGCGCCCATCCCCGCCGGTAGCGCCTCCCCAGACCGTGCGCCTCGAGCGCCGGCTCCCCCGCGCGCATACCGTTACTCATCAGTGCTCCCAGATGTCGTGGCCGCCGGCGCCGTACCGGTGGCGTACTGCTTCTCCATCGCCGACGTGACCAGCGCGGCCACGTCCTCCTGCTCCAGGCCCGCTTCGGCCGCCCGGGACACCCACGCCCGCAGCTCCGCGTACAGCGGCGAGTCGATGCCTGCCGAGGGGCGGGCCAGCGTGCGGCGTACGAACGTGCCCCGGCCGGGGCGTGGTTCGACCAAGCCCTCACGCTCCAGCTCGCGGTACGCCTTGAGGGTGGTGTTCGGGTTGACCGCGCTGACCTCGGCGACGTCCTTCGCGGTCGGCAGCCGGTCGCCCGGCACCAGCACGCCCAGCCGCAGGGCCTGTTTGGTCTGCTGGACGATCTGCTGGAAGGCGGGGACACCGTTCCGCCTGTCGATGCGGAACTCCATGACTACCACCACCATTCAACTAGTCGATTAGTGGAATGATGATGGAGGAGTGTGCGGCTGCTTGTCAACGGCGATCAGGTGGGGGCTCCCCAGGCAGGGTTTCGGCCGCCCAGGCCGCAGGAGCGGCGTCTGTCAGGCGTCGTCCGACGTGACGTCACCGAGATTTCGGTGGATCGGCCGGCCGGCCCGCTGCGGCGTCGTTGCAGCCGTCCATCCAGTGCCGGGACGGCGCCCTTCCGTCGGACGTCTCGTACTCCACGCACACAGTCGTCTCATGGAGGCCGGCGTCGTAGCCCTCCTCGTACTGCTGCTCGTACCTGCCCTTGCACCCGGACACCAGCAGCACCGGAACGACCAGAAGGGCCACCACGTATCCCTGCACACGCCCGGCGAGACCCAGCCGGCCGTACCACGCGACCGCACCGCAGTCACCCTTGACGTGACATGCCGGGAGGGCTCCATCGTCCATACGGCTCATTCTTCCAGAACACCCCGCCACCGGGGCCGGTTCACCCGCAGGACCCACCGATGCCGCACGTCACTTCGCGGGCATCAGGCTTTAATCCCGAACAGTTTTTCCGCATTTCGGAACGAGATTTTCTCCTTGGCTTCGCGCGACAAAGCGACCCCCCGGAACCAGTCGGTCTGAGTTTTCATGTCTGCAAACGGGTAGTCGGTTGCGAACATCACTCGATCCACACTTATGTACTTCAGCAGAAGATCGAGCAGTTCGGTCTGGGGGAATGCACTGGTCGTGAACCAGAAATTGTCATGGAAATACTGCTCGAACGGCTTTCGCAGGCTCTTCCTGGTCACTTCGCTCATCTTCTCCACGACGCGTTCGTAGAAGAACGGAAGGCCCTCTCCCATATGGCCGACGATTATCTGGAGCTTGGGGTGCCTGTCGAACACTCCTGAGGTGATCATTCGGAGGCACTGAGTAACGACTTCCTGGTGCCATCCATATGCAGAGATGCTGAGAACCTGGTCCTGGAACTCCTTCTGGTATTCCGGCCGCATATTGCTGTAGTAGATCTCGAAAACCTCGTCGGGCGGCAGGCCAGGATGGATGTATATAGGCACATCAAGGGTTTCGGCGCGCGTCAGCAGGGGCTCGAAGTCGGGATGGTCGAGGAATTTCTTCCCGATGATCCCATTGGTCAAGCACCCCAGGAATCCATCTTCCCGAACTGTGCGTTCCAGTTCGTCCGCCGAGGCCTCCGGATTCTGGAGCGGCAGGGTTGCAAACGCCTTGAACCGCCCCGGATAGGTGGCCATCGGTCCATCGACGAGCAACTTGTTCAGGCGATACGCAAAATCGATCCCCTTCTGACCTTTGACATTCTGCACACCCGGCGTATGTGCGGAGAGAATTTGAACGTTGAGCCCCGCCGCATCCATTGCACCGATGCGGCGCGGGCCGAGCTCGGCGAGACCGGTGTCCTCGAGGAACAGCCTGTCGTTCAGCACCATCAACTCATGGGTGGAAAAGGTCTCTTCCGTGCCGATGAAGGGCAGGTCCCGGTCTCGCTCCGAGAAATCCGTAGTCTCGTTCGCGGCCACGCGTGAGGCAATGGCATGCGTGGACAGGCCGGCGCCGATGCCAAGTGCTGCCGAGCCGGCCAGAAAGCCGCGGCGGCCCGTCGTGAGGCGCTTCAGAGAGCTCGCGTCGGACTTCATGTCAGTTTCTCCTCGGGTGTTTGTGCGGTGCGGCATCCGTCTGCAACGCACGACGGGTTACCTCGCTTATCCGGACGCCTACTTCCTACCGAGCGAACCTGAGACCGCGTTTGAGATCTGACATGGGATGATCGGTCGGTGACTCGCCTCGTGAACCGT
>NZ_JBLFJV010000022.1:0-22740 GCF_047444975.1 Streptomyces sp. CWNU-52B | reverse complement strand
GGGGGTGATTGGGGGTGCGGTTTCTGGGGCTCGGTGGTTCTCGGCTGGTTGTACGACACCGTGTGCGTGACCACTCGGCCGCTCGGCAGGCGTTCGCGGGTGCGGGAGAGGTAGCCGTGCGCCTCCAGCTCCCGCAGGGCCGCCGCGATCCTCGTCTCGCCCTCGGGGAAACGGGCCGCGAGCGTCTTGATGTCGACGCGGGCACCGGTGGGCAGCGACTGGATGTGGACGCCGAGTCCGATCGCCAGCGCGGACAGCTGCGCGTGCTGGGCGAGGTGGTTGCCGATCACCGTGAAGCGGGTGGTGTGGCGGACGTTGACGTGCGTGATGCCTCGCGGATGCGGATGCGGATGCGGATGCGAATCGGGACGCGGAATCCGGGGCTGGGCGCACGGAGGCGCGCTAGGGTTCTGCTTATCCATCGGGAAGGCCTTTGCTTCTCGGTGGTCAGGCCCTCGATCGGGATTGCAGTCCCGGCCGGGGGCCGACGTGTTTTCTGGAGTTGTGTCGCGGGGCGAGCATATGCCCGCCAACCGGACGGAATTCCAGCTGAGCCGGCGATTGTCACCCTTGTGGGCGACCCCGCCTCGCGGTGCTGACGAGGGGGGTCGGTGAGGGTTGTCCTACGGACGGGGTGGGTTGGGTTTGGTCGGGTTCTCTCCCGAAGTTCTTGAAAAGCTTTGATGTCGTGCGGGGCCGGTCTGTCATTTACCGGGACGGGAAACTCCGGGTGCCGGTGGGCGCGGACGCGGGCGCGGCAGTGGGGTGCGGTACGGGGTTGATCTCGGCCCAGACCGTCTTGCGTGGGGGTGGGCCAGGGACGACGCCCCAGCGGTCGGCGAGTGCCTCGACGATGGCCAGGCCCCGGCCCGACTCGGCTGTGAGTGTCAGGTGTTGGGGGCGTGGGACCGGCTGGTCGCCGCGGGCGTCGGTCACCTCGATGCGGAGGGTGCCGCCGATCACGTACAGCGTGAGCCGGAAGTCGCGGCCGGGTACGCGTCCGTGGGTGATGGCGTTGGCCGCCAGCTCGGCCACGATGTGCTCCGCGCGGTCCGGGTCCAACGGGAGTTCCCAGGCACGGAGTTGCTCGGTCGTGAGCCGACGGGCCAGGCGGGCGCCGCGGGGTGTGGGGGACAGGAGCACGCTGAAGTTGCGGATGGTGCAGTCGAGCAGGGGCGAGGGTTGGGCAGTTTCTTGATTCATGTCACTCAGGGTGGCGGAAGCTGCCTACTCTGAACTGCGATGACAACTGTGCGTATCGGAACCGTCTCGCCGTTGTCTCGCTCTGTCTTGGCTGTCTCGGGTGTCGTGGGGGTACCGGTGGGCGTTGGAGGTGGGTGGGCATGACTGGTGAAGGTGTGGATGAGGCGGGCTGGGACCTCGAACCCGGGGATGAGAGCGCGCCGTTGGTGGAGGCCGTCGGGCGACTGGTCCGGATCTGCCGGGAGGCGGCCGGGATGCGGGTCGCCGAGTTCGGCCAAGCCCTCGGGTACGGCGAGGACATGGTCCGCAAGATCGAGCGTGGGGCCCGGATCCCGCGACCGGAGTTCCTGGACCGGGCCGACGAGATCCTGAACGCGGGCGGGCATCTCATCGCGTTCAGGGAGGATGTGGAGAAGGCTCGGTATCCGCAGAAGGTGCGGGAGCTGAAGAAGCTGGAGGACCGGGCGGTCGAGTTGATGCAGTACAGCAACCACAACATCCAGGGGTTGTTGCAGACGCCGGAATATGCGCGGGCGCTGATCGAAATGGTGCAGCCTGCGTACTCTCCGGATGAGGTGGAGCGGGGCCTCTCCGCGCGCATGGCCCGGAAGTCGATCTTCCAGCGGGAGACTGCTCCGACGCTCAGTTTCGTCCAGGAACAGGTAACGCTGGAGCGCCCTCTCGGTGGGAGATCGGTGCTGCGCCGACAGCTCGAATACCTTCTGGAACTGGGGCAGTTGAGAAGCATCACGCTCCAGGTCATGCCGACCGAGCGGGAGGAGCACGCTGGGGTGCACGGTCTGATCCAGGTGTTGAAGTTCGCCGATGGTACTGCGATCGGTCGTTGTCCAGGAGCTTTCAACGGCCGCCCGGTCTCAAGTCCAAGGGACCTTCGTATCCTGGAACTGCGTTATGGCATGATCCGGGCGCAGGCCCTCACCCCGAGGGAGTCGCTGGCCTTCATCGAGCGAACGCTGGGAGAACTATGAGCGCCTCGGAACTTCACTGGTTCAAGAGCAGCTACAGCGACAGCGGCGATATCAATGACTGCGTCGAGATAGCCACCGCCCCCGCCGCCATTCACGTGCGGGACTCCAAGAACGTCGACGGCCCCAGGCTCGTGCTGAGCCGTGCGGCCTGGGTGCCGTTCCTGGCGGGGCTGCCGACGGTCCCGTAACCGGTGGGTGGTACGGGTCGGTCATCCTGAGGCCAGCTGCTCCGCTATCTCCTGGATCCAACCGGCGCTCTTCGACGGGTCGTTGAGGGTCTCCGCCCATGCTTCCGGGGCCAGGTTGTGCTTCGCGGGGCCGCACTTGAGGGCGTCGAGGAGCGACCGGGCGGACTCCCGCATCTCGGCCGTCGTACCCCCGGAGACGGCGGGGCCCGCGGCCAGGGCGTAGATCTCGCGGGCCATGGCCTGGCGTTCGCCCTTCGACACCTTCTTCCAGAACTTCAGGGCGTACGCCAGCGACTTCTTGCGGGAGGCGGCCTGCGGCGACTCCTCGCCCTCCGCCGCCCAGCGTTCGGGGTGGTGGACCTCTTCGTAGCGCTTCGTCGCGGCGCGGAGTGCCTTGTACATGGTGACGGTGAAAACGAGGCCGGCCCCGGCGCTGGCGAGGCCCCATCCGACGGGGTTGCTCGCCAGGCCGACCGTCGTTGCCGCGACCGCCGTCACGACGCCGGCCGCGGCCTTGACGGACTCACCCCCGCCGCCGACGGTCTCCTTTCCTATCTTGGTGAGCTGCTTCTTCTTCGCGTACTGCTGTACCGTGTTCAGCCTTTCCACGTCTCTTTCGGCGCGCTGGAGGCTCTCGGTGGCGTCCCGGGCTTCGCCCATCGCCTCCCAGACGGCGTCGATGGCCTCGGCTACGAGCTCCAGCCGTTCCGGGCCGTCGTGGTTCCAGTAGGCGTCCAGCGTGACGTAGGCCTCCGCCGCGGCCCAGTCGGCCTGCTCCCGCGACTCGTTCAGCCGGGCCAGTGACCCCGCGTGGACGACGTTGGGATCTCCCAGGTTCTTGATCTTCTTGTACTTGCGGGCCGCGCCCCCGACGCGGAAGGCGGACCGCATGCCCTTGATCGTGCCGAGGCCGGCGCTGGCGATACCGCTCGCCTCGGACGACACCGCGGCGTCCGCCGCCTTCTGGACCTTGGTCACTTCCTTGGCGATGGCGGCGCTGTAGCTTGCCGTACCGACGGTGCCGACCATCGCGTCGGCACCCTTGACCTTGGCTTTCTTCCCCGCCGTGTGGTGGCCGGCCCCGCTCTCCTGCTGCTTGGCGGTCTTCATGTTCTTGTACGCGTCCATGCCGCTGACCACGGCGCCGGTGGCCTCCGTGAGGAGGTTCCCCGACGCTGCGGAGGCTCCCGAGGCGGCGGCGGAGTGCTTGAGGCCTTCATTGGCCCCGACTGCGGCCTGCTGGGTGAAGGCGGCGTTGGTGGGGGTCTGGAAGCCCTTGATGAAGGTGTCGATGGGTTCGAGATTCTTCTTGAACCGGTCGAGGAGCGCGGAGATCCGGTCGCGGTAGTCCTTCTTCTTCTTCGCTCCGGCGGGCGCGGCTCCGCTCTCCGGCGCCCTCTCTCCCTCGGCGTCCCGGACCCCCTCGGTGCCCCGGACTCCCTCGGTGTCCCGGACTCCCTCGGTGCCCCGGGCTTGCTGCACCGCCGCGGTCGTGGCCCGGTTGCCGGCGCGGGACTGCATCTCGAGGACGGCGCGCTCCGTCGGGCGAGCGGACGAACTGCTCCCGGGCCGGCTTCCGCTCCGGCTCCCTTCCTGCCGCTGCCGGGCCGACGTCAGGACGGTCGAGGACCGCCGTGTCGAGGTGCGGTGGATCGGGGTGGTCATCTATGGGCCTCTCCAGTACCGGACCGGGCGAGGCGAAGGTAGTCAAACCGGGCTAACGGAAAGGGAGCGGCGGGGAAATTCCGTACGGATGCTGTGGGAAGCGTGTGGTGGGGGCGGTGGGGTGGACGGAGGGGAGAGGCCGCGATGAGCTGTCGAGCCTCACCACGCTCTGCTCTGCCCGGTCCGGCCCCGCCCGGCCATGAGCTTCCGAGTCTCAGCAGGAAGCGTCAGGCGGCAGTACCGCGTGTACGAAGTCCGCAGGCGGCAAGTAGTGGTGGGTTTCGACGTAGTGGGCGATCAGCTCCGGGGCGGCGTAGGCGACTCCTTCGCCCATGACCCGGATCTCCGCGCTTCCCTGCGGACAGCCGGCGCGTGGTCTGATGAGCCGCGAAGCACACCAAGGGCACCTGTGAAAGCCACGCGACTGCTGGGCTCGATGCGTGCGGGTCATGTGCGTCAGCCTGTCGGCCAAGCCCGGCGGCGGAGACCCCCTTCGCATGCGTCCTGCCGAGGCTCAGCCAGCCCACGAGTCAGGTCTGTGTAGTGCGTCATGGCGGTTGCCTGTCAGCCATCCGCACTGTTCCTCGGCCGCAGGTCATCCGTTTTGCCGTCCACTGGCCATTGGCCGACGGTATAGGCAATTTCAATCCCAAGCATGTGTTAACACTATTTGCCTCTATGTCTCGCGGATCCTAACGTGGCGCGTGTCCGGTGGATCGCCGCCGCCGAAAGCGGTGGCCATCAGGGCGGGAGCCGTTATGGGCGGGAGTGGAGTGGCAGTCATGGTGGATCAGACAGATGCCGGCCGTGGCGGCGGCGACGGAGTATCGCCGCCGCCGAAGAGCGCCGATTCGAGACTGGCGGGAAAGGTCGCGCTCGTGACGGGTGCTTCGAAGGGCATCGGGGCGGGCATCGCGCGGGAATTCGCCGCGGCCGGAGCGTCGGTCGTGGTCAACTACGCCTCCAGTGCCGCCGATGCCGAGCGGGTGGTGCGGGACATCCAGGCGCGAGGGGGGACCGCGATCGCCGTACAGGGCGACGTGTCGGTGCCGTTGGATGTAGAGCGCCTCTTCGCCAGGACCGTGGACGTGTACGGCCGGTTCGACATCCTCGTCAACAACGCCGGTGTCTATTACCCACAGCCGCTGGAGACCGTCACGCAGGAGGAGATCGACCGTCAGCTCTCCGTCAACGTGACCGGACCGATCCGTACGATCCAGGAAGCCCTCAAGTACTTCGGGTCCGAGGGCGGGACGGTCATCAACATCGGATCGCTGGACAGCGCCCGCGCGGTGCCGGGGATGTCGGTGTACGCCGCGACGAAGGGCGCCGTCGATGCCTTGACCCGCGTCCTGGCCGCCGAGCTCGGCCCTCGCGGGATCCGAGTGAACACCCTGGCCCCTGGTGGTGTGGAGACGGAAGGTATCCACGCGGCCGGCTTCATCGGCAGTGACGCCGAGACGGACATGGTCGAGCGCACCCCCCTGGGACGTATCGGTCAGCCCGAGGATCTGGCGCGGGCGGCGGTCTTCTTCGCCTCCGACGACGCCGCATGGGTCACCGGGGAGCGCCTCACCGCTTCTGGCGGCCTGCGAGCCTGACATCGACGGGGGCGGGGCCGGGGGCAGGCCCTGGCTGTCGACGAGGACGCGCCGGCTCGGCCGTACACCGTCCGGAACGACCGGTCAGGGGTCCTCCATCTTCAACTCGGCGGCATCGGGCAACGGCTGGGCCGTCGAGGTCAGCAACATCACGGACGCCGCCAAGCAGGCCGCCGCCGGCTCTTCCTCTCCACCAGCAGGATGGACGTCGACACGAACGGCCGGTGGCGGGTGGACCTGGCCGACAACGACGGCCCCGCGCACAGTGCGAGTGCCTTCGTCGTCTGTACGACGGTCCCGTTGACGATCCGGCGGACCAGCATCGTGCTCGCGCCCGGTGAGCAGGACCACGTGACCGCGGTCGGCGGGCCGGCCTGCCACATGCCGAGCGTCCTCCGCCCGGATTCCGATCGATACCGGCGGAACAGATGGGAAAGGCAGGCTGTGGTGCCGAATGGGACGAACGAGGCGAGGACTCTCTTGGCTCCGCCGCGATCGGGCTGGCCTTCAACTGCTCCCTGGCGGAGGCGTCGCCTCGGATCGTCCGGGGGATGAGGTTGCCGGATCCCGCTCAGCGCGAGTTCGCGTTCACCGCGGCGGGGGCGGCGGCGCGGCTGACCTTCGTGCCGTTCCGACAGTTGCCGCCGTGGTTCAAGTGGTCGAGCACTCGTTCACGGGGATGGCGGGGGAGGACGCTGTCCTGTCGATGGTGGGCAAGACGGCGGAGGTGTTCCGGGACGAGTTCTCCGGGGTGCCGAAGAACTTGATGAAGCTGAAGAAGTCGTACGCCCTGGCCGGGGAAGCGCTGGCCGCGTACTGGCCGAAGCTCGAACGCGCGCAGGCCCTGGCCGACAAGGCGCTCGCCAAGGGGCGTGAAGCCCAGGCGGATCTCTCCCGCCGAGCCCCGGCTGTCGTCGGCCGATTCGTGGGTGACCCGGGCCAATAAGGAAGCGAACAAGTACAAGGACGACCCGACCGGTGGCAAGGACGTCGAGAAGTCGGACGAGTCGAACGTCCGTGCCGCCACCCGGGACGTCCAGAGTGCTCGCGACGCGGCGAAGAAGATGGCCGGCGACGCCCGCGCGATGCGTAAGGACGCGGCCGGGGAGGCGAAGCCCCCGGAGCTGAGGAGCCGGCCGACGGGGTCGACAGGGTCGAAGGGGAGCGGGCCCGCTCGTCGCGAGTCGCCGCGGCCGCGATCGTGTCGTGAGCGCAGACAGGTGCGAGACCCTGGTGGGCGGGAGATCATCTACGCGGGCAGCGATGCCCCGGAAGGCCACGCCTCGGCATCACCGGTCAGGGGCGTCGTGGCAGGTCGGACGGCCTCTCGGGCGAGCCCGTGTTTGACCCGCGACCCCTCGGGGGTATCCTCTCCGGCTCGATTGGCCAGCGCAGCGACCCGTGTGGCAGACTGTCGGGGTTGCTCGGTTGAGTGCCGATGCTGCGCGCCTCCCGCCGGGAGGACCGGAAGCGAGTCCCACAGTACTCGTCGCTCCAACTGCCGAAAGGCAGCGCTGGGGCGGACGTACGGGAATCTTCCGGGAAGTGTCAGCGGGGTACCGACCAGGCGCCCGGTGGGTGTTCGGCCCCCGGTCCTGCGGTCGTCTTTGGGATGGGCCGCGTCCCTGGTAGGGAAAATCCACCCGTGGATATCTCTGTCGGTGAGGGCGCGACACACCCGACCGCGTGGGTCGGAGGCGGGGACGCGAACCCTCGGGTTCCGGAGCGGTTTAACGAGACAAAGGACTACTGAGTAGCCATGGCGGGACAGAAGATCCGCATCCGGCTCAAGGCCTACGACCACGAGGTCATCGATTCGTCGGCGAAGAAGATCGTCGAGACGGTGACGCGCACTGGTGCGTCGGTCGCAGGCCCGGTGCCGCTGCCCACTGAGAAGAACGTGTACTGCGTCATCAAGTCGCCGCACAAGTACAAGGACTCTCGCGAGCACTTCGAGATGCGCACGCACAAGCGCCTGATCGACATTCTCGACCCGACCCCCAAGACCGTTGACTCTTTGATGCGACTCGACCTCCCGGCCGGTGTCGACATCGAGATCAAGCTCTAGGGGCGGTGGTCTGAATGGCTAAGCAGATCAAGGGCATCCTGGGCGAGAAGCTCGGCATGACGCAGGTGTGGGACGAGAACAACCGTGTTGTTCCGGTCACCGTCGTCAAGGCCGGCTCGAACGTCGTGACCCAGGTCCGTACGAACGACTCCGACGGTTACGAGTCGGTCCAGATCGCCTACGGCGAGATCGACCCTCGCAAGGTGAACAAGCCCCTCAAGGGCCACTTCGCCAAGGCCGACGTCACTCCCCGCCGCCACCTCGTCGAGATCCGCACCGCGGACGCCTCCGAGTACACGCTGGGTCAGGAGATCTCCGCTGAGGTCTTCGAGGCCGGCGTGAAGGTGGACGTGACCGGCAAGAGCAAGGGCAAGGGCTTCGCCGGTGTCATGAAGCGTCACAACTTCCATGGCCTCGGCGCCGGACACGGTGTCCAGCGCAAGCACCGCTCTCCCGGCTCCATCGGTGGCTGCGCCACCCCCGGCCGTGTCTTCAAGGGCATGCGCATGGCGGGTCGCATGGGTAATGAGCGGGTCACCACCCAGAACCTGACCGTCCATGCCGTTGACGCGGAGAAGGGACTGCTCCTCATCAAGGGAGCCATCCCTGGTCCGAACGGCGGCCTCATCCTGGTCCGCACCGCGGCCAAGGGGGCCTGAGGTAACGATGAGCACTGTTGACATCCTTTCGCCGGCAGGCGACAAGACCGGGACGGTCGAGCTCCCCGCGGAGATCTTCGACGTCGAGAAGATCAGCATCCCGCTGCTTCACCAGGTCGTTGTCGCCCAGCTGGCCGCTGCCCGCCAGGGCACGCACAAGACCAAGACGCGCGCCGAGGTCCGTGGTGGCGGTAGGAAGCCCTACCGTCAGAAGGGCACTGGCCGTGCGCGCCAGGGCTCGACCCGCGCCCCGCAGTTCGTCGGCGGTGGCGTAGTCCACGGCCCGCAGCCGCGTGACTACTCGCAGCGGACCCCGAAGAAGATGAAGGCCGCGGCCCTGCGCCAGGCCCTCACCGACCGGGCCCGCAACGCTCGTATCCACGTCGTCTCCGGCGTGGTCGAGGGCGAGACCCCCTCCACCAAGGCCGCGAAGAGCCTGATCGGCAAGATCAGCGAGCGCAAGAACGTGCTCCTGGTCATCGATCGTGCCGACGAGGCCGCGCTGCTCTCCGCGCGCAACCTGCCCCAGGTGCACATCCTGGTGCCGGGCCAGCTGAACACGTACGACGTTCTCGTCTCGGACGACGTGGTCTTCACCCAGGCCGCTCTCGAGTCCTTCGTGTCCGGCGCACCCTCCGCGGAGCCCGCCGACACCGAAGGGAGCGAGGCCTGATGGCTACGCGTCACCCGAGCATCGCCCCCAAGGCGGCCAAGGCCGCCAAGGCCGCACGCATCGCCAAGGCGAAGCGCCACGAGGCCGAGGGCAAGAACACCGTCGAGACGCCGACGAGCAAGAGCTTCACGGACCCCCGTGACGTCCTCATCAAGCCGGTCGTCTCCGAGAAGAGCTACGCGCTGCTCGACGAGGGCAAGTACACCTTCGTCGTCGCGCCGGGCGCCAACAAGACCCAGATCAAGCAGGCCGTCCAGGCGGTCTTCTCGGTCAAGGTCACCGGGGTCAACACGATCAACCGCCAGGGGAAGCGCAAGCGGACCAAGAGCGGTTTCGGCAAGCGTGCTGACACCAAGCGCGCCATCGTGACCCTCGCTGAGGGCGACCGTATCGACATCTTCGGCCAGGCCTCCTAACGGAGCGCCCTGGTCCGAATATCGGACGAGGACTGAGAAATGGGAATCCGCAAGTACAAGCCGACAACGCCGGGCCGCCGTGGCTCCAGCGTCGCCGACTTCGTCGAGGTCACGCGGTCCACGCCGGAGAAGTCGCTGGTTCGCCCGCTGCACAGCAAGGGCGGCCGTAACAATTCCGGTCGTGTGACCGTTCGCCACCAGGGTGGTGGACACAAGCGCGCCTACCGTGTCATCGACTTCCGTCGCCATGACAAGGACGGCGTGCCGGCGAAGGTCGCGCACATCGAGTACGACCCCAACCGCACCGCGCGCATCGCGCTGCTGCACTACGCGGACGGCGAGAAGCGTTACATCCTCGCCCCCCGCAACCTGTCGCAGGGCGACCGCGTCGAGAACGGTCCCGGGGCAGACATCAAGCCGGGCAACAACCTGGCGCTGCGCAACATCCCGGTCGGTACCACGATCCACGCGATCGAGCTCCGTCCCGGTGGCGGCGCCAAGTTCGCCCGCTCCGCCGGTGCCTCCGTGCAGCTGCTCGCGAAGGAGGGCCAGATGGCCCACCTGCGCATGCCGTCCGGAGAGATCCGCCTGGTCGACGTGCGCTGCCGCGCCACCGTCGGCGAGGTCGGCAACGCCGAGCAGTCGAACATCAACTGGGGCAAGGCCGGCCGCAAGCGCTGGCTGGGCGTCCGTCCGACCGTTCGCGGTGTGGCGATGAACCCGGTTGACCACCCGCACGGTGGTGGTGAAGGCAAGACCTCCGGTGGACGTCACCCGGTCTCGCCGTGGGGTCAGAAGGAGGGTCGTACTCGTTCGCCGAAGAAGGCTTCGAACAAGTACATCGTCCGCCGCCGCAAGACGAACAAGAAGCGCTAGGAGCGGGTTTAGATGCCGCGCAGTCTCAAGAAGGGGCCCTTCGTCGACGACCACCTGATCAAGAAGGTGGACGTACAGAACGAAGCCGGTTCCAAGAACGTCATCAAGACCTGGTCCCGACGCTCGATGATCATCCCGGCCATGCTCGGCCACACGATCGCGGTGCACAACGGCAAGACCCACATTCCGGTGTTTGTCACCGAGTCGATGGTCGGCCACAAGCTCGGCGAGTTCTCGCCGACGCGCACCTTCCGGGGTCACGTCAAGGACGACCGGAAGTCGAAGCGCCGCTAACGCGGGGTGGAATGACCATGACAGACACTGGAAGGACAACCATGGAAGCCAGGGCCCAGGCGCGGTACATCCGCGTCACGCCCATGAAGGCCCGCCGCGTGGTGGACCTTATCCGTGGCATGGATGCCACGGAGGCTCAGGCGGTCCTGCGTTTCGCCCCGCAGGCCGCGAGCGTGCCGGTCGGCAAGGTGCTTGACAGCGCCATTGCCAACGCCGCGCACAACTACGACCACACCGACGCCGACAGCCTCGTCATCTCCGAGGCGTTTGTCGACGAGGGTCCGACCCTGAAGCGGTTCCGTCCGCGCGCCCAGGGCCGCGCCTACCGGATCCGCAAGCGGACCAGCCACATCACCGTGGTCGTCAGCAGCAAGGAAGGAACCCGGTAATGGGCCAGAAGGTTAACCCGCATGGGTTCCGGCTCGGCATCACCACGGACTTCAAGTCCCGGTGGTATGCCGACAAGCTGTACAAGGACTACGTCAAGGAAGACGTCGCCATCCGTCGGATGATGACGTCCGGCATGGAGCGCGCCGGCATCTCGAAGGTCGAGATCGAGCGCACCCGTGACCGCGTGCGGGTGGACATCCACACCGCGCGTCCCGGCATCGTCATCGGCCGCCGTGGCGCCGAGGCCGACCGCATCCGCGGCGACCTCGAGAAGCTCACGGGCAAGCAGGTCCAGCTGAACATCCTCGAGGTCAAGAGCCCCGAGACCGATGCTCAGCTGGTTGCCCAGGCCGTTGCCGAGCAGCTGTCCTCCCGCGTCTCCTTCCGTCGCGCCATGCGTAAGAGCATGCAGGGCACGATGAAGGCCGGCGCGAAGGGCATCAAGATCCAGTGCGGTGGCCGTCTCGGCGGCGCCGAGATGTCCCGCTCGGAGTTCTACCGCGAGGGCCGTGTGCCCCTGCACACGCTCCGCGCGAACGTCGACTACGGCTTCTTCGAGGCCAAGACGACCTTCGGTCGCATCGGCGTGAAGGTCTGGATCTACAAGGGCGACGTCAAGAACATCGCCGAGGTCCGCGCCGAGAACGCCGCCGCCCGTGCGGGCAACCGCCCGGCCCGTGGCGCCGGTGGTGGCGCCGGCGGCGACCGCCCGGCCCGTGGTGGTGGCCGTGGTGGCGAGCGTGGCGGCCGTGGCCGCAAGCCGCAGCAGCAGGGGGCCCAGAGTGGTCAGCAGCAGGCTGCCGAGGCCCCCAAGGCCGAGGCTCCCGCCGCCGCTGCCGCTCCGGCTGAGAGCACCGGAACGGAGGCCTGACCGAAATGCTGATCCCTCGTAGGGTCAAGCACCGCAAGCAGCACCACCCCAAGCGCCGCGGTCAGGCCAAGGGTGGTACGACGGTCGCGTTCGGCGAGTACGGCATTCAGGCCCTCTCGCCGGCGTACGTGACGAACCGCCAGATCGAGGCGGCTCGTATCGCGATGACCCGCCACATCAAGCGTGGCGGCAAGGTCTGGATCAACATCTACCCGGACCGCCCGCTGACCAAGAAGCCCGCCGAGACCCGCATGGGTTCCGGTAAGGGTTCCCCCGAGTGGTGGGTCGCGAACGTGCACCCGGGCCGGGTCATGTTCGAGCTGTCCTACCCCAACGAGAAGATCGCCCGTGAGGCCCTCACTCGCGCAGCCCACAAGCTGCCGATGAAGTGCCGGATCGTCAAGCGCGAGGCAGGTGAAGCGTGATGTCGGCCGGTACCAAGGCGTCCGAGCTGCGCGAACTGGGTGACGAGGAGCTTCTCGCGAAGCTTCGCGAAGCCAAGGAAGAGCTGTTCAACCTCCGCTTCCAGGCGGCGACCGGTCAGCTCGAGAACCACGGGCGGCTCAAGGCCGTCCGCAAGGACATCGCGCGGATCTACACCCTGATGCGTGAGCGCGAGCTGGGCATCGAGACGGTGGAGAGCGCCTGATGAGCGAGAGCAACGTGACTGAAGAGACCAAGACCGCCCGCGGTTTCCGCAAGACCCGCGAGGGTCTGGTCGTCAGCGACAAGATGGACAAGACCGTCGTCGTCGCTGTCGAGGACCGCGTCAAGCACGCGCTGTACGGCAAGGTCATCCGCCGTACGAACAAGCTCAAGGCGCATGACGAGCAGAACGCCGCGGGCGTCGGCGACCGGGTCGTCATCATGGAGACCCGTCCGCTGTCCGCGACGAAGCGCTGGCGCATCGTCGAGATCCTCGAGAAGGCGAAGTAATCAAGCGGGGGCTGCTGCCCCCGCTGCCCCGAGCCGGGGGCCACACCGTGAGGTGCGCGGTCCCCGGCCGGGTGTTCGTCGACAAGAGGCCAAGTAATTCCTGCGGGGGCTGCCCGCAGGACGGTTCCGCCAGGCTCGCGGGGCGCCCCTCAGAAGGCCCCTGCGGGAACCGGCAGACAATCAGGAGATAGACGTGATCCAGCAGGAGTCGCGACTGCGTGTCGCCGACAACACTGGTGCGAAGGAAATCCTTTGCATCCGTGTGCTCGGTGGCTCAGGTCGCCGCTACGCGGGCATCGGTGACGTCATCGTCGCCACAGTCAAGGACGCGATCCCCGGTGGCAACGTGAAGAAGGGTGACGTCATCAAGGCGGTCATCGTTCGCACCGTCAAGGAGCGTCGCCGTCCGGACGGCTCGTACATCCGCTTCGACGAGAACGCCGCCGTCATTCTGAAGAACGACGGCGACCCTCGCGGCACCCGTATCTTCGGCCCTGTCGGCCGTGAGCTGCGCGAGAAGAAGTTCATGAAGATCATCTCGCTCGCGCCGGAGGTGCTGTAAGCATGAAGATCAAGAAGGGCGACCTGGTTCAGGTCATCACCGGTAAGGACAAGGGCAAGCAGGGCAAGGTCATTGCCGCTTTCCCGCGCGAGGAGCGCGTCCTGGTCGAGGGTGTCAACCGGGTCAAGAAGCACACGAAGGCCGGTCCCACCGCTCGCGGTTCGCAGGCCGGCGGCATTGTCACGACCGAGGCTCCGGTCCACGTCTCCAACGTCCAGCTGGTCGTGGAGAAGGACGGGAACAAGGTCGTCACGCGTGTCGGTTTCCGCTTCGACGACGAGGGCAACAAGATCCGCGTTGCCAAGCGGACGGGTGAGGACATCTGATGGCTACCACCACCATTCCGCGCCTCAAGGCGAAGTACCGCGAGGAGATCGCGGGCAAGCTGCAGGAAGAGTTCTCGTACGAGAACGTCATGCAGACCCCGGGCCTCGTCAAGATCGTGGTCAACATGGGTGTGGGCGACGCCGCCCGCGACTCCAAGTTGATCGACGGCGCCATTCGCGACCTCACCACGATCACCGGTCAGAAGCCGGCCGTGACCAAGGCCCGCAAGTCCATCGCGCAGTTCAAGCTGCGTGAGGGACAGCCGATCGGTGCCCACGTCACACTCCGTGGCGACCGCATGTGGGAGTTCCTGGACCGCACCCTGTCGCTGGCGCTTCCGCGCATCCGCGACTTCCGTGGTCTGTCTCCCAAGCAGTTCGACGGTCGTGGCAACTACACCTTCGGTCTCACCGAGCAGGTCATGTTCCACGAGATCGACCAGGACAAGATCGACCGCGTCCGGGGTATGGACATCACCGTGGTGACCACGGCGACCAACGACGCCGAAGGCCGTGCCCTTCTCCGTCACCTCGGCTTCCCCTTCAAGGAGGCGTAAGCGAGATGGCGAAGAAGGCTCTGATTGCCAAGGCTGCTCGTAAGCCCAAGTTCGGTGTGCGTGGCTACACCCGTTGCCAGCGCTGCGGCCGCCCGCACTCCGTGTACCGCAAGTTCGGCCTGTGCCGCGTGTGCCTTCGTGAGATGGCTCACCGCGGCGAGCTGCCGGGCGTGACCAAGAGCTCCTGGTAGATCCCGCTTCGGGACACCAGGACTCTCGGTAAGCAATGGGTACGGTCAGATGCCCACCCCTTCATGGCTTAGGCTTGGAGGGTTGGGCGTCTGACCGCCCGTACGCCCGTGGGCGCAGCCCACTAGTTAACGCTTACTACGCCGTAGGTCCCCGCACCGCACCCGTCCCGCCACTGAGTGGGGAGAGGGATGGCGCATACAGGAAACCCCGGCGAGAGAGGCCGAAGGCCAATTCATGACCATGACTGATCCCATCGCAGACATGCTTACTCGTCTGCGTAACGCGAACTCGGCGTACCACGACGATGTCGCGATGCCGCACAGCAAGATCAAGTCTCACATCGCGGAGATCCTCCAGCAGGAGGGCTTCATCACCGGCTGGAAGGTCGAGGACGCCGAGGTCGGCAAGAAGCTCGTCCTCGAGCTGAAGTTCGGCCCGAACCGTGAGCGCTCCATCGCGGGCATCAAGCGGATCTCGAAGCCGGGTCTGCGTGTGTACGCGAAGTCCACCTCCCTGCCCAAGGTGCTCGGTGGCCTCGGCGTGGCGATCATCTCCACGTCGCACGGTCTCCTCACCGGACAGCAGGCCGGCAAGAAGGGCGTAGGCGGAGAAGTTCTCGCCTACGTCTGGTAGCGGAAGGGAACGGAGGAAACAGCTATGTCGCGTATTGGCAAGCTCCCCATCACGGTTCCCGCCGGCGTGGACGTCACCATCGACGGTCGCACGGTTCAGGTGAAGGGCCCCAAGGGCGCCCTCTCCCACACCGTCGCGGCGCCGATCGAGGTCGCCAAGGGCGAGGACGGCATTCTCAATGTCACCCGCCCGAACGACGAGCGTCAGAACAAGGCCCTGCACGGCCTGTCCCGCACGCTGGTGGCGAACATGATCACCGGCGTGACCACGGGTTACGTGAAGAAGCTCGAAATCAGCGGTGTGGGTTACCGCGTCCTGGCGAAGGGCTCCAACCTGGAGTTCTCGCTCGGCTACAGCCACTCGATCACGGTCGAGGCGCCCGAGGGCATCTCGTTCAAGGTCGAGAACCCGACGCACTTCTCGGTCGAGGGAATCGACAAGCAGAAGGTCGGAGAGGTTGCGGCCAACATCCGCAAGCTGCGGAAGCCCGACCCGTACAAGGCCAAGGGCGTCAAGTACGAGGGCGAAGTCGTCCGGCGCAAGGTCGGAAAGGCGGGTAAGTAAGCCATGGCATACGGTGTCAAGATTGCTAAGGGCGACGCTTACAAGCGTGCTGCCATCAAGCGTCGTCACATCCGGATCCGTAAGCACATCTCGGGTACGGCTGAGCGGCCTCGCCTGGTCGTGACGCGCTCGAACCGCCACATCGTGGCCCAGGTCATCGATGACGTGAAGGGTCACACCCTCGCGTCGGCGTCCACCCTGGACACGACGATCCGTGGTGCCGAGGACGACAAGTCCGCGCAGGCCAAGTCGGTCGGCGCCCTGGTCGCCGAGCGTGCCAAGGCCGCCGGGGTCGAGGCTGTCGTATTCGACCGTGGTGGCAACCAGTACGCCGGGCGCATTGCCGCTCTGGCGGACGCCGCCCGCGAAGCCGGACTCAAGTTCTGAGTCCTGGTTCCGTAGCTAGCGGAAACAGAGAGAGGTAATTCCAATGGCTGGACCCCAGCGCCGCGGAAGCGGTGCCGGTGGCGGCGAGCGGCGGGACCGGAAGGGCCGTGACGGCGGTGCTGCCGCCGAGAAGACCGCGTACGTTGAGCGCGTCGTCGCGATCAACCGCGTCGCCAAGGTTGTGAAGGGTGGTCGTCGCTTCAGCTTCACCGCGCTGGTCGTGGTGGGCGATGGTGACGGCACCGTCGGTGTCGGTTACGGCAAGGCCAAGGAGGTGCCGGCCGCCATCGCCAAGGGTGTTGAGGAGGCCAAGAAGCACTTCTTCAAGGTCCCCCGTATCCAGGGCACCATCCCGCACCCGATCACGGGCGAGAAGGCCGCGGGCGTCGTCCTGCTCAAGCCTGCTTCCCCCGGTACCGGCGTCATCGCCGGTGGCCCGGTGCGTGCTGTGCTCGAGTGCGCCGGCGTCCACGACATCCTGTCGAAGTCGCTCGGCTCGTCCAACGCGATCAACATCGTGCACGCGACCGTGGCGGCCCTCAAGGGCCTGCAGCGTCCCGAGGAGATCGCGGCTCGCCGTGGTCTGCCCCTCGAGGACGTCGCCCCCGCGGCTCTCCTGCGTGCACGTGCGGGAGCGGGTGCGTAATCATGGCCCAGCTCAAGATCACGCAGACGAAGTCGTTCATCGGCAGCAAGCAGAACCACCGTGACACCCTTCGTTCGCTTGGCCTCAAGCGGATCAACGATGTGGTCGTCAAGGAGGACCGCCCCGAGTTCCGCGGAATGGTTCACACCGTCCGCCACCTCGTGACGGTTGAGGAGGTCGACTGATCATGGCGGAGAACAACCCGCTCAAGATCCACAACCTCCGTCCCGCCCCGGGCGCCAAGACCGCGAAGACGCGAGTCGGTCGTGGTGAAGCGTCCAAGGGCAAGACGGCCGGTCGTGGTACCAAGGGCACGAAGGCGCGTTACCAGGTTCCGGAGCGCTTCGAGGGTGGCCAGATGCCCCTCCACATGCGTCTCCCGAAGCTCAAGGGCTTCCGGAACCCGTTCAAGACCGAGTACCAGGTCGTGAACCTCGACAAGCTGTCGGCGCTGTACCCGGAGGGTGGCGAAGTCACCGTCGAGGGGCTCGTCGCCAACGGTGCGGTTCGCAAGAACAGCCTCGTCAAGGTCCTCGGCCAGGGCGAGATCTCCGTGGCACTGCAGGTGACGGTCGACGCCGTCTCCGGCTCCGCCAAGGAGAAGATCACCGCCGCCGGCGGTACCGTCACCGAGCTCGTCTGATTTCAGCAGGCGTCTCGATGACTTGAGCGAACCCGACCGGGGGTGCCCCACTCAAGGGGTATCCCCGGTTGGTCGTTCCTGGGGGCTGTCGTCACACTCCCGCCGTCCATCCTGAGGGTGGACCGGGCGTCACCCGGCAGACTGGAATGTAACGACAGTCCCTAGGGAAGCGGTGTCGCCGGTAAGGTGGCCTGCGCTGCTAATTTTCGCCCGGTGCGCCGCCAGGGAACTCCAGGCGGCTCCTGACTGTTAGTCAGCTGTCCGTTACTTATTCGTCGAACCTCAAGACCGTCACCTCTGACGCTGTTGCGCGGGGGTCGCAGGAGGCACCGTGCTCACCGCGTTCGCCCGGGCGTTCAAGACGCCCGACCTGCGCAAGAAGCTGCTCTTCACGCTCGGCATCATCGTGATCTATCGGGTTGGCACGCACATCCCGATCCCCGGTGTCGACTACAAGAACGTCCAGATCTGTATCGACAACGCGAGCCAGAACCAAGGCCTGTTCGGCCTGGTCAACATGTTCAGTGGTGGCGCTCTGCTGCAGATCACGATCTTCGCGCTCGGCATCATGCCGTACATCACCGCGAGCATCATTCTGCAGCTGCTGACCGTCGTGATCCCGCGCCTTGAGGCCCTCAAGAAGGAGGGCCAGGCCGGTACGGCGAAGATTACGCAGTACACCCGTTATCTGACGGTGGCACTGGCGATCCTGCAGGGCACCGGCCTGGTGGCCACCGCGCGCAGCGGTGCGCTGTTCACCAGCTGCCCGGTCGCCAACCAGATCGTTCCGGACCAGTCGATCTTCGTCACCATCACGATGGTGATCACGATGACGGCGGGCACGGCCATGGTCATGTGGCTCGGTGAGCTCATCACCGACCGCGGCATCGGCAACGGCATGTCGATCCTGATGTTCATCTCGATCGCCGCCACCTTCCCGTCCGCGCTGTGGGCCATCAAGCAGCAGGGCAACCTGGCGCACGGCTGGATCGAGTTCGGCACCGTCATCGCGGTCGGCCTCGTCATGGTCGGCCTGGTCGTCTTCGTCGAGCAGGCCCAGCGCCGTATCCCGGTCCAGTACGCGAAGCGCATGATCGGCCGCCGTTCCTACGGCGGCACGTCGACGTACATCCCGCTGAAGGTCAACCAGGCGGGCATCATCCCTGTGATCTTTGCCTCGTCGCTGCTCTACATCCCGGCGCTGATCGCCCAGTTCGCAGGTGGAACGTCCGGCTGGAAGACCTGGATCGAGCAGAACCTGACCAAGGGCGACCACCCGATTTACATCAGCACATACTTCTTGCTGATCGTGTTCTTCGCCTTCTTCTACGTGGCCATCTCGTTCAACCCCGAGGAAGTCGCGGACAACATGAAGAAGTATGGTGGCTTCATCCCGGGCATCCGGGCCGGCCGGCCAACCGCTGAGTACCTGGGATACGTACTCAACCGGATCACCTGGCCGGGTTCGCTGTATCTGGGCCTGATCGCTCTCGTACCGACGATGGCGTTGGTTGGTTTCGGGGCAAACCAGAACTTCCCGTTCGGTGGTACCAGCATCCTGATCATCGTGGGTGTCGGTCTTGAGACGGTGAAGCAGATCGAGAGCCAGCTCCAGCAGCGCAATTACGAAGGGTTCCTCCGCTGATGCGAATCGTCCTCGTCGGGCCGCCCGGGGCGGGCAAGGGAACGCAAGCCGCGTTCCTAGCCAAGAACCTGTCGATCCCGCACATCTCCACGGGCGACCTCTTCCGTGCGAACATCAGCCGGCAGACGGAACTGGGCAAGCTGGCGAAGTCGTACATGGACGAGGGCAACCTCGTACCGGACGAGGTCACCATCGCGATGGCCAAGGACCGCATGGAGCAGCAGGACGCCGTGAACGGCTTCCTGCTCGACGGCTTCCCGCGGAACGTCTCGCAGGCCGAGGCGCTCGACCAGGCCCTCAAGGCCGACGGTGTGGAGCTGGACGGGGTGCTCGACCTGGAGGTCCCCGAGGACGAGGTGGTCAAGCGCATCGCCGGCCGCCGCATCTGCCGCAAGGATTCGAGTCACGTCTTCCACGTGACGTACAGCCCGCCGGAGAAGGAAGGCGTCTGTGACGCCTGCGGCGGCGAGCTGTACCAGCGCGACGACGACACCGAGGAGACCGTCCGCAAGCGCCTGGAGGTCTACCACACCCAGACCGAGCCGATCATCGACTACTACCGGGCTCA
This sequence comes from Streptomyces sp. CWNU-52B, assembly GCF_047444975.1. Taxonomy (NCBI): domain Bacteria; kingdom Bacillati; phylum Actinomycetota; class Actinomycetes; order Kitasatosporales; family Streptomycetaceae; genus Streptomyces; species Streptomyces sp. CWNU-52B. The sequence continues at coordinate 3,188 of NZ_JBLFJV010000022.1, read as the reverse complement.
GGGCCTGGTCGTGACGATCTCGGCGCTCGGCAAGGTGGACGAGGTCACCAAGCGTGCGATGGACGCCCTCAAGCGTCAGCGCGAGGACAAGAGCGACAGCGAGGGCGAAGGCGACAAGTAGTCGTCGTCGTTCTGGCCGGTCCGGCCGCGGTGCCCTCGACGGGTGCCGCGGCCGTACTGTTGTATGCACAGGTTCACAGGTTCACAGGTTTCGGTTCAGAGGTTTCCAGTCGTACTGGTTTCCGGCAGGCAGAGAAGACGGAGAGCGCGGGCCCTCATGGTGCAGATCAAGACCCCCGAGCAGATCGCCAAGATGCGTGAGGCGGGCCTGGTCGTCGCCGCCGTCCACCAGGCGACCCGGGAAGCCGCGGTGCCCGGTGCCACGACGCACGACCTCGACCAGGTCGCGCGCAAGGTGCTCGACGAGCACGGCGCGAAGTCGAACTTCCTGGGCTACGGCGGCTTCCCCGCCACGATCTGCACCTCGCTGAACGAGGTCGTCGTGCACGGCATCCCGAGCACCGACGCGGTCCTCAAGGACGGCGACATCATCTCGATCGACGCGGGCGCGATCATCGACGGCTGGCACGGGGACGCGGCGTACACCGTCTTCGTGGGCTCCGGTCACGCTCCGGAGCTCCTTGAGCTCTCCCGGGTGACCGAGGAGTCGATGTGGGCCGGCATCGCGGCGATGAAGCTGGGCAACCGGCTCGTCGACGTCTCCCGGGCCATCGAGACGTACATCCGGCGCCAGCCGAAGCCCGGCGGCGGCAAGTACGGCATCGTCGAGGACTACGGCGGCCACGGCATCGGGACCGAGATGCACATGGACCCGCATCTGCTGAACTACGTGGAGCGCCGCCGGGGCAAGGGCCCCAAGCTGGTGCCCGGGTTCTGCCTCGCGATCGAGCCGATGGTGTCGCTGGGCACCCCGCGGACGGAGGTGCTCGCGGACGACTGGACCGTCATCACGACGGACGGAACGTGGTCGTCGCACTGGGAGCACTCTGTCGCGCTGACGGCTGAGGGGCCGCTTGTCCTCACGGCGCCCGACGGGGGTGCGGCGAAGTTGGCCGAGTACGGGATCGTGGCTGCGCCCGACCCTCTCGGCTGAGGTCGCCCTCAGGGGGAGCCAGGTGCTGCCGGGCGGCGGCTGCGGGTCGTCCGTGGCCGGTCGCGCAGTTCCCCACGCCCCCTTAGGGGCCGCGCCCTGGAGAGCCCCTGGGGAGCCTTCGCTTAGGGATCTTGGGCGTGGGGCAGACTTTCTCGATTCGTCTTTCCGAGGGCCCTGTCGTAGACTGACTCGTCGGCTCTCGTGCATCCGCATGTCTGCATGTGGTAAGCACGGAGTTGATCAAGGTAGTCGATTCGAAGGGCGAAGCGTGGCCAAGAAGCAAGGTGCCATCGAGATCGAGGGCACTGTCGTCGAGTCTCTTCCGAACGCGATGTTCAAGGTTGAGCTCCAGAACGGCCACCAGGTTCTGGCACACATCAGCGGCAAGATGCGTATGCACTACATCCGCATCCTCCCTGACGACAGGGTCGTGGTGGAGTTGTCTCCGTACGACCTGACGCGTGGCCGGATCGTCTACCGGTACAAGTAGATCTTGCCTGTGCTCCGCTGCCGCGGGGCGATGGCACTGACCCGGAGAACCTCACCATGAAGGTCAAGCCGAGCGTCAAGAAGATCTGCGACAAGTGCAGGGTGATCCGCCGTCACGGCCGGGTCATGGTCATCTGCGACAACCCGCGCCACAAGCAGCGCCAGGGCTGACGCACGACCGCACCTTCTGCACCCGCAGAAATTCGCGCGACGCACGAAACATGTTCATACGCAGGGCCCGGATGCGCTGTGCGCAGCGATCCGACACCCCCGGTCGGAGGCCGGGGACCCGACTCGTACCGAGTCCTCGATCGAAGAGGATGACGGCGGGCGGGATCCGGTTCTGCGGAAGACCTCCGAACGACAACTGGAGCCATTGAATGGCACGCGTTTCCGGTGTTGACATCCCGCGCGAAAAGCGCGTGGAGGTTGCCCTCACCTACGTGTTCGGCATCGGCCGAACCCTCTCCCAGAAGACGCTGGCCGATACCGGCGTCAACCCCGACACCCGCGTCCGCGACCTCTCCGAGGAGGAGCTGGTCCGGATCCGCGAGTACGTCGACAACAACTTCAAGACCGAGGGTGACCTCCGCCGTGAGGTTCAGGCCGACATCCGCCGCAAGGTCGAGATCGGCTGCTACCAGGGTCTGCGGCACCGTCGCGGCCTGCCCGTGCACGGCCAGCGCACCAGCACGAACGCTCGTACCCGCAAGGGCCCGCGTCGCGCCATCGCCGGCAAGAAGAAGCCGGGCAAGAAGTAGTCCTCAGCGGACAACGCTTCATCAGCGGTCTTCGCTGTAGGACCGACCACCTCCCCGTAGGAGTTATAGATGCCCCCCAAGGGTCGTCAGGGCGCTGCCAAGAAGGTGCGCCGCAAGGAAAAGAAGAACGTCGCTCACGGCCACGCGCACATCAAGAGCACGTTCAACAACACCATCGTCTCGATCACGGACCCCTCGGGCAACGTGATCTCCTGGGCCTCCGCCGGCCACGTCGGCTTCAAGGGCTCGCGCAAGTCCACTCCCTTCGCCGCGCAGATGGCCGCCGAGTCGGCCGCCCGTCGCGCGCAGGAGCACGGCATGCGCAAGGTTGACGTCTTCGTCAAGGGTCCGGGTTCCGGTCGTGAGACCGCGATCCGCTCCCTGCAGGCCACCGGCCTGGAGGTCGGCTCGATCCAGGACGTGACGCCCACGCCGCACAACGGCTGCCGTCCGCCCAAGCGCCGCCGCGTCTGATCCCTCGGGGTCGGGTGCGCAGTTGCTTGGTTTGAGGATTTCGGGCGGTACGGCTCTTGTGAGCCGTATCGCCCGTACCCTTGTTCCATATCAGGGCGTCAAATAGCGGACGCCCCTGACTGAAGGATCGCAACATGCTTATTGCTCAGCGCCCGTCGCTGACCGAAGAGGTCGTCGACGAGTTCCGCTCCCGGTTCGTGATCGAGCCGCTGGAGCCGGGCTTCGGCTACACCCTCGGCAACTCCCTCCGTCGCACCCTCCTGTCCTCGATCCCCGGAGCCGCTGTCACCAGCATCCGGATCGACGGCGTGCTGCACGAGTTCACCACCGTGCCGGGCGTCAAGGAGGAC
>NZ_JBLFJV010000021.1:99573-297377 GCF_047444975.1 Streptomyces sp. CWNU-52B | reverse complement strand
CACCCACACCACCACCCGCCACCACACCAGCCAAACGCCCCGCACCCTCCCGCAACGCACCCACCGAACGCCCCGACACCACCACCGGCACCACCGGCAACACCACCGACCCGGAGTCGGACCCAGGCGCGGGCGCGGGCGCCGGCTCAAGTGCTGGTGCCTGCTCGAGAACGACGTGGGCGTTCGTCCCGCTGACGCCGAAGGAGGACACCGCGGACCGTCGCGGCCGTCCCGTCTCCGGCCAGGACCGCTCCTCCGTCACCAGCTCCAGCGCACCCGAGGACCAGTCCACCGCGGGCGACGGCTCATCCACATGCAACGTCCTCGGCACCACCCCGTGCCGCATCGCCATCACCATCTTGATCACACCCGCCACACCGGCAGCACCCTGCGCATGGCCGATGTTCGACTTCAGCGAACCGAGCAGCAGCGGCTGGTCGTCCGTGCGCGCCTGGCCGTACGTCGCCAGCAGTGCCTGCGCCTCGATCGGGTCACCCAGCCGGGTACCCGTGCCATGCGCCTCCACCACGTCCACCTCGGCGGGAGACAGCCCCGCGTTCGCCAGCGCGGACCGGATCACCCGCTGCTGCGAAGGACCGCTGGGCGCGGTCAGTCCGTTGGACGCACCGTCGGAGTTCACCGCACTGCCCCGCAGCAGGCCCAGCACCGGCAGCCCACGCTCCTGGGCCACCGACAACCGCGCCAGCATCAGCATCCCCACACCCTCGGAGAAACCCGTCCCGTCCGCGGCGGCCGCGAACGCCTTGCACCGGCCGTCCTGCGACAGTCCGCGCAGCCGGGAGAACTCCACGAAGCAGTCCGGCACCGGTATGGCCATCGCCCCGCCGGCCAGCGCCAGTGAGCACTCGTCGTTGCGCAGTGCCGCCATGGCGTGGTGGATCGACACCAGCGACGACGAGCACGCCGTGTCCATGCTGACGGTCGGGCCCTCCAGCCCGAGTGCGTAGGAGATCCGGCCCGACGCGACGCTGGTCAGCATCCCGGTCATCGCGTAGCCCTCGATGCCCGTCGCGGTGACGCTGACGGTGGAGGCGTAGCCGGTGTACATCACACCGACGAAGACTCCGGTGTCACTGCCCCGGAGCGAGCGCGGATCCACCCGAGCGTTCTCGATGGCCTCCCACGAGGTCTCCAGGAGCAACCGCTGCTGCGGGTCCATCGCCAGCGCCTCGCGCGGCGAGATCCCGAAGAACGCCGCGTCGAAGCCCTTGATGTCGTCGAGGAATCCGCCTTCACGCGCGTAGAACTTGCCGGAAGCGTCGGGGTCCGGGTCGTACATCCCCTCGACGTCCCAGTCGCGGTCGAGAGGGAAACCGCTGATCGCGTCGACCCCGTCGGCGGCCACGCGCCACAGCTCGTCGGGCGTCGACACACCGCCGGGGTAGCGGCAGCTCATGCCCACGATGGCGATGGGCTCGGACCGGCTCGACTCGAGTTCCTCGACGCGGTTGCGGGCCTTGTGGAGGTCCGCGGTGACCCACTTGAGGTAGTCGAGGAGCTTCTCGTCCTTGTTCTGGTTGCCACTCACTTTGAAACCGTCCGATTCGAGTGCTCCAGTCCCGTCGCGGGACCCTGTGTGGTCAGTACCGATGAGCCGAGCCGCTCCGCCAGATACAGCGCGAGATGCAGGCGGAGGCGGTCCTCGCGCAAGGAGCGGCCGAGCAGTTGTTCTGCCTTCTTCACCCGGTACACGACGGTGTTCTTCGCGATGTGCAGGTGCTTGGCCGTGACGGCGACGGCCCGTTCGTTGTCCAGCAGACACCGCACGGTCTCCCGCAGGGCGGCCATGGACTTGTTGTCCTCGGCCAGCGGACCGAGCTCGCGGCGGACGAAGTCGGCGGTCGCCTCCGCGTTGTCGCTGAGCAGTATCACGAGTTCCAGGTCGCCGTAGTCGTACAGAGTGGACGTTCCGGGCTCGGTGAGCCGGCTGACCCGCTCCGCGGTGATCGCCTGCTCGTGCGAGCGCCGGAAGCCGGCCACACCGTCGCCGGGCAGCCCGGACGCGACGTGGATGTGCGGGGGTACGTCCACGGGCTTGTCCGAGCGCCGCAGTTCGGCGGCGCGGTCGGTGGCGCGGCCACCCCAGGCCCACAGCCGGCCCGGCCCCGCGGGCAGCAGCAGCATCGAGGAGCAGCCCACCTGGTCCAGCAGGCGCAGCGCGGTGGCCTCCAGTTCACGGCCGCTGTCCGGGGTGATCTTGTCCTGCCACAGGACCAGCGCGACGTGGTGGAGCGTGAGGTCGTACCGCAGCTGGTTCAGCGCCTGGAGGGTGTCGACCGGCTTGTCCTTGAGGATCGCGGACACCAGTTCGAAGCGCTCACCCACGGAGCCGGCGAACCAGCGGCTGCGTTCGGCGGTGAACTTCTCGGTCACCGCGTCGGAGAGGATCTCCATGCCCTCGAAGAGGTTGGCCGAGATGGTCCGCATCAACACGGGCTGGTCCGCGGCCGGAATCATCGAGTCACGGAATTCGAACAACTCGCGGGAGAAATTCGCGTGCACTGCGCGGACGTAACGGAGCAGGAGATCGACGGTCGCATTGTTCGCGATACGTTCACGAATGGCGTTCGTTATTTCCGCGGACAGCAGGCCGGTTATTTCCTTCACGCCGCCGAGTCGCAGGGCGATCCAGAGCGCTATGGCCTCGACCAGCCGCGCCTCGCTGTAGGAATTCTGGTCGAAGTGGACGAACGGTTGCCCGGCCATTTCGGCCATGACCAGGCGACTTCTTTCGATTGCCCAGCCAACGGCACCCGTGCCGACTCGGAGGACGACTTCCTCGACGAGCTGTGGGTTTTTCGGTGACTGGAGCACAGAAGCGTCAGCGGGGCGCAGTAGATGCAGGAGTGAATACGTTGAAGTGATCTGCGTTTGCGCGGGAATAGTGACCCGTGCTATGGGATAGCCTGACAACGAGTAGCCTCCGTACAGGAAAGCGGACGCAACTGGATGTCGTTAGTTTCGCATGGTTTCACGGACGGCCGGTAATTATCCGGTAACTGCGGCTCGGTGACGAAATTACCGCGTGGTATACGACAATCATCGGGGCCCGTTCCGAGAAGTGCGAAACGATATGCCCACTGATCGGCCGGAAGGTGACGCCGTCGCCGGAAAAGGATGCCGGTCGCCGGAGGAAGGGGCGTCCGCGGGCCCCGCGCGGGCGGACCGCACGGGACACGAGGATCCTGCGGTCCCGCCACCCGCGGGGAAGCGGAGCGGCGCGTGTCTAGGGGGCCGTGGCAGGGCTGAGGGAGAGCTGGTCCGACATCACGCGGAGTATGGAATCGGTGTGCTGAAGCAGGTAGAAGTGGCCGCCGGGGAACACCTTGGCCGTGAAACTCCCGGTGGTGTGCTGCTCCCAGAGCAGCACGCGGTCCACGTCCGCCTTGGGGTCGCTGTCCCCGGTGAAGGCGGTCACCGGGCAGTGGAGCGAGGGGCCGGGCTCGTACTCGTACGTCTCCACGGCCTGGTAGTCGCTGCGGACGGAGGGCAGGATCATCTCCAGCAGCTCGTGGTCGTCCAGGAGAGTGCCGTCCGTGCCGCCGAGCGATGTGACCTCGCCGACGAGATCCCTGTCGCTGGCGAGGTGCCAGCGGTCTTCGGTGGTGACAGTCGGCGCCATCCGTCCCGACACGAACAGATGGGCCGGCCGCGTCCCGGCCGCCTCCAGCCGGCGCGCCACCTCGAACCCGATGAGCGCGCCCATGCTGTGGCCGAAGAGGGCGAGCGGCCTGTCGTCGTACGGCGCGAGTGTCTCCGCGATCCGGTCGGCGAGCAGTTTGATGTCGGGGACCAGCGGTTCTCGCCGCCGGTCCTGACGGCCCGGATACTGCACGGCCAGTACGTCGGCGGCGGGTGACAGCGCGCGGGCGACAGGGACGTAGAAGGTGGCCGAACCGCCCGCGTGGGGCAGGCAGACGAGGCGTACGGGAGCGTCCGCGGCCGGGCTGAAATTCCTCAGCCAGGAGGATCCATCGGGCAGGGTTTTCATGAGGAGTGCCTTTCGGGACATCGGAGTGTCGGAGCAGGTGAACCGGAATCCGGAATCGCCGCGTCGGAAAGCCGCGGTAGGCCTGGTCGTTTCGCGTGAAATGCGACAGTGGCGTCATGTTGCGGGCAGCTCATCGCCGATGGTGCTGTGTCCATTCCGACGAGGAGCTCGCAGGTCCCGCGTCCGAATTCGCTCGACGCCGCATCCGCCCGATCGGCCCGAGTCGTCAGGGGCGACTCAAGGACGAGGGTCGGCGCATGTTCCCGGACATTGTCACATCGCGGGAGGCGACGGGTCTGCCCTTTCGGATTTCCACCCGGGCATGGTACGCCGCGAAGAGGCCTCGATGCCGGAGAGCGTGGTCCCGGACGAGAAGGATTCACGGGGCGGGAGGCCGAGGGGACCGCGGAAGTTCACCGAGGGGTGGGTGACGGTGACCGGGATCCTGGGAAAGGCGACGGTTTTCCTCGCGTCGATATCAGGCTCTTGCCGACCGGCTCGGGCGACATACCGGTTCATCCACGCGGAGAAGGCGAACCCGAGGGCGATCCGCTCCGCCGGACGCAGAAGGCGGCGCGCTCCGCCCGCGGCGCCCGGTCCTGTACGTGGCGAGAACCGCGCCCTGGGCCTGGCTCGGGCCCGGGAGCGGGCGCGATGCCGATTCGGCCGAAATGCGTGGGGTCCATATCGCGCTTCGCTCGTTGAACCTATGGACGCGCATGCGACCGACAGCTCAGGGGGCCAGTTTGATCTCGGCACAGGCCGGCGACTCCCTGCCCCGCAGTCCGTCGCCGTGCGGCCCGCCGTTCGGCGAGCCGGCACCGCGGCGGGCCCGACTACCCGCTCTTCCGGTAACGGTCGATGTCGGAGGGGTGGGACAGGCGCGCCTTCATCTCCGCTCCGCCGTTGTCGTCGACGAAGGCGGCGGTCAGTGCCTTCCCGATCAGGTCGGGCAGCTCGACCTGTCCGTCGTCCTCGGTCCAGCGCACCAGCGCTGTGTGCATGGCGGCCAGACAGGCGCTGGCCACCACCTCGGTGTGGAACAGCGTGTCGGGGTCGGTGCCCTCGTCGGTGAGGGCACCGACGATCGCCTTCTGCAGGGTGTAGTGGTTGTCCAGGTGCTTGGCCCGCAGGGCCGGCGTCACGATCATGAGCCGGAGCAGGGCGAGCAGGAACTGCGTGTCGGCCGTCAGTTCGGCGCCCCGGCTGCCGGCGGTCACCGTCCTGGCCCAGTCGATCAGCGCACCGCCGATACGGCTGATCTGGGACTGGTCGGCGGACGACGCGGAGATCCGCTCGGCGATGAGCTTGCCCTGCTGGTCCAGGAGGACGAGGTGTTCCTTGGTCGGGAAGTGCCGATAGAGGGTCATCGGCGACACCCCTGCGGCGCTGGCGACATCGTCCACGGTCGTGGCGTCGTATCCGTGCTCGGTGAACAGCCGTACTGCATGCGCCTGAATCGCGTGCTGCGTCTCGGCGCGGCGCCGGGCTCGCAAGGTTGAGTGCCTGTCAGTCATGTGGTACACATTAACGCGTAGGTAGTTACTACCAAGTTGTTAGTGACTACCATGCCTGGCAATCGACAGATTGAGATGGTTGGCGTGAGTGGTCTGGCCGGCAGGACGGCCCTGGTGACCGGAGCGTCGCGGGGTATCGGGCAGTCGATCGCGGTTCGGCTGGCGGCGGACGGCGCGGACGTCATCGTGCACTTCGGCAGGGACGAGGACGGTGCGGCGTCGACGGTCGAGGAGATCGAACGAGCGGGCGGAACCGCGTTCAGCGTCGGCGCGCCACTGGGCGGGGACGGCGATGTCGAGACGCTCTTCGTGGGGGTGGAGTCCGGTCTCTGCGGACGGCCTCTCGACATTCTCGTGAACAACGCGGCGGCCGCACCCGCGGGGCCGCTCGGATCCACCACGCGCCCGGAGTTCGACCATCTCTTCGCGGTGAACGTGCGCGCACCGTACTTCATCATCCAGCGCGCGCTGCCCCTGCTGCGCGACGGCGGCCGCATCGTCACGATGTCGTCCGTGGCGGCCCGGATGGCCAACCCCGGCCAGACGTCCTTCGCCATGACGAAGGGGGCGGTCGAAACCATGAGCAAGACGCTGGCGAACGAACTGGGGACCCGGGGGATCACGGTGAACGCGGTCGCTCCCGGCGCCACCCGAACGGCGACCAACGGGGAGGTCTTCGAAGTGCCGGGCCTGGTCGAGACCATCACGGCGGCGACCGCGCTCGACCGGCTGGGCGGGCCCGACGACGTCGCCGACATCGTCGCGTTCCTCGTCTCCGACGCCGGGCGCTGGATCACTGGTCAGGTCATCGACGCGAGCGGCGGCCTGTTCCTCGGTCCGCGTGTCTGACGGGACCGCTGGCGGAGCGCTCACCCGTCGGTGGCAGAGGAAAGAAAACTCCGCTGTCGTGCGGATGTGGAAGGCCGGTCGACCGTATGTCTTTAGTTCCCGACTATCGGGAACGTCGAAATAGTTTCGGCCTGTCCCGGTCAGCTGGAAAGGGTTACATCCTGATACGATCGAGGTGATGTCGTGGGAATAGATCTGGGGAGGATTCTGCATGGTGGAGGAAACACACATGAGTAATAGTGTCCAGAATCTGACACTCGGTCCTGGCTGTTTCTGGTCATTTGACGCGGTGATGCGTCGGACTCCTGGAGTCACATCAAGTGTCTCGGGATTCGCAGGGGATGACGGCCCCCCGCCCGACTATGCGGCCTATCAGCGCCGCGGGCTCAACCCGCAGAGATTCGTCGAGGCCGTGCAGGTGGAATTCCGGCCGGATGAGATATCTGTCGAGCAGATATTGATCTTGTTCTTTCAGAGTCATGACCCGACGACGCCGAACCAGAGCGGTGCGGATCGCGGCTCCATTTACCATTCGACGATCTTCTATGCCGACGAGCACCAGCGAACGGCAGCGGAGAAGGTCATGGCTCTGGTGCAGGAGAAACTCGACAACGCGATCGTGACCGACCTGCGGCCGTACCAGCAGTTCATCGTGGCGGACGTCGATCAGCAGGACTTCTACAACAGGAATCGTTTCGAGCCGTACTGCCGGGCGGTCATCGAACCGAAGCTGCGCACGCTGGGACTCGAAGTCGACTGAAGAGCCGTCTCGTGCGCCCGTGACGGCCCGCCTGTTCTCCTGGCGGGCCGTCACGGTGGGAGCAGTGGCAAGCAGTGACAAGCAGTGGGATGCGGAAGGCAAGGCCGTCAGGCCGTCACGCGAACGCGGCCGTCCAGTCCACCGCGACGCCGTTCACATAGGACTCCGCCAGTGCGGCGAAGAACCGGCCCATTCCGCCGTCCTCGTTGCGCAGGGTAGCCATCAGTACGGCCGAGTGGCCGAGTTCGTCGACGGTGTCCTGCATGCCGACCGTGAGCACCGGCTGTGCGCTGCACTCCACGAAGAGCGTGTGTCCGTCCTCGGCCAGCGAACGGACGGCGTCGTCGAACCTGACCGTCTGGCGCAGGTTCCGGTACCAGTACTCCGCGTCCAGCTCGTCGGTCTCGATGCGTCGACCGGTGACCGTCGAGTAGAACGGAACGTCACCGCGTACCGGTGTGACCGCGGACGCCAGGTCGAGCAGGGTGTCCCGCAGGTCCTCGACGTGCGCCGAGTGCGCGGCGAAGTCCACCCCCGGCAGCTGCCAGCGCATCATCCGGGCCGCGGACAGCGCCGCACCGAACTCGGCCATCGCGGCCCTGTCGCCCGACACCGTGATGGTGGCCGGCCCGTTCACCGCGGCCACCGACAGGACACCCTCCCAGTCGGCCAGCATGGTCCGCACCCGGTCGTTGGGGGCCAGCACGGTCAGCATCTCGCCGCGGCCACAGATCTTCATCAGAGCCTGGCTGCGCAGCGCGACGATCCGTGCCGCGTCATCCAGCGACAACGCCCCGGAGACGTGCGCGGCCACGATCTCGCCCTGCGAATGGCCGACCGCCGCCCCCGGTTCGACGCCGAAGGAGCGCCACAGCCGGGCCAGTGACAGCATCATCGAGAACAGCACCGGCTGCACGACGTCCACCCGGTCCAGCGGCGGGGTCTCGGGCACACCCCGCAGGACGTCCTCCAGGGACCAGTTCACATGCGGCGACAGCGCCCGCTCGCAGTCCCGGACCGACTCGGCGAACACGGGCGAGGTGTCCAGCAGTTCCACCGCCATGCCGGCCCACTGGGTGCCCTGCCCCGGGAACACGAACACCGGCCGGATGTCCGCCCGCGCCTGTCTCGCCGCCCGCCCGCTGACCACGTTCGGCGCGGCCTGTCCCTCGGCGAGCGCACGTACCCCCGCGAGCAGCTCCGCACGGTCGCGTCCCAGCACCACGGCCCGGTACTCGCCGGCCGCGCCGGCCGCCACCAGTGACCGGCCCACCTCGGCCACGTCGTCCAGGACGTCGCGCGCCGAGTCGGACTCGAGCCGGGACAGGAGACGGGCGGCCTGGCTGCGCAGGCCCGCTTGGCTCCGCCCGGACAGCACCCACGGCACCGTGCCGGATTCAGCATCGACGCGAATGTCTTGTGTGGCCGGATTGGTCACGAGAACTCCTCATCACTACCAATGAGTCGACTGCGAGCCGCAAGATATCCGTGATGCGGACGGCTTCCGCCCACCGTGCGGTAACCGAGCACACCGCGGGCGGTTACCCGATAATTACCGGCGGCGCTCCACATGGTGGAAAACTGCTCGCCTCCAGTCGTTTCCGTATTCCGGCAGGGAGATTATTCGTTGCCGAGCTCTCCTGTGCGGTGGAGGGTTACCATCCCTGCGTTCTCGTCAATGGCAAGGAGATGAGATGAATCACCGAGACGACTGCCAGTGCGGGTGTGCTCTGGCGTCCTGGGCGGTGGGGAATTCCCCCGAGGCGCCCTCCGGCGTGATACGCAGCCGTCCCGCCGGAGCGGACGAGGCGGTTCCGACCGCGATTCCGACGCCCCTCTTCTATCGGGACGCAAGCCGCGACACGGTGGCCAACGGAATTCTGGGCTGCGGCGCCTATCTGCCCGAACGGGTGGTCGACAATGCCGAGGCCGCGGCCTCGGCCGGTGTGACCGGGGAATGGATAGCGGCCAAGACCGGTATTCTCGCGCGGCGGTACGCGCATCCCGACCAGGCGGCGTCCGATCTCGCGGAACAGGCCGCGCACGAGGCGTTGAGGGACGCCGGCCTGAGCGCCGAGCAGCTTTCCCTGATCGTCGTGGCCACCTCCACGCCCGACTCGCCCCAGCCGGCGACGGCGAACCTGCTCCAGGACAGGATCGGCGCGGTCCACGCCGCGGCCTTCGACGTCAACGCGGTCTGCAGCGGCTTCGTCTACGCGGTGGAGGCCGCCCGCCGCATGGTGCCGTCCGGCGGATTCGCGTTGGTCGTGGGCGTGGACATCTACTCCCGGATCATCGATCCGGCCGACCGGCGCACCGTCTCGCTGTTCGGCGACGGGGCCGGAGCAGTGGTCGTCGGTCCCGTGCCGGAGGGCCGGGGGTACGTGGCCACGCAGTTGACCAGCCACGGCGAGCAGCACGACCTGATCAAGGTCCCCGCAGGGGGCAGCCGCATCCCCGCGTCCAAGGAGTCCCTCCAGGAGGGACTGCACTACTTCACCATGAACGGCTACGGAGTACGGACGTTCGTCAGGGACACCCTGCCGGGCGCGGTGCACCGTCTGCTGGACAACGCCGGGGTCGCCCCCGCAGCGGTACGGCACTTCGTCCCGCACCAGGCGAACGGCCGCATGATCGACGAACTGCTGCCGGAGCTGGGGCTGGCCCACGCCGTCGTCCACCGCACGCTGGAGCGCTACGGCAACACCGGCGCGGCGTCCCTCCCGGTGACGCTGGCCGCCGCGCGCGGGGAGATCGCCCCGGGCGACCTCGTCCTGCTGGCCGGATTCGGCGGGGGCATGAGCACCGGTCTCATGCTGGTGCGGTGGTGACGTCCCTCGGAGGTGCCGCCCTTCGTGCGGGTGAGGTTCACCGCTGTCCCGACGGTCCGGCCCAGGGCCCGGACATCGGCCGGTCCGGGCCGTGTGACCTGCCCCGCGACCTGCCCCGCGACCCGCTCCCCGACATGTGACGGCCCTGTGCAGGGCGAGTGGACACGCCCGGTCCGTTTCCGTGTCCCCAGGTGCGGAAGCTAGCTTGGTGGGGTGAGTGAGATGAAGTACCCCGCCCTCCAGTACCGCTTCGACGGCCCCGAAGACGCTCCCGTGCTGATCCTCGGGCCGTCGCTCGGCACGACCTGGCACATGTGGGACAGGCAGGTTCCGGATCTGGTCAAGCAGTGGCGGGTTTTCCGCTTCGACCTGCCCGGCCACGGCGGCGCGCCCGCGCATCCGACGGGCTCGGTCACCGAACTCGCCGAGCGGCTGCTCGCCACCCTCGACGGGCTGGGCGTCCAGCGGTTCGGCTACGCGGGCTGCGCGCTGGGCGGCGCGGTCGGCGCCGAGCTGGCGCTGCGCCGCCCCGAGCGGGTGGCCTCGCTCACGCTGATCGCGGCCTCCCCGCGCTTCGGCACGGCCGACGAGTTCCGCCAGCGCGGCGTGATCGTCCGGTCGAACGGGCTGGACCCCATCGCGCGGACGTCCCCCGAGCGCTGGTTCACCACCGGGTTCGCCGCGGCGCAGCCCGCGATCACCGAGTGGGCCGTGCAGATGGTGCGCACCACGGATCCCGGCTGTTACATCGCCGCGTGCGAGGCACTGGCCGCGTTCGACATCCGCGCCGATCTCGGCCGGATCGGGGTGCCGACGCTCGTCCTGGTCGGCTCGGACGACCAGGTGACCGGCCCGGCCGAGGCCCGCACCCTGGTCGCCGGCATACCGGACGCCCGCCTCGCGGTCGTGCCCGGCGCCTCCCACCTGGTCCCCGTGGAACAGCCGGCCGCGGTCACCGATCTGCTCGTACGGCACTTCTCGACCGCCTGGCAGCAGCCGGCCTACGACTCGTCCACCGGACAGATGGCGGTCGTGGTGCCCCAGACGAGCCCCGTGCTCGCCGTGCAGCAGCAGGTGGCGCCGGTCGCCGAGATCGCCCCCGCCCCCCAGCCCGAGGCGCTGACGGGCAGGTCCGATCCGTACGACGCGGGCATCAAGGTCCGCCGTGAGGTGCTCGGGGACGCCCATGTGGACCGGGCGCTGGCCCAGGCCGACGAGTTCTCCGGAGACTTCCAGGAGTTCATCACGCGCTACGCGTGGGGCGAGATCTGGGACCGCCCCGGCCTCGACCGGCGCTCGCGCAGCTGTGTGACGCTCACCGCACTGGTCGCCGGCGGTCACCTCGACGAACTGGCCTTCCACACCCGGGCCGCCCTGCGCAACGGCCTGACCCCGGTGGAGATCAAGGAAGTACTCCTCCAGGCGGCCGTCTACTGCGGCGTACCGGCCGCGAACAGCGCCTTCAAGGTGGCCCAGCAGGTCATCCGCGAGGAGACCACGCCGCAGGAGTGAGCGCCGCGCGAGCCGGCGGGGGACCCCTCGGGTGAGCCCGCTCCGGCGGGCGGAGGGAGGATGGAGGACATGATGGCCACACAGAACATGAAGTTCACGAAGAACGCGCACGCCTGCGTCCGCCTGGAGAAGGACGGCCGCACGCTCGTCATCGACCCCGGTGTCTTCAGCGAGGAGGACGCCGCGGTCGGCGCGGACGCGATCCTCGTCACGCACGAGCACCCCGACCACTTCAGCGAGGGGCACCTGCGGGCCGGCCTGGAGGCCAACCCCGAGGCGCAGATCTGGACGCTGAAGTCGGTCGCCGACCAGCTCTCGGCCGCGTTTCCGGGCCGCGTGCACACCGTGGGCCACGGCGACACGTTCACCGCGGCGGGCTTCGACGTGCAGGTCCACGGCGAACTGCACGCCGTGATCCACCCCGACATCCCGCGCATCACGAACGTCGGCTACCTCCTCGACGGCGGGCGCGTCTTCCACCCGGGCGACGCCCTCACCCGCCCCGACCACCCGGTCGAGACGCTGATGCTCCCCGTCATGGCCCCCTGGAGCAAGATCTCCGAGGTCATCGACTACGTCCGTGAGGTCAAGCCGCAGCGCGCGTACGACATCCACGACGTCCTGCTCGCCGACCTGGCGCGCCCCGCCTACGACAACATGATCGGCGCGCTGGGCGGCGGCTCCGAGCACCTGCGGCTGGCGCCCGGCGAGGCCGTCGAGCTCTGACTGTCGGTGCCGCCCGGTAGGTTGTGAAGCATGCGCATCGCCACCTGGAACGTGAACTCGATCACCGCCCGTCTCCCGAGGCTGCTGGCCTGGCTGGAGAGCAGCGGCACGGACGTGCTGTGCATCCAGGAGACGAAGACCACCGCCGAGCAGTTCCCGTCCGAGCAGCTCCGCGAGCTGGGCTACGAGTCGGCGGTGAACGCGACAGGGCGGTGGAACGGAGTGGCGGTGGTGTCCCGGGTCGGCCTCGACGACGTGGTCAAGGGCCTGCCCGGTGGCCCCGGCTACGACGGCGCGGAGGAGCCCCGAGCGGTCTCCGCGACCTGCGGCCCGGTCCGTGTCTGGTCGGTCTACGTGCCGAACGGCCGCGAGGTGGACCACCCGCACTACGCGTACAAGCTCCAGTGGTTCGAGGCCCTCAAGGCGGCCGTCGCGGGCGACGCGGCCGGCAGCCGCCCGTTCGCGGTGCTCGGCGACTACAACGTGGCACCGACGGACGAGGACGTCTACGACCTGTCCGTCTTCGAGGGCCTCACGCACGTCACCCCGGCCGAGCGCGCCGCCCTCGCCGCCCTGCGCGAGACCGGCCTCTCGGACGTGGTCCCGCGCCCCCTCAAGTACGACCGCCCGTACACGTACTGGGACTACCGCCAGCTCGGCTTCCCCAAGAACCGCGGCATGCGCATCGACCTGGTCTACGGCAACGCCCCCTTCACCAAGTCGGTGACCGACGCCTACGTGGACCGGGAGGAGCGCAAGGGCAAGGGAGCCTCGGACCACGCCCCGGTGGTGGTGGACCTGGACGTGTAGAGCCCCGTAAGGGGCGCGGGGAGCTGCGCGCTCGCCCGCATCAGGGCCGCCCCCGACACCCGACCCGGCCCCTACAGCAACCCGAGCTCCACCGACTCGGCCAGCGCAGCGAGCCCCGCGTCGCCCGGATGCAGATGATCCCCGCTGTCATAGGCGGCCAGCATCCGCGCGGGATGCCCCGGATCCCGCACCACGGCGTCGAAGTCGAGCACACCGTCGAGCTCGGCAGCACCGCCACCCGCGCTGGACCGGATCCACCGATTCACCGCGGCACGCTCCGCGTCGACCTCGGCGGTGCATCGCGCCTCCCCCTCACAGGGCACGATCGTCGCGACGACCACCCGCAGCCCCCGCGCCCGCGCCCGCTCGGCGACCTCCCGCAACCCGTCGACGACCTGCTCCGCACCGGCTCCCCAGCGGACGTCGTTGATCCCCTGGAAGACGACGACCGTACGCGCCGACGTCTGCGCGAGCACGTCCCGGTCGAGCCGGTGCAGGGCGCTCACCCCACCCGTGTCGGTGGAGACCCCGTCACCGGGGTACCGGTCGGTGACCACCCGGTTCGCCGAGATGCCCTGGTTCAGCACCCCGTAGCGAGGCACCGCGCTCTGCGTCCGGAGCCGGGCGGCCAGCAGATCGGGCCAGCGCCGGTTCGTGTCCCGCGTCGACTTCTCGCCGTCCGTGATCGAGTCACCGAGCACCACCACGGACCCGGGCCCGTCACCCACGTCGACACCGGTCAGCAGCGGCCAGTTGAGGATCGTCGACGTGTACGCGCCGGGGGAGGCGTCCGCCGCGTGGTCGCCGGGCTCGCTGACGTACGACTGCTGCACGGCCAGGCTGTGCACGGGCGCCGCGGTCACCGTCCCCGGCAGGTGGAAGCTCACCAGCAGATTGCTGCCCGCGGGCACGTCGAAGCCCAGCGGATCGCTGAACGCCTGTGCTCCCGCCGGGATCTCGGCGCCCCCGGCGCCATGGAACGACAGCGGCACGGGAGCGCTGCGCGGGCTCGCCCCCGACGCCTGCACCGCCACCGTCGCGCCGCCGACGCGTACGGGCGCGGCCGCGAAGGTGTTGTCGAGCCGGATCCGTACCCGCGAGCCGCCCGCCGAGGTGTGCACCACCAGGCGCAGCGTGCGGTCGGTCCACGGTCCGACCGCCGTGTATCCGGAGGTGGACGCGGCCCAACTCCCCGTCCAGCCGGGGCTCTCGGCGCGTACCGACAGCGCGAACACATGGAGGTCGCCGTTGCGCGGCAATCGCACGGAGTCCACCGCGCGCCCCCGGTCGAGCGGCACGGTCACGACGTACAGCCGTGCCTTCTCGGCGAGTTGACCGCCGCTCGTGTTGACGTGCGGCAGCGCCACGGCCTTGGTGGCGAGCGGTCCGGCCCGCCAGTCCGACGCGGTCAGCCGGTACGAGGAGCGTGAACCGTCGCGGTAGCGCACCACACCCGTGCCGCTCTCCTCGCCGCCACCCGTGCCCGCCACCAGGAAGGCGAGCGCGTCACCGTGGCCGCGCAGCCGGACGGACTGGCCGTCGGCGCGTACGTTGTCGCGCTCGCCCGGCGCCCGGCGGGGCCAGGTCAGCCCGGCGCCCTGGACGGTCAGCGAACGCCCCGGTGTCCATCCGGCGGCGGTCAGGTCCTGCGCCGACAGGGAACCTCCCGAGCCGTCGAAGTCGGCCTCGGCGGGCCGCGCGTCGTCGCTCACGGCGGTGTTGTCGAAGAGCTGTTCCAGGGGCAGTGGCCGCTGCCCCTGGGGCCGTGGCACGGCCGCGGCCGGAACGGTGGCCGTCACCGTCACCGCCGCCGCGGACAGCAGAGCCAGAGCAACGGCGGTACCCCACACAGGTCGGCGCACGCCGACTCCTCCCACTCAGACCCACTCGGACGCACAGTGAACCCACAGGTGCACGGTGAAGCTAAGGAGACGCCAGGGACTCGTCAATGAGGCAGGCGCGAACTGCGTACGAACTCCCTGGGAACAGGCGCCCAGCGCGCCCTGTGGTGCGCTGGGCGATACGGATGAAAGGCTGGGTGTATGAACATCCCTTTCCTGGGCAACTGGCGCAAGAAGCGGGGCCCCGTCAGGGGGGTCGTGACCTTCTCGGACAGCGACGCGGACGACGAGGGCGACCACGGAGGCGATCGCGGGAGCGGCCACGGGAGCGACCGCGAGGGGGTGGTCGAGCTGCTCTCCGAATGTGAGCTGCTCCGCTCCCAGGCCCATCAGGCGGGGATCCGACTCGACGACTCCGCGGCCTCGTTGGACGCGCTCGACCAACTGCTGCCGCGCTGGCGGGACGACGAGGAGAGCCTGCCCTGGCTCGGCAACGACGCCGGCCTCTATCTCGGTACGGTCATCGTCCGTACGGTCCCCGGTGCCGCCTGGGAGATCTGGCCCGACGGCCGGGTCGTGGTGCGGCTGCCCTCGGGCCGGGAGGTCGACGTCGTCGTGTCGGGTCATGAATGGGCGGCCAGCGGGGTTCCCGAGTTGTCGCAGCTGTACGCCGACGTTGCGGAGACGTGAAGCTCTGGCCTGTAATGCCGATGTAAATACGGCTAATGCCCGGAAAGTGCGTGTCGTGCATTAACTCCACTCCTGTGTGGATAGTTTGCGGCAATCGCGACACAGCTGAGAGTGGGTAGGGCTGAGGATGGCCGTCGATCCGTTGATCGAGCTGCGTGACGTCAACAAGTACTTCGGAGAGCTGCATGTCCTGCGGGACATCAACCTCACCGTCGGCAAGGGGGAGGTGGTCGTCGTCATCGGCCCCTCGGGGTCGGGCAAGTCGACTCTCTGCAGGGCGATCAACCGCCTGGAGCCCATCAGGTCGGGCGAGATCAAGCTGGACGGGCAGCCGCTCGCCGAGGAGGGCGGGGAACTCGCGAGACTCCGCGCCGAGGTCGGGATGGTCTTCCAGTCCTTCAACCTCTTCGCGCACAAGACGGTTCTGCAGAACGTCTCGCTGGCCCAGATCAAGGTGCGCGGACGCAAGAAGGCCGAGGCGGACGTGCGCTCGCGCGAACTGCTCGACCGGGTGGGCCTGGCCTCGCAGGCGTCGAAGTATCCGGCGCAGCTCTCCGGCGGCCAGCAGCAGCGCGTGGCCATCGCCCGCGCCCTCGCCATGGACCCCAAGGCGCTCCTCTTCGACGAGCCGACCTCGGCGCTCGACCCGGAGATGATCAACGAGGTTCTGGAGGTCATGCGGCAGCTCGCCCGGGACGGTATGACGATGGTCGTCGTCACCCACGAGATGGGCTTCGCGCGCTCGGCGGCCAACCGGGTGGTCTTCATGGCCGACGGCGCCATCGTCGAGGACCGCACTCCGGAGGAGTTCTTCACCGACCCGCGCAGCGACCGTGCGAAGGACTTCCTCTCCAAAATCCTCACACACTGAGCGAGGGAGCGTGATCATGACCCGTACGGCACGTGTGCGCCCCCGATCACCGGCGTTCGGCGTTTTCGTCGCGACCGGCTCCCGCGCCACGCACGCCCCCCGTACCTCCCGCGGTGGGGCCCAACGCGCCGTTCGCCCGGCCGAGTCGGGCCGGTGCCCCGGCGCCGGTGGGGAGTTCCGCCGCGCCGGTGATCCGGCCGCGCCGGGCCTCGACTACGCTGTGTCGTTCATCCCCGCGGTGACAGAGGCTGTCGAAGGCGCCTCGGCCGACCCAGGGACGCTGCTGCCGGGCACGCGGTAGCGAGGGGCAATGGCCCGTCCGGCAGCAGCCGGAGATCACTGCTCGCGCAGCGCGACCGACCCGCACGACGGGTCGGCCGCCGGTGAGGAGAAGGTCAGCTGCGAGCCGGTCGGGTTGTGCTCGACGCGGAGCGGCCCACGTCGTGGCGGTACGCGACGAGGGTGCCGCGCTCCTTCGTTCTCCCCGGTTCGGGCGTTCTCCCTGGTTCAGGAAACGCGGGCTCAGGAAGCGCGATGGGAGTTGCGCGCCGCGGTCGCCTCCGGGAGCGGGGTCTGCGCCGCCCGGGTCACGTCCGCGACCAGCTCGACGACATCGGGCCCGTACGCCTGGGAGTTCACGACCTTCAGGAGGAGGGCGAAGGAACTGTCGCCGTGCTTGCGGTACAACCGCTCGTGGTTGCGGGCCAGGTAGCGCGTCGCCGCCTGGTTGGTGATCGCGCGCTGGCCGCAGAACAGGAACACGGGCCTGCCGAGGCCCGGCTGCCCCGCGGTGAGCCGCGCGAGCAGTACGTACTCGGCCAGCCCCGGCTCCATGCGGTGGCGCTCGGTGCCTATCTGGAACGCGAGCCGGTCCGGGCCCGGTTCCGGGTCGGTGTTCACCCGCACCCCCGGCAGCATGGCCTGCATGTGGGCGGCCATCCGGCGGTTCGACCCCGGGCCGCCGACGCAGAACTCCGTGCGTTCCCCGAAGCCCTGCCGTGCCGCGTCCTGGGTGATCACATCGGCGTGCGCGTTGCAGTCCTTGATCAGCGCGGCGAGTTCCAGGAGGGCGAACACGTCGTAGCGGTGCACGGCCAGATCGGGGCTGCCGGCGTCGCGGTTGACCACGAGCAGCGACTCGGAGTGGTCGGGCAGCCCGAAGAAGGCCTGCTTGCGGCGGAGCTTCCGCTTCCACAGGTAGGTCCGGGCGATCCAGCCCAGCGAGGCACTGAGCCCCGCCGCGAGCACCCCCAGGACGATGTTGCGCACGTCGTCTGTCATGGGCGCGCATGCTAGCGGGCGCGCCACGCGTGTTCGAGAGGGACCTGACGTGGCCGCGTCGAGGCGGTTACGCTGCGCGGACTGTTGCTGACTGGAGGTACTGATGGGGCGCTCGGTTGCGCGGAGGCTTGGTGTGCTGGCGGTGTCGGCCGCTGTGGTGTCGGTGGGGGCGGCGGCGCCACCCGCCGGGGCCGGGACCGCCGCAGGCGGCACCGGCGGGGCGGAGAAGGTACCGGTCGCGGTCGGGTACGGCGGAGCCGTCTCCAGCGTCGACGCGGACGCCTCGGCCGCCGGTGTGGAGGTCCTCCGCAAGGGCGGCAACGCGGTGGACGCCGCCGTCGCCACGGCGGCCGCCCTCGGCGTCACCGAGCCGTACTCGTCGGGCGTCGGCGGAGGCGGCTACTTCGTCTACTACGACGCCAAGTCCCGTACGGTGCACACGATCGACGGGCGGGAGACGGCGCCCCTGACCGCCGACTCGGGGCTGTTCCTGGAGAACGGCCAGCCGATCCCGTTCGCCGACGCGGTGACCAGCGGCCTGGGTGTGGGCACACCCGGCACGCCCGCCACCTGGCAGACGGCACTGGACAGCTGGGGCAGCAAGGGTCTCGGGTCGCTGCTGAGGCCCGCGGAGCGGCTCGCCCGGGACGGCTTCACCGTCGACGAGACGTTCCGCTCGCAGACCGAGTCCAACGAGGCGCGGTTCAGGAACTTCCCCGACACCGCCGAACTGTTCCTGCCGGGCGGTTCGCTGCCGGTGGTCGGCTCGACGTTCAAGAACCCCGATCTGGCCCGTACGTACCAGGAGTTGGGCCGCAAGGGCGTGGGCGCGCTGTACGGCGGCAAGCTCGCCCAGGACATCGTCGACACGGTGAACCAGCCGCCGGTGGACCCGGCCTCGGGGTACGACGCCCGCCCCGGTGACCTGTCCCTGAAGGACCTGGCGAAGTACCGCGCGAAGCGGCAGGCGCCCACGAAGACCTCGTACCGCGGTCTGGGCGTCTACTCCATCGCGCCCTCCTCCTCCGGCGGCACCACGGTCGGCGAGGCCCTCAACATCCTTGAGGGCACCGACCTTTCGGTGGCGTCCGACGCCCAGTACCTGCACCGCTACATCGAGGCGAGCCGGATCGCGTTCGCGGACCGGGGGCGCTGGGTGGGCGACCCCGCCTTCGAGGACGTACCGACGAAGGAACTGCTCTCGCAGAGGTTCGCCGACGCGCGCGCGTGCCTGATCGAGGACGACGCGGTGCTCACCAGCCCGCTGGCGCCGGGCGACCCGCGCGACCCGGCGGCGTGCGCGGCCGGCGGCAAGGCCGCCCCGACGACGTACGAGGGCGAGAACACCACCCATCTGACGGCGGCCGACAAGTGGGGCAACGTCGTCGCCTACACCCTCACCATCGAGCAGACCGGCGGCAGCGGCATCACCGTCCCGGACCGCGGGTTCCTCCTCAACAACGAGCTGACCGACTTCTCCTTCGCCCCGGCGAGCCCGGCCGTGCACGACCCGAACCTGCCAGGACCCGGCAAGCGTCCGCGCTCGTCGATCTCGCCGACGATCGTGCTCGACCGGCACGACAAGCCGGTGGTGGCGCTCGGCTCACCCGGTGGCGCGACCATCGTCACCACGGTCCTGCAGACCCTGACGGGCTTCCTCGACCGGGGTCTCCCGCTGGTCGACGCGATCGCCGCCCCGCGGGCCAGCCAGCGCAACCAGACGACCACCGAGCTCGAACCGGGCCTGTGGGACAGCCCGTTGAGGGCCCAGCTGGAGGGCATCGGCCACGGCTTCCGGCAGAACCCGGAGATCGGCGCGGCGACGGGGATCCAGCGACTGTCCGACGGCAAGTGGCTGGCGGCCGCGGAGCCCGTGCGCAGGGGCGGCGGCTCGGCGATGGTGGTGCGGCCGGCGCCGTAGGCCCACGAGAACGAGCACGACGGCTGACGGCTGACAGCTGACGACTGACGGCTGCTGGCTGCTGGCCGGCGCGGGCCGGGCGTACCCGACGGGATCGGGCGCGTCCGGCCCGCGCCGGTCCGGCCGGTCGGCGGTGCCCCGGAACCCGCCCGAACGGCGCTCGGGGGTAATAGAGTGGCGCAATGGTGCGAACCCCGCTGAACCCCGAGGCGGCCGCCGTGTGGTGGAGACCGCCGCGAGTGCAGGCCCCTCCGCCGACGCGAGGTGGCCGTGTGTCACCACCCGTTCCCTCACGTCACGTTCCGGGGCGGTAACCGCACTCTGCGTCCAGGCCGAAAACGTGTCGTAGCGCTTCCGTAACACGAATGGTGTTTTCTACCGGATCGGAGTACTCCGGTCCGGCGTGGGGTGAAGGCAATGGCAGTGGAACAACTCCCGGGCCAAGTGCGGGAGTTCGCGCAGTACCTCAGTGGCCTGCTGTCCCGGCTCGACCAGGGCGGGGGCTGGTGCGGCGTGTTCTGGCAGCGCGACCCCGACGGCATGCGGGCCTGCCTGGACGGCTGGGAGGTACCACCGTGGGACGTCGTGGAGGCCATCCTCCAGGACCTGGCCGCCGAGTACGGGGAGCGGGCCGCCGCCCAGGAGACCGAGCGGGCCCGGACGCTGCACGGCGCCTCCCTCACCGCGTACGACGGCCGGTCCGGCGGCCGGGACGCCCTCGGTGACCGGCTCGACGTCATGCTCCGCGAACAGCGCTACGCCGCCGAGCGGCTCACCGAACTCGGACGGGCGCTGCCCGAGGCCACCACCCAGCAGGAGACCGACTCCCTCCGCCTCGATCTGGCCTGGGCCCGCGACGACCACGACCGTGCCACGGCCCGCTGCGCCGAGATCCGCTCCCGCATCGACGAGCTGGACCGGCGGACGGCCGGCGGACACGCCCAGGAGGCCCTGGCGATGCCGCCCGTCGACGACGGCGCGGGCCCTTTCTGGATCGACGAGCCGGTCGGCGAACCAGCCGACGGGCCTGTTCACGAGCCCATCCACGAACCGCGCCGCGGGGGAGACGGCGGCGCTGACCGTGCCCGGCCGGCCTCCGACGAGGACGACTGGCCGGACCTGTGGCGCGACGCCTCCGCGGACCGGGCCGCACGCCGGAACACCGCCCCGGACCCCGACCCCGACGGCCAGGACCCCGCGTCCCCGCACGGATCCGCCGCCGCTCCGTCCGACACGGCACCCCCCGAACAGCACGAACCCCCCGAACCCCCGGCTCCCAAGCAGCGCTTCAGGCGCCGTATCCGCGGTGGTGCCCGGGGCAGCGCCCGCTTCGCCGGCCTGCCGGACGCCGAGGACGACACCGGCGCCGTCGTCGTACCTCCCGTGCCGGCGCCGCAGCCCGCGGAGGGCGCCCCGCGCGGCGCCCGGTTCGCCGGGGGCGCCGAGGACGGCGACGGGTCCGGGCCACGGCGTGAGCCGCTGGACGACGAGGCGCGGCGGACCACGGTCGAGACCGTCAGGAAGCTCGTCCGGCTGCGGAGCGAGGGCCGTACCGGCGAGGCGCACGCCGTGCTCGTCGAGGCCGCGTACTGGCCCGCGGCCGGCTTTCCGCTCCTCGCCGCCGAACTGCACCGCGCCGGACTCGGCGCCGACTGGGCCACCCTCCTGTGGGAGGTGGTCTCCCTGCCCGCCGACCGGCTGGTCGCCGCGGCCGAGGCACTGGTGGCCGCCGGACGCACGGCGGACGGCGAGCAGATGCTCCGGCAGGGAGTGGTGCGCCCGGCCCCGGAGATAGGCGAGGCCGTCCTGGGGCTAGTCGAGGAGGGCCGGCACCGCGAGGTCCGCGCCCTCGTGGACGCGTACGTCCGGGTGCGCTCTCCCGAAGAGGCCGTCCGCAGCATCGACGCCAACCCGCAGCTCCTCGCGCCGATCCTCCTGGAGGCGGCCCGCGAGGTCTCGGAGCAGCGGTACTGGGACCTGATCCATGCCCTGCGGGTGGCGGGCTACACGGCGTGAGCGCGCCGGTCCACGGCTCCGGAGCAGCCGTCGGCTCACCCACTGGGGTGCGAAACATGATCGACTCCGCCGGTTAACGACGATGGTCTTGCCCAGTGCGGCGGCGAGGCTTACTTTCAGGGCTCTACGCCCGGTGTCTACGGGCGTAGAGGCTCTCTGAC
The DNA here is from genome assembly GCF_047444975.1 of Streptomyces sp. CWNU-52B. Classification (NCBI taxonomy): domain Bacteria; kingdom Bacillati; phylum Actinomycetota; class Actinomycetes; order Kitasatosporales; family Streptomycetaceae; genus Streptomyces; species Streptomyces sp. CWNU-52B. Next base: position 275,579 of record NZ_JBLFJV010000021.1, on the reverse strand, counting down.
GTCACGTCGAAGGAGCAGCTCATGGTCCACGTCGTACGCGCCGCCCTGGTCCAGGCCACCTGGACCGGCGACACCGCATCCATGGTCGCCAAGCACGAGGAGCACGCCCGCGAGGCGGCCCGGCAGGGCGCGAAGATCATCGGATTCCAGGAAGTCTTCAACGCCCCCTACTTCTGCCAGGTCCAGGAACCGGAGCACTACCGCTGGGCGGAACCGGTACCGGACGGGCCGACCGTCACCCGGATGCGGGAACTCGCCCGCGAGACCGGCATGGTCGTCGTGGTCCCGGTGTTCGAGGTCGAACAGTCCGGCTTCTACTTCAACACCGCCGCGGTCATCGACGCCGACGGCACGTACCTCGGCAAGTACCGCAAGCACCACATCCCCCAGGTCAAGGGCTTCTGGGAGAAGTACTACTTCAAGCCGGGCAACCTGGGCTGGCCCGTCTTCGACACAGCGGTCGGCAAGGTCGGCGTCTACATCTGCTACGACCGCCACTTCCCGGAGGGCTGGCGCCAACTAGGCCTGAACGGCGCCCAGCTCGTCTACAACCCGTCGGCCACCTCCCGGGGCCTGTCCGCCCACCTGTGGCAGCTGGAACAGCCGGCCGCCGCCGTCGCCAACGAGTACTTCATCGCCGCGATCAACCGGGTCGGCGAGGAGGAGTACGGGGACAACGACTTCTACGGGACGTCGTACTTCGTGGACCCGCGCGGCCAGTTCGTCGGTGAGCCGGCGAGCGACAAGAGCGAGGAACTCGTCGTCCGTGACCTCGATCTCGACCTGATCGACGAGGTCCGCCGGCAGTGGGCCTTCTACCGGGACCGCCGCCCCGACGCGTACGAGGGGCTGGTGCAGCCGTGACGACAGACGCTCCCCGGGGTCCGGCCCACGGCACGGCCCGCGCTCTGCACCAGCGCCACCGGGCGGTCCTGCCCGACTGGCTCGCCCTGTACTACGCCGAGCCCGTCGAGCTCACCCACGGCGAGGGCCGCCACGTGTGGGACGCCGAGGGCAACAAGTACCTCGACTTCTTCGGCGGCATCCTCACCACGATGACCGCGCACGCCCTGCCCGAGGTGACGAAGGCCGTCAGCGAGCAGGCCGGCCGGCTCAACCACTCCTCCACGCTCTACCTCAACCGGCCGATGGTCGACCTGGCGGAGCGGATCGCCGCGCTGTCGGGCATCCCGGACGCGCGCGTCTTCTTCACCACCTCGGGCACCGAGGCCAACGACACCGCGCTGCTCCTGGCCACCGCGTACCGCGGCGGCAACCAGATCCTGGCGATGCGCAACAGCTACCACGGCCGTTCGTTCAGCGCGGTCGGCATCACCGGCAACAAGGGCTGGTCACCGACGAGCCTGTCGCCCCTCCAGACGCTGTACGTGCACGGCGGCGTCCGCACCCGTGGCCCGTACGCCGATCTCGACGACCCCGGTTTCATCCGGGCCTGTGTCGCCGACCTGGAGGACCTGCTCGGCCATGTGCGCCCGCCCGCGGCCCTGATCGCCGAACCGATCCAGGGCGTCGGCGGCTTCACCTCACCGCCGGACGGCCTGTACGCGGCGTTCCGCGAGGTCCTCCAGGAGCGCGGCATCCTGTGGATCAGCGACGAGGTGCAGACCGGCTGGGGCCGGACCGGCGACCACTTCTGGGGCTGGCAGGCACACGGGCAGAGCGGCCCGCCCGACATCCTCACCTTCGCCAAGGGCATCGGCAACGGCATGTCCATCGGCGGAGTCGTCGCCCGCGCCGAGATCATGAACTGCCTCGACTCGAACTCGATCTCGACCTTCGGCGGCACCCAGGTCACGATGGCGGCGGGCCTCGCCAACCTCACGTACCTCCTTGAGCACGACCTCCAGGGCAATGCCCGCAGGGTCGGCGGCCTGCTCATCGAACGGCTGCGGGCCGTCACCGCACAGTTCCCCGGGGTGCGGGAGGTACGGGGCCGCGGGCTGATGGCCGGCATCGAGCTGGTGCGGCCCGGCACCGACGAGGCGGATCCGGACGCGGCCACGGCCGTGCTCGAAGCGGCCCGCGAGGAGGGCCTGTTGATCGGCAAGGGCGGCGGCCACAGCACCAGCGTCCTGCGCATCGCCCCACCCCTGTCGCTCACCGTGGCGGAGGCGGAGGAGGGCACGGCGATGCTGGAACGGGCCCTACACACCACCCACCCCTGAGCACCCGCAGGTCTCCCACAATCACCCGCACGACACCAGCGACCGCACCCTCAACCCACTCAGGGGCGCGGGGAACGGCGCGCTCAGCCCCCAGGCACCCGCACGACACCAGCGACCTCACCCCCGACCCACCCAGGGGCGCGGGGAACGGCGCGCTCAGCCCTCACGCACCCGCACGACACCAGCGACCTCACCCCCGACCCACCCAGGGGCGCGGGGAACGGCGCGCTCAGCCCCCACACACCCGCACCCGCAGACGCCGGCGCCGCCCACATCCCACCGGGGTACCCACGACAGGAGAGGAACCATGAGCACCCGTACAGCCATCCGCGGTGGCCTGGTCATCACCGCCTCAGACGAACTCCACGCGGACGTCCTGGTAGAGGACGGCCGCATCGCCGCGCTGGCCACCACCGGCACCCCCACCGCCCACTCCTGGACCGCCGAGCGCACCATCGACGCCACCGGAAAGTACGTGATCCCGGGCGGAGTCGACGCCCACACCCACATGGAGATGCCCTTCGGCGGCACCTACGCCGCCGACACCTTCGAGACCGGCACCCGCGCCGCGGCCTGGGGCGGCACGACCACGATCATCGACTTCGCGATCCAGAGCGTCGGCCGCTCCCTGCGCGAGGGCCTCGACGCCTGGAACGCCAAGGCCGACGGCAAGTGCGCCATCGACTACGGCTTCCACATGATCGTCTCCGACGTCAACCAGAACACGCTCAAGGAGATGGACCTGCTGGTCGAGGAGGGCGTCACCTCCTTCAAGCAGTTCATGGCCTACCCCGGCGTCTTCTACAGCGACGACGGCCAGATCCTGCGCGCCATGCAGCGCGCCGCCGACAACGGCGGCCTGATCATGATGCACGCCGAGAACGGCATCGCCATCGACGTGCTGGTGGAACAGGCGCTCGCGCGGGGCGAGACCGACCCGCGGTACCACGGCGAGGTCCGCAAGGCCCTCCTCGAAGCCGAGGCCACCCACCGCGCCATCAAGCTCGCCCAGGTGGCCGGCGCGCCCCTGTACGTCGTGCACGTCTCGGCACAGGAGGCGGTCGCCGAACTCGCACGCGCCCGCGACCAGGGCCTGAACGTCTTCGGCGAGACCTGTCCGCAGTACCTGTTCCTGTCGACGGACAACCTCGCGGAGCCCGGCTTCGAGGGCGCCAAGTACGTCTGCTCGACACCGCTGCGGCCCCGTGAGCACCAGGCCGCCCTCTGGCAGGGCCTGCGCACGAACGACCTCCAGGTCGTCTCCACCGACCACTGCCCCTTCTGCTTCGTGGGCCAGAAGGAGAAGGGCCGGGGCGACTTCTCGAAGATCCCCAACGGTATGCCGGGCGTCGAGAACCGGATGGACCTGCTGCACCAGGCCGTCGTCGACGGACACCTCTCACGCCGCCGCTGGATCGAGATCGCCTGCGCCGCCCCGGCCCGGATGTTCGGCCTCTATCCGAAGAAGGGGACGATCACACCGGGCGCCGACGCGGACATCGTCGTCTACGACCCGCACGCCGAGCAGACCATGTCCGCCGAGACCCACCACATGAACGTCGACTACTCGGCGTACGAGGGCAGGCGTACCACCGGCCGCGTCGAGACGGTCCTGTCGCGCGGCGAACCCGTCATCACCGAGCGGGAGTTCACCGGGCGCGCCGGGCACGGCATCTATACCCCCCGGTCCACCTGTCAGTACCTGAACTAGGAGTGGCGCAGATGGACTTCGGACTCGTCCTGCAGACCGACCCACCGGCCTCGCGTGTCATCAGCCTGATGAAGCGCGCCGAGCGCAACGGCTTCTCGTACGGCTGGACCTTCGACTCCGCCGTGCTCTGGCAGGAGCCGTTCGTGATCTACAGTCAGATCCTCGCCAACACCACGACGTTGAAGGTCGGTCCGATGGTGACCAACCCGGGCACCCGCACCTGGGAGGTCACCGCCTCGACCTTCGCCACGCTCAACGACATGTTCGGCAACCGCACGGTCTGCGGCATCGGCCGCGGCGACTCCGCGATGCGCGTGGCCGGACGCAAACCCAACACCCTCGCGCGCATCAGCGAGGCCATCAAGGTGATCCGGGCGCTGGGACGCGGCGACGAGGCCGACCTCGGCGGCACGGCGATCAGGTTCCCGTGGATCGGGCCCGGCGCCGAACTCCCCGTCTGGATGGCCGCGTACGGGCCCAAGGCGTTGAAGACGACCGGCGAGGAGGCGGACGGCTTCATCCTCCAGCTCGCCGACCTGTATCTCACCGAGTACATGGTGAAGGCGGTGAAGTCCGCGGCGGCCGCGGCGGGACGCGACCCGGCCGAGGTCACCATCTGCGTGGCCGCGCCCGCCTACGTCACCGAGGACGACTCGCCCGAGGCGCTCGCCCACGCGCGTGAGCAGTGCCGCTGGTTCGGCGGCATGGTCGGCAACCACGTCGCCGACCTGGTCGCCAAGTACGGCGAGCACTCCGCCGCCGTGCCCGACGAACTCACCGACTACATCAAGTCCCGCGAGGGCTACGACTACTCCCACCACGGACGCAGCGGGAACCCCGACACCCGGTTCGTGCCCGACGAGATCGTCGACCGGTTCTGCCTGATCGGCACGGCCGAGCAGCACATCGAGAAGCTGAACGCCCTGCGTGAGCTGGGCGTCGACCAGTTCGCCCTGTACGACATGCATGACGCTCAGGAGAGCGTCATCGAGGCGTACGGATCCACGGTGATCCCCGCGGTGAACAGGTGACCAGCTGACGGAAGGCCTCAAGTCCGTCCCCTTCCCACCTCCCCGGGAAGTGGACCGCACCACCCGTCCCCACGGCGCCGCCCGCACGGCCTCTCCCGTCCCACCTCATCGATTGGCCTGCTCATGACCGACACCGTCCCCACGGGGCCGCCGATATCCCAGTCCGCCGACGCCGACGGCCGGATCGAACTCAGCCCCGGCGCCTTCCCCACCGACAGCCCCTTCGCCAACGAGGACCTGCGCCCCGTCGCCGTCTCCGAGCGCACGTGGACGACGTACAACTTCGCGGCGCTGTGGGTCTCCATGGCGCACTGCATCCCCAGCTGGACCCTGGCCTCCGGCCTGGTCGCCCTCGGCATGGACTGGAAACAGGCCGTCTTCACCATCGCCCTCGCCAACGTCATCGTGCTGCTCCCGATGCTGGCCACCGGGCACGCCGGACCCAAGTACGGCATCCCCTTCCCCGTACTGGCCCGTGCCTCCTTCGGGCTGCGCGGGGCCAACGTCCCGGCGCTGATCCGGGCGGCCGTGGCCTGCGGCTGGTTCGGCATCCAGACCTGGATCGGCGGCAGCGGCATCTTCGCCCTGGGCTCCAAGCTGACCGGCGCCGAGTGGGAGGACGCGGGGCGGATCGCGGGCAACCCCTGGCCGCTGTGGCTGTGCTTCGTGCTCTTCTGGGCGGTGCAGATCGCCATCATCCACCGCGGTATGGACTTCCTGCGGCGCTTCGAGAACTGGGCCGCGCCCGTCGTGATCGTCGGCGCGTTCGTGCTGCTGATCTGGATCTCCGTGCAGGCCGACGGCTTCGGCGCGCTGCTCGACCAGCCCTCGAAGCTGGGCTGGGGCGCCGACTTCTGGCCGGTCTTCTTCCCGTCCCTGATGGGCATGATCGGCTTCTGGGCGACCCTGTCCCTCAACATCCCGGACTTCACCCGCTTCGGCGCCAGCCAGCGGGCGCAGACCTGGGGCCAGTCCCTCGGACTGCCGACGACCATGACGCTCTTCGCGGTCCTCGCCGTGCTGGTCACCTCCGGCTCCGAGGCCGTCTACGGAGAGGCGATCTGGGACCCGGTGGCCCTCGCGGCCAAGGCGGACAACGCGTTCGGACTGTTCTTCGCGCTCGTCATCGTGCTGGTCGCCACGGTCTCCGTGAACATCGCGGCGAACGTCGTCTCACCGGCGTACGACCTGTCCAACCTGGCGCCCAAGTTCATCAACTTCCGTACGGGCGCGCTGATCACGGGTGTCATCGGCGTCCTGATCTTCCCGTGGAAGCTGATCTCCACCCCGGAGTTCTACATCTTCACCTGGCTCGGTGTGGTCGGCGGGCTGCTCGGCACGGTCGCGGGCATCCTGATCGCCGACTACTGGATCGTCCGCCGTACGGTCCTGCACCTCGCGGACCTCTACACGGCCGGCGGACGCTACTGGTACACCAACGGCTGGAACTGGCGGGCGGTGCTGGCCTTCGCGGTCGGCGGGATCCTGGCCGTCGGCGGCTCGTACTCGAACGTCGACGCCGAGGGGGCGAAGCTCGGCCCGTTCCCGGTCGACGGACTCATCCCGTTCCTCGAGCCGCTCGCGGACTACGGATGGGCGGTCGGGCTCGGCTCGTCGCTCGTGCTGTACGTCGCGCTGATGGCCCCCGTGGCACGGGCCGAACGGGAGGAGCGCGCCACCGGCCCCACCGAGGCCGGCTGACCGCGCCCGGCCGCGCCGGGAGCCGCCGCTACTGGGCGGCCTCCAGCGCGGCCATCCCCTCCTTGGCGGCCTTGATGGCACCCTTGTTGATCTCGTCCGTACCAGGTGCCTTCTTGCTCTCGAAGTCACTGCCGTTGTACGTGACGACCACCAGGGCGTTGGACGCGTGGACGATCACCATGCCCTCGCGGGTCTGCTGCTTGTCGTCGGTGGTGAGGTTCACCACCGAGTAGGCCTCGTCCCCGAGACCGGGAACCTCGCCCCCGCCGCTCTTCTCCGCGGTGCGCTGCTTGTAGGAGGCCAGGGCGGTCTCGTCGGACTTCTTGATCTCGTACGAGATGTCCAGCCAGCGGTAGTCGAATCCCTTGAGCGCGTTCCAGGAACAGGTGCGGCGCAGGGACTCGTCGGTCGAGGGGATCTCCTTGCCCGCCGTCTTCGCGCCGGGCACCAGCGAGGTCACCGTCTTCTTGGTCACGCCCTCGCAGGGCGCGGGAGAGTCACGGTAGGTGCGGGTCGCGGCGGCGGTCGCGGGTGCCGAAGGCGACGCCCCGCGGTCGGGCTCGGCCTTGTTCTCCGTGGTGGGAGACGCGGCGAGCGGCCCGGACGACAGCGCCCAGCCCGCCGTGGCGAGCACGACGACCGGCGCAAGACGCGCGGTGAGAGCGAGGGGAAGAGATCGCACGGCGCACATTTCGTGGGGGACGGTGCGGAGGGGTCCGCACGGCGGGCGGGACGCCAGTGTCACATGAGTGGCTGTAGGGCGGAAGTGAGAACTCGCTCCGTGGCCGCGCGGTGACAGGAACGCGCCCCCGCCCCTCGCCGGCCGCCACCGGTACGGCGGCGCCCGGGGCAGCGCCCGCCCGACGCGGTCCACAGCCGTGCACGCGCCGTACGCGATCAGCCGGACCGGACAGCGGTCCGCGTACGACGGCCCGGCCTGCGGGCCCTGCCGAGGTCGCCGTGCAACTCGGCCACGGGGCGGCTGAGTTGACGATACGGACCGACGGCGACGGGTCCGCCGGAGCGGGCGGAGACACCCGGTCGGGAGTGCCTCGTGCGCGCCGCGGACGCGAGGTCACCGCGTTCGCCGCCCGGGGCCTCACCGGCTGTGCCACGGGACGCGGTGGCGGAGGGAAGGCTTCCGGCGAGGCTCGTGTGATGATCTGCCCGTGATCGCGACACCCCCGAGAACGTCCCGGAGCGCCGCCCTCGCCTGCCTGCTGACCTTGACCCTGGCGTTGGCGGCGAGCGGGTGCGGGCTCTCCGCCGAACTGGAACGAGAGCGCAACCCCGAACTCAAGCCGCCACCGGCACCGTCCCCGACCGTGCGGCCGCCCCGGTCTCCGTCCCCGCCCCCTTCCCCGTCCTCGCCCCCGGGGCTCTCGCTCCCGGAGCCGTCGCCGGCCGTCTCCGCGGACCGCACCGGGAGCTGCCCGGCGTCCGGCCTGCGCTTCGAGGCCGACCAGGGCGACGCGGCGATGGGGCTGCGCGCCATGGGCCTGGACGTCACCAACTGCGGTGACCGGCCATACAGGTTGAACGGCTATCCGGCCGTCACCGTGCTGGACTCCTCGCGCGACCCCTTCCCGGGGGTACGGACCGTCGAGGGCACGGACAAGGTGTTCATGGCACCGCACGACCCGGGCCCCCGCGCGCTCACGCTGGCCCCCGGCGAGAGTGCGCACGCGTCCCTGTACTGGCGGATGAACAACACCTCCGGCGTATACCTGCGCGTCGCCCCGAAGAAGGGCGACGCCACGGTGACCGTGCAGCCGCCGTATCCGCTGGACATCGGCCCGGAGAACGTCCTGGGGACGACCGCCTGGCAGCCCGCGCGGCCCCGGTCCGTACAGCCCGCACAGCCCCGGTGACGGGGTCGGCCACGGGGGTTCAGACGTCGGCGGCGGCCGCGGTGGCCTCCAGGACGGCCATGGCGCTGGGCAGCTTCATCGCGGCCTGGGTCCAGGCGAGCGAGCGCGGCCCGTCGAGTACCTCACCGGAGACCTCGTCGCCCCGGTGCGCCGGCAGGTCGTGCAGGAACGACGCGTCCGGCCACCGGTCCAGCAGCGCGGCGTCGACATGGAACGGCCGGAACGTCTCCCGCCATGCGGGATCGTCCTTGCTGGTGCCCGTGGTCTGCCAGCGCGTCGTGTACACGACGTCCACGTGGTCCGGCACCTCGGCCACGTCGTGCGTCTCGCTCAGCACGGCACCCTTCTCACCGGCGATCCGGCGCGCCGTCCCGAGCACGTCCGCCGCCAGCCCGTACCCGGGCGGTGTGACGAAGACGGCACGGGCACCGGGCACCGGGGCGATGCCGTACGCCAGCGCCACGGCCGTGTTGTTGCCCTCACCGATGTACAGGAGGCTGAGACCGTCCAGGTCGCCGTGGACCAGGGCGAGCGTGGCCAGGTCGCACACCCCCTGGGTCGGGTGCTCCTCCGCAGCCATGGCGTTGATCAGCGGGAGCCCGCCCTCACGGGACAGCTCACGGAGCTCGTCGAGGGGGCCGGAGGTCCGGGCGACGAGCAGGTCCAGCATGGAGCCGAGGACCTGTGCCGTGTCGCCCACCGACTCCCCGGTGTCCAGCTGGAGATCGTGCGGCCCGTAGGCGATCGGCACGCCGCCGAGTCTCGCGATGCCCGTCTGGAAGGCCGTGCGCGTCCGTGTCGAGGTGCGGGTGAACAGCACGCCGCCCAGCCGCCCGCGCAGCGGCAGATCGTGCGCCCCGCGGTCGTGGAACAGCTCGACCGACCGTGCGACGAGCGTCCGGAGCGTGGCGGGATCCGTCTGGGCCAGCGAGAACAGCCCGCGCTCGGGGACGGCGTCCGGTCTGCCGTAGAGACGGTTCACTCGACATCCTTCCCTGACACCACTGCCCGTCGGCCACTGCCACTGCGAGGATGTCAGTACGCCGCCGGAGGGACACCGGCGAGAACCGGCCATGCCGTCGGCACCGACGGACGGAATCACCCGGTGCTCCTGCGGTCCGCGCCCCTCTCCGGGTGGTAGATCTGCCGCATGAGTACCTACGCCGACAAGCTCGCCCCGACGCCTGGAGAGCGTTCCGGCCGGGCGCCCGAGGGCGGGCCGCTGTCCATGGGGGTGGAGGAGGAGTTCTTCGTGGTCGACACACGGACGCAGGAACTCGTCGACAGCGCGGACCTGCTCGACCGGGTGTGCCGGGACGACACCGAGCACTACAGCTCGGAGCTGCGCCCCTGCATGGTGGAGAGCCGCACCGGCATCTGCTGGAGCCTGGCCGAACTGCGTACCGATCTACGGGCCAGGCGGGACGCGTTGACCGGTGCCGCGGCCGGCACGGGCACCTCCGTCGTCTCCTCCGGCACCTACCCGCCGGCCGACTGGCGGCGGGTGGGCTTCACGGACCGGCCCCGGTACGAGCACATCGCCGAGGCCTTCGCGCGGCTCGCCGACGAGCACCTGATCTGTGCCTGCCATGTGCATATCGGTGTCGAGGACCGTGACACCGCTGTCGAGGTGATGAACCGTGTACGGCGCTGGCTGCCCGTCCTGTCGGCCCTGTCGGCGAGTTCGCCGTTCTGGACGGAGCAGGACACGCGGTACGCGAGCTATCGCAGTACCGTCTGGTCCCGCTGGCCGATGGCCGGGGTGCCGCCCACCGTGTCCTCTTACGCCGACCACTGCGAGCGCGTCGGCCGGCTCGTCGGTACGGGAACCAGCGCCGACGCCGGGCAGGTGTTCTGGGACGTCCGGCCGGGCACCAAGTACCGCACGGTGGAGTTCCGCATCGCCGACGCCTGCACGACGATCGACGAGGCCGTCCTCCAGGCCGCTCTGTCGCGGGCGTTGGTCCACCGCTGTCTGACCGACATCGCGCGGGGCGACCCGGCTCCCGAGGTGGCTCCCGAACTGCTGAACGCGGCCAGGTGGCGCGCCGCCCGCTTCGGGCTCACCGAGAAGCTGATCGATCCCTCGACGGCCGAACTCGTCCCGGCCGCCGAGCTGGTGGACCGGCTGCTCGACCATGTCGGAGGGCCTCTGGTGGCGGCCGGGGACTGGGCGGAGGTCACCGCGCTCGTACAGCGGACTCTCCGGTGGGGAAACTCCGCCGACCGGCAGCGACGGGCTTTCGCCGACAGCGGCAGCCTCACCGACGTGGTCAAGCAACTGATCGCCGAAACGATGACCGACGAGAAGGGATGAGGCCATGAGGCCCGAGACCGAGTGTGTGATCACCGCCTACCCGGACGGCCCCTACGTGGTACGCGGAGCGCGGCGCGTCGTCGACGCGGACGGCAACGAGTTCGAGATCACCCGGCCGGCGGTCGCCCTGTGCCGCTGCGGGCTCTCCGGGCAGAAGCCGTGGTGCGACAGCACCCACAAACTGGCCCGCCTGCGCAGCCAGGCCCGGCGAAGGCACGAGCGCGAGCTTGAACACGGGCGCGAGCATGAGCACGAGCACGAGGCGGACTGATCCGGTCGACCATCCGGCCGTCCGGCCATCCGGCCATTGGGTCACCCGTCATCCGGTCGGCCGCAGTGTCGGCACCCCCTTCTGCCAGCGGCCGAGCAAGTAGTCGCAGGACGCCGCGTCAAGACCGGCCCAGGTCCGGGCGCCGAAGAGCACCTCGCGCGCCGCCGCAGGTTCCTGTGCCAGCAGTCCGCCCACCAGGTCGTGCAGCGCGATCATGTCGTGCACGGAGTCCGCGATCACGTGCTCGTCGAAGAAGTCCGTGGCCGAGGGGCCCAGACCGAGCCTGCGCAGTCCCTGAGCGACGTTCTTGTTGGCGAGCGCCGAGGTCAGCTCCGAGATCGCCAGGTGTCCCGCGACAGCCGCCCGCATCCGCCGGTGCAGGCCGAACATCGAACCGGCGTTGACCGCCGCCAGTGTCGGACCCGGCAGCGCGTCCAGGTACGCGCCGTAGCGGCTGTCCAGGTCCAGCGCGTCCATGGTGTTCCGGTACAGCACCGCGTGGATGCGGTCGGCCCGGCCGCTGCCGAACTCGTCGAACTCGACCTCCATCAGCGCGGCCTTGGCCTTCCCCGTCAGCCGCGGGACGGCCCAGGCGTGCGGGTCCGCCTCCTTGAGCTGGTAGGCCGACCGGTGGACGAGATAGTCCCGGAACTCCTGGCGGGTGGCCTCCTCGCGCAGATACCGCGACAACGACGGTCCGGGCTCGTCGGCCATCCGCCTCAGGGCCGCCACGGCGTCGGCCGCGCCCTCCGGCACGTCGAACCTGACGCGCAGCGCCGCCTCGAACTCCCGCTCCAGCCGGCCCCGCAGACCGAGCAGCGCGGGATGCCACTCCCAGCGGTCGTCCACGCCCGAGAACCCCCGGTAGTGCAGCTCGTAACACACGTACAGCGCGAGATGCAGGTCGTCGTCCGTGACCGGGTCCTCGGCGGTGACCGCGGGAGCCACGAACGGCCCCGGCTCGCCCGCCAGCGCGCGCAGGAGGGCCTCCGTCAGCGGGCCCCGCGGCGTCGGCAGCGGCGCGGCCTCGTGCTCCGAAGGCTCAGCAACGGTCTCTGCAACGTGTGCGCCCGCACCCATCCCAAGCCCCCTCATCACGCCGTCCGCGTACGGTCGACGGCCGACGGCCGTCCCGGTACGACCGACAGTAGAGCGAGGACCACCACCGTTCAATACCACCCGTAATCACTCATGTTCACAGTGTGATCGGAGGTGTGCCGGACGCCTGGGACGCCGAGGGCTCCACGGCGCCCGCCGACACAGGGCCGAGCTCTAACCTGAGGTCATGTTCACGACGCGACCCACGCTCCAGGGCACCTTCGGAATGGTCTCCTCCACCCACTGGCTCGCCTCGCAGTCGGCGATGGCGGTTCTTGAGGACGGCGGCAACGCGTACGACGCCGCCGTCGCCGCCGGTTTCGTACTGCACGTCGTCGAACCGCATCTCAACGGCCCCGCCGGTGAGGTCCCGATCATCCTCGCCCCGGCGGGCGGCGGGATACGGGTGCTGTGCGGGCAGGGCGTGGCACCGGGCGGGGCCACGATCGCCCACTACCGGGGACTCGGCCTGGACCTCGTCCCCGGCACCGGGCCCCTCGCGGCCGCCGTGCCCGGCGCCTTCGACGCGTGGATGATGCTGCTGCGCGACCACGGCACGAAGTCCCTGGCGGACGTCCTGAAGTACGCCATCGGCTACGCGGAGGACGGGCACGCGCCCGTGGAGCGCGTCGGCGAGACCGTGGACAGCGTACGAGTGCTCTTCGAGAGCGAGCCCGAGTGGGCGTCGTCCGCCGCCGTGTACCTGCCGGACGGGGAGCCTCCGCGGCCGGGCGAGCTGTTCCGCAACCCCGCCCTCGCCGCGACCTGGCGACGCCTGCTCGCGGAGGCGGAGGCGGAGGCGGAGGCGGAGGGGGCGGAGGCCGGGTCCGCAGCCCCCAGCTCACCCGGACCCGGACCCCGGCCCCGGGCGGGCGACAGCCGTGTCGCGGAGATCGAGGCCGCGCGGCGCGTCTGGCGCGAGGGATTCATCGCCGAGGCGCTGGTGCGGCAGGCGGCCCGGCCCACGCTGGACACCAGCGGCGAGCGCCACCGCGGCACCCTCACCGCGGCCGACCTGGCCTCCTGGTCGGCGTCCTACGAGGCCCCGGCCACCTACGAGTGGCGCGGCTGGACCCTGTGCAAGGCGGGCCCCTGGAGCCAGGGCCCGGTGCTCCTCCAGCAGCTGGCCCTGCTGCCGCCCGAACTGCCGCGGTACGGCTCCGCCGCGTACGTCCACCTGCTGATCGAGGGCTGCAAGCTCGCGATGGCCGACCGGGAGGCCTGGTACGGGGACGCGGGCGAGGTGCCCCTGGCGGACCTGCTGTCGCCGGAGTACAACGCCGGGCGGCGCGAGCTGGTCGGGGAGAAGGCCTCCCGTGAGCTGCGGCCGGGAAGTCCGGGCGGGCGCACTCCGCTGCTCAGCCACCACGCGCGCGCGGTGGCCACGGGGGAGCCCGGGTTCGACGTGCTCGCGGCGCCGGGGGCGGGGGAGCCGACGGTGGCCCGACCGCCGACCTCGCCCGTGCCCGGTGAGCCGGTCGTCTCGGCGGACGGCGGTACCCGGGGCGACACCTGCCACCTCGACATCGTCGACCGCTGGGGCAACATGGTCGCAGCCACGCCCAGCGGCGGCTGGCTGCAGTCCAACCCCGTCGTGCCCGAGCTGGGCTTCCCGCTCGGCACCCGGCTCCAGATGGCCTGGCTGGACGAGGGACTGCCGAACTCCCTGACCCCGGGCCGCCGTCCGCGTACGACGCTCACCCCGTCGCTCGCGCTGCGGGACGGCGTACCGGTCATGGCGTTCGGCACGCCCGGCGGTGACCAGCAGGACCAGTGGCAGCTGCACTTCTTCCTGGCCGTCGCCCTGCGCGCGGAGGTCCGCGGCGGCCTGGACCTGCAAGGCGCGATCGACACCCCGAACTGGCACAACGACAGCTTCCCCGGCTCCTTCCACCCGCGCGGCATGCGTCCCGGCAGCGTGACCGTCGAGTCCCGCACGGACCCCGGGGTCGTCGAGGAGCTGCGCCGCCGGGGCCACGACGTCCAGGTCGGCGACGCCTGGTCGGAGGGGCGGCTGTGCGCGGTGGCCCGGGACCCGCGGACCGGGGTGCTGTCGGCCGCGGCCAATCCGCGCGGGATGCAGGGGTACGCGGTCGGACGCTGACCTGTGCGCACCCGTTGTTCATGCCGATTCCACCCGTGATGCACCCACCAGGTGGGGATTGTCAGTGGCGCGTGCTCTCATGGAGGCATGATCGAACACATGGAAACCATCGACGAGTTTCTCGCACACCGCACCGCAGACGTCGAGGAGGCCGTGCGGAAGGCGGCCGCCGACGAGATCATGCCGCGCTTCCGGCAGCTCGAGGCGCACGAGATCGACGAGAAGAGCGGCCCGCACGACCTGGTCACGGACGCCGACCGCAAGGCCGAGGAGTACCTCACCGAGGTGCTGGTCAAGCTCCTGCCCGGCTCGGTGGTGGTCGGCGAGGAGGCCGTCCACGCCGACCCCGCGACGTACGAGGCGCTCCAGGGCGAGGCCCCCGTCTGGATCGTCGACCCGGTCGACGGCACGCGCCAGTTCGTGCACGGCGACCCCGGCTTCAGCACCCTGGTCGCGCTCGCCCAGGGCGGCGTGGTCCTGGCGTCCTGGACCTTCGCGCCGGCCCGTGAGCAGCTCGCCGTCGCGGTGCGCGGCCGGGGCGCCCTGCTCGACGGCGTACCCCTGCGGGCCGGCTCGCCCGCCCCGGGCCGTGACCTCGAAGTGGCCACGTCCCACCCGGACTACACGACGGACGACCAGAAGCGCGCGCTTCTGGGCCTGCGCACGCAGGGCGTCGCCCCGCGCCCCTGCGGCTCGGCCGGGCTGGAGTACCTCGCCGTCGCGCGCGGCGAGTTGGACGCCGTCGCGTTCTCCTGGGAGGCCGCCTGGGATCATGCGGCGGGGCTCCTGCTCGTCGAGGAGGCGGGCGGCACGCAGCTGACCCTCGCACAGGAACCGTTCCGGATAACCGGCGGCAACACCTTGCCGTTCACGGCGGCGCGGGACGAGGCCACCGCCCGCCGGGTCCTCGCACTGCTGTCCGGCGGTGTCTGAGCCCCGACAGCGTGGGGCTGAGGCAGGACCGCCGGCGGTCCGGCATATCCTGATCCTCCGTGGCCATCGGCTGACAAAGGAGTCCGAAGGTGCCGTCGATGCTCGATGCCGTCGTGGTGGGTGCGGGGCCGAACGGACTGACGGCCGCCGTGGAGCTGGCCCGCCGCGGCTTCTCCGTGGCCGTCTTCGAAGCGCGCGACACCGTCGGGGGAGGTGCCCGCACCGAGGAGCTGACCCTCCCGGGCTTCCGGCACGACCCGTGCTCGGCCGCGCACCCCCTGGGCATCAACTCGCCCGCCTTCCGCGCGATGCCCCTGGGCCGGTACGGACTGGAGTGGCTCCAGCCCGAACTGCCCATGGCGCACCCCTTCCTGGACGGCACGGCGGCGGTGCTGTCCCGGTCCGTGGCCGAGACGGCGGCCTCGTTCGGACCGCGCGACGCGGGCACGTACCGCAGACTCGTGGAGCCCTTCACCCACTCCTGGGACACGCTCGTGCAGGACTTCATGTCCCTGCCGCTCAGCGCGCTGCCCCGCGACCCGGTCACCCTGGCGCGCTTCGGTCTGGCCGGGCTGCCGCCCTCGACCTGGCTGATGCGCAGATTCCGCGACGAGCGGGCGAAGACGCTGTTCGCGGGGCTCGTCGGGCACGTCATGTCCCCGCTGGGCGGCTTCGCCACCGGTGCCGTCGGCCTCGTCTTCGCCCTGGCGGCGCACGCCCGCGGCTGGCCCGTCGCCCGCGGCGGCTCCCAGGCGATCTCCGACGCGCTCACCGCGTATCTGAAGGACCTGGGCGGCGCGGTCCACACCGACTACGAGGTCAAGCGCCTCGACGACCTGCCGCCCGCGCGCGCGTACGTCTTCGACACCTCGCCCACCGCGCTGAGCCGTATCGCGGGCTTCGGGCGGTACTACGAGCGGTACCGGTACGGGGCGGGCGTCTTCAAGATCGACTACGCGCTCGACGGACCGGTGCCGTGGACCGCGAAGGAGGCCCGCACGGCCGGCACGGTGCAGGTCGGCGCGGACCGCCACGAGATCGGGGCCGCCCTGCGCGCGGCCTCCCGGCAGGGGCGGACCTCCGACACGCCGTTCCTGATCACCGTGCAGCCCAGCGTCGTCGACCCGTCCCGCGCCCCGGCGGGCAAGCACGTGTTCTGGGCGTACGCCCATGTCCCGAGCGGCTGGACCGGAGACCTCACGGACACCGTCGAGCGCCAGCTCGAGCGGTTCGCGCCCGGCTTCCGCGACCGCGTCCTGGCCCGCGCCACGGCCGGCCCGCCCGAACTGGCCGCCCGCAACGCCAACTACGTGGGCGGCGACATCGGCTGCGGCGCGGCCTCGGGACTGCAACTGCTGCTGCGCCCCAAGCTGTCGCCGTTCCCGTACAACACCCCGCACCCGGCGGTGTTCATCTGCTCCTCGGCCACCCCGCCGGGCCCCGGCGTCCACGGCATGTCGGGACACAACGCGGCCAAGGCGGTCTGGCGGAGGCTGCGCCGGTGACCACCCTGGAGCTCGTACGGGGCGACATCACCCGGCAGAGCGTGGACGCGATCGTGAACGCGGCGAACTCCTCGCTGCTGGGCGGCGGAGGCGTGGACGGCGCCATCCACCGGCGCGGCGGCCCCGAGATCCTCGCCGAGTGCCGCAGGCTGCGCGCCGGGCACTACGGCAAGGGCCTGCGGACCGGTCAGGCCGTCGCCACCACCGCCGGCAGACTCGACGCGCGCTGGGTGATCCACACCGTCGGGCCGGTGTTCAGCCCGAGCGAGGACCGGGCCGAGCTGCTGGCCTCCTGCTACCGGGAATCCCTGCGGGTCGCCGACGAACTGGGCGCGCGGAGCGTCGCGTTCCCGGCCGTCTCCGCCGGGATCTACGGATGGCCGACGGCGGACGCCGCGCGTATCGCGGTCGGCACGGTGCGGCGCGCGCGGACACAGGTGGCCGAGGTCAGATTCGTGCTCTTCGACGAGCAGGCGTACGAGGCGTTCTCCGCCGCGCGCTCCGGCTGACCTGGCCTCAGGATCACACAGAGTCCGACAAGGTCATTGCTCTGATTGTGTTGGGGTCCTAGGGTTTTCTGTGCCCCACTAGGTGCCTTTGTCCTCAGCAGTCGCATTCTGGCCTGACATCACCTGCCGTATGTCAACCGCATCGATCAGCTTCGATCAGATCTGATACTCCCTCAGTTCGTGCATCCCGCTGTCGTACCGAGGAAGGCCACAGCATGCCGCACCCGCATCCCCACCCCCGCCTCCCGCAGCTCTCCCCTGTCAGCCGCCGCCGGCTTCTCGAGGGCGGAGCCGCCGTCCTCGGCGCGCTCGCCCTGCCCGCGTCGTCCCCCCTGGCCCACGCGGCCACCCGGCCGGTGGCGGCGGACGGCTCCCCGGAGTGGAACGGCGCCATCGACGTCTTCCAGGTGGGATCCGAGCCGCCGCACACCACCCTCACGCCGTACGCGGACGTCGGGCAGGCGCTGGCCGGCGACCGGGCCCGCTCGCCGTACCGGATGAGCCTCGACGGGAAGTGGCGGTTCGCCTACGTCGACCGCCCCGACGACCGGGACACCGACTTCTACCGCACCGACGTCGACGACAGCTCCTGGGACACCATCCCGGTCCCCTCCGCCTGGCAGCTGCACGGGTACGACTTCCCGATCTACATCAACATCACGTACCCCTACTGGGGTCCCAACGGCCAGGGCGAGGAGCCGCAGCCACCGGCCGCCCCGACCCGCTACAACCCGGTGGGCCAGTACAGACGTACCTTCACCGTCCCCGAGGGGTGGTCGGGGCGGCGGACGTTCCTGCACTTCGAAGGGGTCAAGTCCGCCCACTACGTGTGGATCAACGGAGAGCTCGTCGGCTACCGCGAGGATTCGTACACCCCCGCCGAGTACGACATCACCGAGCATCTCAAGCCCGGCACCAACCAGATCGCGGTGGAGGTCTACCGCTACTCGGACGGTGACTGGCTGGAGGACCAGGACATGATCCGGCTGAGCGGCATCTTCCGCTCGGTCCACCTGTACTCCACCCCGGCCGTGCACCTGCGCGACTTCAAGCTGGACACCCCGCTGAGCGACGGCTACCGAGCCGCCGAGCTGTCGGTCACCGCGAGCGTCCGCGACTACGGCGGCACGGACACGGGCGCAGGGGCGGGCGGCGGGGCTTCGTACTCCGTCGAGACCCAGCTCTACGACGCGCGCGGGCACGCCGTCTGGCCACGCCCGCTGCACCAGGCCGTCGACCTCGGCGGGGCCCCGGCGGGCGAGGACGTGACCGTGCGGGCCGCCAGGGCCGTGCCCGCGCCGAAGCTGTGGTCGGCCGAGGACCCGTACCTCTACACGGCCGTGCTGAGGCTGCGCGACCCGGCGGGCAAGGTCGTCGAGACGCTCTCGCACCGGGTCGGCCTGCGCGAGTTCGCGCTCACGGACGGGCTGATGCGCATCAACGGCCGGCCGGTCTCCCTGCGGGGCACCAACCGGCACGAGATGCACCCCGACCGGGGCACCGCGCTCACCCGCGCCGACCTGGTCCGGGACATCGAGATCGTGAAGCGGATGAACATCAACACCGTCCGCACCTCGCACTACCCCAACAACACCCTCTGGTACGAACTCGCCGACGAGTACGGCCTGTATCTCGTGGACGAGACCAACCTGGAGACCCACGGCATCCGGGACCAGTACCCGGGCGACCACGCCGACTGGAGCAGGGCGTGTGTGGCCCGCGCCCGGAACATGGTCCACCGCGACAAGAACCACGCCTCCGTCGTCATCTGGTCACTCGGCAACGAAGCCGGCGGCGGCAGCACCTTCGTCGCCATGCACGACTGGATCCGCTCGTACGACACCACCCGCGTCATCCAGTACGAGGGCGACGACCGGCCGGGGATCAGCGACATCCGCTCGGCGATGTACGAGAGCCCCGCGCGCATCGAGGCCCGCGCCGCGGACACCTCGGACACCCGCCCGTACGTCATGATCGAGTACGCCCACTCGATGGGGAACTCGACCGGCAACCTCAAGAAGTACTGGGACGTCATCCGCCGGCACGAGGTCCTGCAGGGCGGCTGGATCTGGGACTTCGTCGACCAGTCCCTGACCGAACCGACCCCGACCCGAGTCCTGTTCACCGAGTCAGGACCGGGCTCCGTGCACGGGGAGATCCAGGCGGGCAGCGCGACCTTCGACCGGAAGAACGGCCTCTCCGGCAGCACCGTCTTCGCCCGCGACACCGGCCTCGACATCACCGGCTCCCTGACGCTGGAGGCCTGGGTCACCCCGCACGTCACCGGCTACCACCAGCCGCTCGTCACCAAGGGCGACACGCAGTACGCCCTGAAGCAGACGAGCGAGAACCTGGAGTTCTTCATCCACAGCGACGGCGAGTGGATCAGCGCGACCTGGCCGCTCCCGGACGACTGGACCGGCGAGGAGCACCACATCGCGGGAGTCCTCGACACGGCGGCGGGCACGCTGACCCTCCATGTCGACGGCGCGGTCAGGGCCACCCGGAGCACCACCCGGCGGCCCTCCGTCAACACCGCGCCGCTCTCGCTCGCCACGGACGTCGACAACCCCACCCGGGAGTTCAGCGGCACCATCCGGCGGGCCCGCGTCTACGCCCGCGCCCTGTCCGCGGCCGAACTCGCGTCCGAGGGACGAGCCCCCGGCGACGACGGGGTGCGGTTCTGGTTCGACGCGGCGACCGTCCAGGTCACCGAGAAGCGCGCGAAGGAGCGCACGTACTTCGCGTACGGCGGCGACTGGGGCGACCACCCGAACGACGGCGCCTTCGTCGCGGACGGCATCGTCACCGCGGACCGCGCACACACCGGCAAGGCCGCGCAGGTCAAACAGATCTACCAGGCCGTCAACGCGGCCCCGGCGTCCGGGAAGACCCTCGCCGCCGGCGCGTCGGTCACCCTGACCAACGAGTATCTCTTCACGAACCTCCGTGAGTTCGACGGCAGTTGGGCCCTGGTCGCCGACGGCAAGGCCGTACAGCGCGGCAAGCTCAGCCGGGCCCAGCTGGACGTCCCGCCGCTCGGCAGCAAGGACGTCACTGTGCCGTTCAGGCTCCCGGCCACCCCGGCGCCCGGCACGGAGTACTTCCTGCACCTGTCCTTCACCCTCAAGGAACGCACGAAGTGGGCCAAGGCCGGCTTCGAGGTGGCCAAGCAGCAGCTCCCGGTCGACGCGGGCAGCCGGGCCGCGGCGCCCCTGCCCCTGGAGCGCGTGCCCGCCCTGCGCCACCAGGACGGCGAACGGTCCGTCACGGTGCGGGGGAAGGACTTCTCCGTCACCCTCGACAAGCGCACCGGCGTCATCACGTCGTACGAGTCCCGCGGCACCCGGCTGATCACCTCCGGGCCCGTGCCGAACTTCTGGCGGGCACCGACCGACAACGACCGGGGCAACAGCCAGCACCTGCGCAACCAGACCTGGCGCGACGCCGGGAGGCTGCGCGAGGTGACGGACGTCAGCGTCAGCGCCCTGCGCGACCGGGCCGTCCGGATCAAGGTCACCGGGACCCTGCCCACGACCACCGAGTCCACGTACACCACCACCTACACCGTCTTCGGCAACGGCGAGATCAAGGTCGACAACACCCTGCACCCGGGCGCCGCGAGCCTGCCCTACCTGCCGGAGGTCGGCACCCTGCTGTTCCTGCCGGGCCGCCTGGAGCACCTGCGCTACTACGGCCGCGGCCCCGAGGAGAACCACTGGGACCGCAACGACGGCACCGACGTCGGGCTGTACTCCGGGACCGTCTCCGAACAGTGGTCGCGCTACATCCGCCCGCAGGAGAACGGCAACAAGACCGACGTCCGCTGGGCCGCCCTGACCGACCGCGGCGGCGCCGGACTGCTCGTCTCCGGTGAACCGCTCATCGAGGTCAACGCCTCGCACTTCACTCCGGAGGACCTGTCGGTCGGCACGCGCCACGACTACCAGCTGACTCCGCGGGAGGAGGTCGTACTGCGCCTGAACCACCGGCAGATGGGCATCGGCGGTGACAACAGCTGGGGCGCGCACACGCACGACGAGTACAAGCTCTTCGCCGACCGGGACTACGCGTACACCTACCGGCTGCGCCCCCTGACCGACCTCGACGAGGCGATGGCGGCCTCCCGGCGGCCCACGGCGGGGGAGTTCTCCGGGTAGCGGCCGCGACACACCCACCTCACGGTCCCCGAAACCTTCGAGTTCGCGTACGCGGCGGACGTACTCTCACCCGAACCGGGGACGAACGGCGCGGGGCCGCACAGGTGGGGACATGATGCACCACGACGAACCGATCAGATCATTACCGGAGTTGCTGAGACACCATGCCGCCACGGCGGCGGACCGGATCGCGTTCTCGGACTCAGCGCGACGCGTGACGTACGGGGAACTGGAGCACCGCACCCGCAGGCTCGCCGCACACCTGGCGGGCGCGGGGCTCCGGCGCGGCGACCGGGTCGCGGTGGTGCTGGGCAGCCGCGTCGAGCTGGTGGAGAGCTGTCTGGCCGTCACCCGCGCGAGCGGGGTCGGCGTCCTGCTGAACCCCCGCTCCTCCGACGTCGAACTCGCCCGTCTGCTGACCGACAGCGGGGCGTCCGTGATCGTCACGGACGCGCCGAACCTGCCCCGACTGGCGCGCCTGGGTGCTGGGGTGGACCCACCGCGGGTACTGCTCACCGGGCCGGGGCCGGTGCCCGCGGACGCACCCGCCGGGACCGTGCTGTTCGACGAAGCCGTGGCCGGCGAAGGCGCGGCACCGGCACGTGACGACCTCGGCCTCGACGAACCGGCCTGGCTGCTCTACACCTCCGGAACCACCCATCGCCCCAAGGGAGTCGTGTCCACGCAGCGCGCCGCGCTCTGGTCGCCGACGGCCTGCTACGGGCCGGTCTTCGGCCTCTCGGCCGGTGACCGGCTGCTGTGGCCGCTCCCGTTGTTCCACAGCTTCGGGCACTCGCTCGCCGTACTGGGCGTCGTCGCCACCGGCGCGAGCGCGCACATCACGGGTGAACTACTGCCGCCAGGCGGGCTGTTGGGGGTGCTCGACGAGGCGCACCAGGGGCCCGAGGGGCCCTTCACGGTGCTGGCCGGGGTACCGGCGACCTACCACCGGCTGGTGTCGGAGGCGGGCGAGGCGAGCGAGGCCGGCCGACGCCCGCGCCCGCGCACGGGACTGCGGTGCTGTGTCGTCGCCGGTGCCCCGGGTCCGCCGGCGTTGCGGCACGAGGTCGAGGAGGCGCTCGGGGCGATGCTGCTGGACGGGTACGGCAGCACCGAGACCTGCGGGATGATCGCCGTGAACCGGCCGGAGGGCCCCCGGGTCGACGGTTCGTGCGGGCCCGAGGTGCCCGGCGTGGACGTACGGCTGGTCGATCCGCGCTCCGGGCACGACGTCGCGGACGGCGACGAGGGCGAGGTGTGGGTGCGCGGGCCGGGGCTCATGACCGGCTACCACCGTCAGCCCGAGGCGACCGAGGCCGTGCTGAAGGACGGCTGGTACCGCACGGGAGACCTGGCCCGGCGGGTCGAGCACGGCCACCTCGCCCTCACCGGCCGCGTCGGTGAACTGATCATCAGGGGCGGCGAGAACATCCACCCCACAGAGGTCGAACAGGCCCTGCTGAGCTGCCCCGGGGTGGCCGACGCCGTCGTGACCGGAGTCCCGCACGACGTCCTCGGCGAGGTGCCGGTGGCCTTCGTGGTGCCCGGCCCCGACGGACTCGACGCGCGGCGCGTCCTGCGGACGTGCCGGACACTCCTGTCCGAACACAAGGTGCCCACGGAGATCCATGAGATCGCCGCGGTGCCGCGTACGGCATCCGGCAAGATCCTCCGGCACGCCGTGGCGGGCCTCGCCCGGCCGACGCACGCGCCCGCCTCCACGTCCGCGCCCGCGCTGCGTGAGCGGCTGGCCGCCTTGTCGCCGGAGGAGGGCGAGGGGGTGGTCCGCGACCTCGTGCTCTCCGCGCTGACCGAGGCCGGCGGCGGGGAGCGGTCGTACGGGCGGCAGGACGGGGACCGCTCCTTCGCCGATCTGGGCCTCACCTCCCTGGGCGCCGTCACGCTGACCGACCTGCTGGGCGAGAGCGCCGGACTGCGCCTGTCGGCAACGCTTGTCTTCGACCACCCGACACCCGGCGAGGTGGCGCGCCACCTGCTGAGCGCGCTCTCGACGGCAGAGTCCGCTGAGCCGGCAGGAGCCGGCGCCGATGGTGTCGATGCCGGTGTCCCGGTCGCCGACGACCCCGTGGTCGTGGTCTCCATGGCCTGCCGTTACCCCGGGGACGTCGAGTCCCCCGAAGACCTGTGGCGACTGGTCTCCGAAGGCCGGGACGCCGTCTCGGACTTCCCGGCCGACCGAGGCTGGGACCTGGCGGCCCTGTACGACCCTGATCCGGACCGCCTCGGCACGTCCTACGCCCGTACCGGCGGATTCCTCCATGGGGCCACCGAGTTCGACGCCGGCCTGTTCGGCATCTCGCCGCGCGAGGCGCTGGCCATGGACCCGCAGCAGCGGCTGCTCCTGGAGACGTCCTGGGAGGTCTGGGAGCGCGCCGGGATCGACCCGGCGTCCCTGCGCGACAGCGACACCGGTGTGTTCGTCGGGGTGATGTACGGCGACTACGCCGACCGTCTGGGCACCGCGCCGCACGAGTTGGAGGCGCACCTGGGCCTGGGCTCGGCCGGCAGTGTCGCGTCCGGCCGGGTCGCCTACACGTACGGCCTGCGCGGTCCCGCGATCACCGTCGACACCGCGTGCTCGTCCTCCCTGGTGTCGCTGCACTGGGCGGCGCGGGCGCTGCGCTCGGGCGAGTGCTCGATGGCACTGGCGGGCGGGGTCACCGTGATGGCGACCCCGCGCTCGTTCACCATGTTCAGCAGGCAGCGCGGACTGTCGCCCGACGGCCGCTGCAAGTCGTTCTCCTCGTCGGCGGACGGCACCGGCTGGGGCGAGGGCGCCGGTCTCGTCCTCCTGGAGCGGCTGTCCGACGCCCGCCGCAACGGCCATCCCGTCCTCGCGGTGCTCCGGGGCTCCGCCGTCAACTCCGACGGGGCGTCCAACGGCCTCACCGCGCCCAACGGCCGGGCGCAGGAACGGCTCATCGCGCGGGCGCTCGCCGACGCCGGACTCCGCGCGGCTGACGTGGACGCGGTGGAGGGGCACGGCACCGGCACCACACTGGGCGACCCGATCGAGGCGGGCGCGCTGCTGGCCACGTACGGGCAGGGGCGTTCACCGGAGCGGCCACCGCTCTGGCTGGGCTCGGTGAAGTCCAACCTCGGACACACCCAGGCGGCGGCGGGGGTCGCCGGAGTCATCAAGATGGTGCAGGCCATGCGGCACGGGCGGCTGCCCGCGACCCTGCACGCCGAGACACCGTCACCGCACGTGGACTGGTCCGCCGGCCGGGTGGAACTGCTGACGGCGGCCCGGCCCTGGGAGCCGTCGGACCGGCCCCGCAGGGCGGGCGTGTCGGCCTTCGGGATAGGCGGGACCAACGCCCACGTGATCCTGGAGGAGGCCCCGGCCCCGCCCCCGGACCGCCGGCAGCCCGGGAACACCGCGTCGCCCTCGCTGCCCTGGCTGCTCTCCGGAGCCGACGAGTCCGCGCTGCGTGCCCAGGCCCGGCGACTGGCGGCCCAGGTGGCGGCCCGGCCCGGTCTCTCGCCCGTGGACTCGGCCGACATCGCCTACTCGCTCGCCGTGACGAGGCCGGCGCTCGCACACCGGGCCGCGGTGCCCGGGGGCGAGCGCGCGCTGCCCGCGCTCCGGGCGCTCGCCCGCGGCGACGGCGACCGGCACACCGTACGGGGTGTCGCCGAGCCGGGGATCCGCACGGCGTTCCTGTTCACCGGCCAGGGCGCCCAACGCGCCCGTATGGGACAGGACTTGAGCGAGTCCTTTCCCGTGTTCGCCGCCGCCTTCGACCAGGTGTGCGAGGCTCTCGACGGCGGTCTCGAACGGCCGCTGCGGTCCGTGGTGTTCGCCGAGGACGGCTCGCCCGACGCCCTGTTGCTCGACCGCACGGACTTCACTCAGGCCGCGTTGTTCGCCTTCGAGGTGGCGCTGTTCCGGCTGCTCGAATCCTGGGGCGTACGGCCTGAGTTCCTGGCCGGGCACTCGATCGGGGAACTGGTCGCGGCACACGTGGCCGGGGTGCTGGACCTGCCCGACGCGGCCCAACTCGTCGTGGCCCGCGGCCTGTTGATGCAAGCCCTGCCGACAGGCGGGGTGATGGTCGCGCTGGACGCCTCCGAGGCCGAGGTCGCTCCCGTACTGACCGCCCTCGCCGGCACGGACCTGGTCGCGATCGCCTCGGTCAACGGCCCGCGTTCCGTGGTGATCTCGGGTGCCCGGGACGCCGTACTCGCCGTCGCGGACAGGTTCGGCGAGCGCGGGCGCGGATCCACCCGGCTCCGGGTGAGCCATGCCTTCCACTCGCCGCTGGTGGAACCGATGCTGGACGAGTTCCGCCGCGTCGCCCGGCGGCTGACGTACCGGCGGCCCCGGATCCCGGTCGTCTCGACCGTGTCGGGCCGCCCGGCCGACACCGAGTCCGGTGAGCTCCGCTCGGCGGAGTACTGGGTACGGCACGCCCGGCTGCCGGTGCGCTTCGCGGACGCCGTGCGGTACCTCGACGAGGAGGAGCAGGTCGGGACCTTCCTGGAACTGGGCCCAGCGCCCGTCCTCACCGCGGCGGCCGAGGAGGTGCTGTCGTCGTCCGGCACGGAGGGCAGGGGCAGGCGGGCCGAGTGCGTCGCGGCCGTAGGGCCCGTGACGGGGCGGTCCGGCTCGCCGGAATCCGAGTCACTGCTCCACGCCGTGGCCCGTCTGCACGTGCGCGGTACGGGTGTCGACCGGGCCGCGGTGTTCACGGGCCCGGGAGTGCGGCGCGTGGAGCTGCCGACGTACGCCTTCCAGCGGCGCCGGTACTGGCTGGACGCACCCCGGCCCGCCGGACCCTCGGCTGCCGACGGCCCCGGGCATCCGCTGCTCGGCCCGGCGTTCACGGTGCCGGACACGGACCGGACGGTGCTGGCGGGCCGGCTCTCCACGGACGCGCAGCCCTGGCTCGGCGATCACCTGATCGCCGGGAAGGTGGTGGTCCCCGCGACGGCCTTCGTGGAGATGGCCGTACGCGCGGGCGACGAGGTCGGTTGTGACCTCCTGGAGGAACTCGTCGTCGTGGCACCGCTCGTGCTGCCCGACAGGACCGGTGTACGGGTCCAGGTCGTGGTCGGTCCTGAGAACGACTCCGGCGGACGTCCGGTCGACCTCTACTCGCGCCCGGAGAGGGCGACGGGGGAGGGCTGGACCCGGCATGTCACGGGGGTGCTCGGCAGGGCGCCCTCGGCGGCGGACCCGCCGGACGGCGACCTGGAGGTGTGGCCGCCCGAAGGTGCCGTCGCGATCGAACTGGCCGACGCGTACGAGTCGTTGGCCGACGGGGGAGTCGGGTACGGGCCCGCGTTCCAGGGCGTCGGCGCCCTGTGGCGGCGGGGCACGGAACTCTTCGCGGAGGTCCGGCTGCCCGAGGAGGAGGTGTCGGGCGCGGCGCGGTTCGGCATGCATCCGGCGCTGCTGGACGCGGCGGTGCACAGCATGTTGCTGGCCGAGCCAGGCACGGGTGCCGACCGTGGCTCCGACTCCGACTCCGACTCCGGCTCCGGCTCCGGCTCCGGTCTGGGGCTCGTGCGGCTGCCGTTCGTGTGGAGCGGGGTGCGGCTGTACGCCGAAGGGGCGGTCGCGGCGAGGGCGCGGCTGACGCCGACGGGACCCGGAGCGGTCACGGTGACGCTCGCCGACACGGCGGGGAAGCCGCTGGCCGTGGTGGGTTCACTGGTCACCCGGGAGGTGCCCGGCGGAGCCCCGGACGACACCGACGAGGTGGTGCGACGGGCGTTGCTGCGCCTCGACTGGCGACCCCGCGCCCTTCCCGCCGACCTGCCCGACGACGACACCGGCGGCGGGACATGGACACTGCTGGGCCAGGAGGGCTCGGAGAGTTCGGACGGCTCGGACGAACTGAACATCGGGGCGCACATCCCGGTGGCGGCGGCTGCGGGGACGGCCCGGTCGGCCACGGACGTCGTGGTCCTCACGGCCCTCACCTCCACGGCCGACCCCGGTCCGGTGGCCGCCACGCACCGGCTGACCGGCACGGTCCTGGAGGCGCTGCGGAACTGGCAGCGCGAGCCGGGACCGGCGGCGGCACGGCTGCTCGTGGTGACCCGGGACGCCACCGCACCGGACCCGGACCTCGCGGGCGCCGCCGTGTGGGGACTGGTGCGCACGGCCCAGTCGGAGACGACGCCGGGCCGTATCGTCCTGGCCGATGTGGACGGGCGCCCCGAGTCGTTACGGCTGCTCCCCGCGGCCCTCGCCACCGGCGAGCCCCAACTCCGCATCAGGGCAGGCCGGTTGACCGTCCCCCGGCTGACCCGCGGCGCCGTGGAACCGCACGGGACCGGCACGTTCGGTGCGGGCGGCACCGTGCTCGTCACCGGCGGCACCGGGGCACTGGGCGCCGAACTGGCCCGGCATCTGGTCACCGAGCACGGGGTGCGGCATCTGCTGCTCACCGGACGACGCGGCCCACAGGCGCCGGGCGCCGAGCAACTGCGCACGGAATTGGCGGAGTTGGGTGCGGCGGTGCGGGTCGTGGCCTGCGACGCGGCCGACCGCACCGCGTTGGCGGCGCTGATCGCCCGGTGCGACCCCCCGCTGAACGCCGTGGTGCACGCGGCCGGCGTGCTCGACGACGGCGTACTGGACTCGCTGACACCGGAGCGGATGGCGGCGGTGCTGCGGCCCAAGGTGGACGCCGCCTGGCACCTTCACGAGCTGACCCGCGAGCTGGACCTCTCGGCGTTCGTCCTGTTCTCCTCGGCGTCGGGGCTGCTCGGCCGGCCAGGACAGGGCAACTACGCGGCGGCGAACTCCTTCCTGGACGCGCTCGCCCACCACCGTGCCTCGCTCGGGCTGCCCGCCGTCTCCCTCGCGTGGGGGCCGTGGGGGCACGGCGACGGCATGGCGGCCCGGCTCCCTGACACCGCTGCGCTCCGGACGGCGCCGGGTGGGCCCGACCTGGTCCGGGCCCTGTCCCTCGCGCAGGGCATGGCTCTGTTCGACGCGGCGCCGGGTGACGGTGAGCCCGTACTGGCCCCGCTTCTCCTGGACCGGAGCACGCCCCGGTCCGCCGGCGTGCCGGTGCCTCCGTTGCTGCGGGAACTGGTCCGCGGCGCCCGCCCGGCAGCAGCCGCGTCCCATTCCGGAGCGGGAGCGGGAGCGGGAGCCGGAGCCGGAGCCGGGAGTGCGGCTGAGGCTCGGGCACAGGGCGCGTGGCGCGAGCAGTTGGCGCTGCTGCCGGGGGAGGAACGGGCGACCGCGCTGGAGAAGCTGTTGCGTGAGGCGGTCGCCGTGGTCCTCGGGTATCCCGACGGCGACACGCTGCCGACCGGAAGACCCCTGGCCGACCTCGGCTTCGACTCCCTGATGGCGGTCCAGATCCGCAACAGGCTGACCGTGGCCACAGGGCTGCGACTGCCCGCCTCGGTGGTGTTCGAGCACGCCACGACGGACGCGCTCGCCCGCCACCTGCTCGGCCTGCTCGCCGCCGACCTGTCCGACGACGAGAGCGCGACCGGGACCGCGACCGGGACCGCGGCCGAGACCGGGACCGGGACCGGTACCGAGACCGAGGCCACGGTCCGGCCCCCGCAGACGCTCGCCGCGCTCTACCGCGCGCTCTGCGCCAAGGGCGAGGAGGCGGCCGGCATGCACATGCTGGTCTCCGCCTCCCTGGCCCTGCCGACGTTCACGGCGGCCGGGAGCGAGGCCCACGCGCTGCCCCCGCTCCGCCGGGCCGAGGGCCTCCGTGACCGTCCGGTGCTCGTCTTTCTCGCCGGGCAGCACCCGCCCTTCACCGTCCCCGGCGGGGAGTTCGGGGACTTTCACCGCTCCTTCGAGGGCGAACTGGACGTCCTGGAACTCGTCCACCCGGGCCTCGGCGGGGGCGAAGCAGTCCCCGCCGACCGTGCGGCGTTCGCCCACACGCACGCCGAGACGGTGCTGCGGCAGGTCGGCGACCGGCCCTTCGTACTCGTCGGGGCGTCCACGGGCGGGGCCTTCGCCCACGCGGTGACCCGGCGGCTCGAAGAAGTCGGCAGGCCACCGGCGGGTCAGGCGCTGCTGGACACCTACCTGATCGACGAGGCCACCAGCCGGAAGGACTGGCTGCTGGCCCTGCCCGCCACCGTCGCGCCCCGCCTGTACGAGGACGCCGGCGCCGCGGCCATGGGTGCGTACGCCCGGATCTTCATGAACTGGGACCCGGAACCGGTCGACACCCCGACCCTGCTGGTCCGGGCCTCGCAGCCCACGCCCCGGATGGCGGCGGACCCCGGCGCCGAGGACTGGCGCACCCGGTGGCCGCTGCCGCACGAGGAGGTGGAGGTGCCGGGTGACCATCTGACCCTGCTCCAGGAGCACGCGCGAACGACGGCGTCCGCGGTCCGCGCCTGGATCAGGTCGGTGAGCCAGGCCGGTGAGACCGGTCGGTGAGGCATGGGGTGAGGCGGCGCGGTGCGTCAGGCAGATGTCGGATTCCCGCCAGCCATCGCCATGACCAAGGGTGATGCTGGGAGACATGCAGAACGGGATGCACACCGAGTCGGAGCGCTGTGTGCGGGCTGTCCAGTCGAAGGACGCCCGCTTCGACGGATGGTTCTTCACGGCGGTCCTGACCACACGGATCTACTGCCGGCCCAGCTGCCCCGTCGTGCCGCCGAAGCCGGAGAACATGACGTTCTACCCGAGCGCGGCCGCCTGCCAGCAGGCCGGTTTCCGGGCGTGCAAGCGGTGCCGCCCCGACACCAGCCCCGGCTCGCCCGAGTGGAACCAGCGGGCCGACCTGGTGGCCCGTGCGATGCGGCTGATCGGCGACGGGATCGTGGACCGCGAGGGAGTGCCGGGCCTCGCGACCCGCCTCGGGTACAGCACCCGGCAGATCGAACGCCAGCTCCTCGCCGAACTGGGCGCGGGACCGCTCGCCCTGGCCCGTGCCCAGCGTGCCCGGACCGCGCGCCTGCTCATCGAGACGACACCGCTGCCGATGGCGCAGATCGCCTTCGCCGCGGGCTTCTCCTCGATCCGCACCTTCAACGACACGGTCCGCGAGGTCTTCGCCCTGGCGCCGAGCGAACTGCGCACCCGGGCCCCCAGGAACGGCACCGGCTCCACCGGCACACCGGGGGTGCTGGACGTCCGGCTCCCCTTCCGCGCCCCGCTCAACCCGGACAACCTCTTCGGCCACCTCGTCGCCACCGCCGTACCCGGCGTGGAGGAGTGGCGCGACGGCGCGTACCGGCGCACCCTGCGGCTGCCGTACGGCCACGGTGTCGTCGCGCTCACGCCGAGGCCCGATCACATCGGCTGCCGGCTCGCCCTCGGTGACCTGCGCGACCTGACCGTCGCCATCAGCCGCTGCCGCCGCATGCTCGACCTGGACGCCGATCCGGTCGCGGTCGACGACCAGTTGCGTACGGACCCGGTGCTGGCGCCGCTCGTCGACAAGGCGCCGGGCCGTCGAGTGCCCCGTACGGTCGACGAGGCCGAGTTCGCGGTACGGGCCGTGCTGGGCCAGCAGGTGTCCACGGCCGCCGCCCGTACGCACGCGGCACGCCTGGTCACGGCTCACGGGGAGCCGATCGACGACCCCGGGGGCGGTCTCACCCACCTCTTCCCGTCCGTCGGCTCCCTGGCGGCCCTGGACCCCGGGGCGCTGGCCATGCCGGTCAGCCGCCGGACCACCCTCACCACACTCGTCGGCCGGCTGGCGGACGGCACCCTCAACCTGGGGGTCGAGGGCGACTGGGCGGAGATCAGGGCACAGCTGCTGGCCCTGCCCGGGTTCGGCCCCTGGACCGTGGAGGTCATCGCGATGCGCGCCCTCGGCGACCCCGACGCCTTCCCGGTCACCGACCTCGGAGTCCGGTACGCGGCAAAGGAGTTGGACCTTCCCGCCACCCCCGCCGCCCTGACGGCGCGCGCCGCGGACTGGCGGCCCTGGCGCGCGTACGCCGTCCAGTACCTGTGGGCGACGGGCACGCACCCGGTCAACTTCCTCCCCGAACAAGCCTGAACGAGAACGAGAAGGACCTAGTGAGTGAGAAGGACCTAGTGAGTGAGAACGACACAGTGAGCGAGAAGGACGCAGTGAAACAGCACACCGTCATCGACAGCCCGTACGGCCCGCTCACGCTCGTCGCCACCGACGGCGTCCTCTCCGGGCTCTACATGACCGACCAGCGCCACCGCCCGCCCGAGGAGACCTTCGGCCGGCCGGACGACACGCCCTTCTCCGAAGCGGCCGAGGAGCTACAGGCCTATTTCGCGGGCGAGTTGAAGGACTTCTCCGTGCGACTCCACCTGCACGGCACCGCGTTCCAGCGCTCGGTCTGGGAACAGCTGCGGAAGATCCCGTACGGCGAGACCCGTTCGTACGGTGAACTCGCGGACGCCCTCGGCAATCCGAAGGCGTCACGAGCGGTGGGCCTCGCCAACGGCAAGAACCCGCTGGGCATCATCGTGCCCTGCCACCGCGTGGTGGGCGCGGACGGCAGCCTGACGGGATACGGCGGCGGTCTGCACCGCAAGCAGCGACTGCTGGACTTCGAGCGGGGAGCGGCGGACGCGGCACTGTTCTGACGGTCAGGGGTACGAAAGGTCAGTGGACCCGGTGGCCGTTCTCCAGCTCGGCCGTTCCCGTTCCCTGCGTGAGCACGTCCAGGGCGGCGGTCACGCGGCGGCCCAGGGAGCCCGGCATGTACTGGGGCACGTCCTCGCGCGGGACCAGCCGCCAGGACAGCAGCTCCGACTCCTGGAGGCGGATCGACGTGAACTGCTCGTCCGACAGCACTCCACCGTCGTACAGGTACGCCACGATCGGCGGCCGCGCGGTGCCCGGCACCCAGTCCACCGCGAGCAGCCTGCCGAGCTCCAGGTCCAGGCCGATCTCCTCCAGCGTCTCCCGGTGGGCACCCTGCCGCGGGGTCTCGCCCAGGTCCGACTCGACGGTTCCGCCGGGCAGCGCCCAGCCCTCGCGGTAGTTGGGCTCGACGACCAGGACACGGCCCTCGGTGTCACGGAGGAGCGCGGCGGCGCCGACGAGCACACGGGGGAGGCCCGCGATGTAGGTGTCGTAGTCAAGGGTCGTCATCAGGGCAGCCTAGCGAGATCGACCGGGTGGCCCGCGCGGTCGTCACCCTCCCGACGGACGTACACCGCGTGTGTCGAGTCCCTGCCGCTGTCCGGGTCCTGAGAACCGCCCTGGGCAGCGGCACCCTCCTGCGGTTAGGGTCGCAGCGGCGCGACTGCCTTGACGTGTGCAAGGCCCGAGGAGCAAGGGGAACGCAAGGTGGCGGACGCTGCAGAGAACCGGACCGGCAGCCAGATCCAGCGAGTACTCATCGCCGCGGACAAGTTCAAGGGCACGCTCACGGCCGTACAAGTGGCCGAGCGGGTCACGGCGGGACTGCGCCGGGTCGCGCCGCACGTCGAGGTCGAGGCGCTCCCGGTGGCCGACGGCGGTGACGGCACGGTCGCCGCGGCGGTCGCCGCCGGGTTCGAGCGGCACGAGGTGCGGGTCGCCGGGCCGCTCGGGGGAGAGGTCGACGCCGCGTTCGCGCTGCGCGACGGGACCGCGGTCGTGGAGATGGCCGAGGCCAGCGGGTTGCAGCGGCTGCCCGCCGGGGTCTTCGCGCCGCTCACGGCGTCCACGTACGGGTCGGGTGAGCTGCTGCGGGCCGCGCTCGACGCCGGGGCGCGCACCATTGTGTTCGGCGTCGGCGGCAGCGCGACCACCGACGGCGGGGCCGGGATGCTGTCCGCGCTCGGGGCGCGGTTCCTCGACGAGGCCGGCGAGCCGGTGCCTTTGGGCGGCGGTTCCCTCGGGAAGCTCGCCACGGCGGACCTGGCCGGTCTCGATCCCCGGCTCACCTCCGTCGACGTGGTCCTCGCCAGTGACGTGGACAACCCGCTGACCGGGCCGAAGGGCGCGGCGGCGGTGTACGGGCCGCAGAAGGGCGCCTCGCCCGACGAGGTGGCGGTGCTCGACGCGGGGCTCGCGCACTTCGCCGCGGTCCTGGAGAAGGCGATCGGGGGCAGGGCCGCGGAGTACGCGGTGGCGCCCGGCGCGGGGGCCGCCGGCGGGATCGGGTACGGGGCTCTGGTGGGGCTGGGGGCCGGCTTCCGGCCCGGGATCGAGGTCATGCTCGACGTGCTGGGCTTCGCGCCCGCGCTGGAGCGGGCGACGCTGGTCATCACCGGGGAGGGGTCGCTGGACGAGCAGACCCTCCATGGGAAGGCTCCCGCCGGGGTCGCGGCGGCGGCGCGTGCGGCGGGGAAGGAGGTCATCGCCGTGTGCGGGCGGTTGTCCCTCGCGCCTGAGGCGCTCGGGCGGGCCGGGATCCGGCGGGTCTATCCGCTCACGGAGGTGGAGCCCGATGTCGGTCGGTGCATTGCGGATGCGGGGCCGATCCTGGAGCGGCTCGCGGAGCGTATCGCGGAGGACTTCCTCACCTGACGCGCACGTTTTGGTGGCCGCGATGGATGGGTGCGGGTTGGTGGGGGCTGGGCGCGCAGTTCCCCGCGCCCCTTGAAGGCGGGGCTTCGCCCTCGCCTCCCCGGGTGTGTGCGTCGGGTGCGGGTCGGGTGTGGCTGGTCGCGCAGTTCCCCGCGCCCCCACCACCCAGCCCGTCCGGCGTTTGAGGACGAGGCCGTTCAGGCCGATGTGGGGGGCTGGGGGCGGCAGCCCCCAGGGCGAACAAAGGCTTTCAGGACAAGCGGTACGCGTCCAGTGCCAGGGTCATCTCGATCAGGTCCCGTGGCCGCGCCAGCGACCGTGACGTCAGCTGTTCCAGGCGGCGCAGCCGGTTGAACACCGTGTTCCGGTGGCAGTACAGACGCCCCGCGGCCCGCCCCGCGGACCCCTCGCAGCACAGCCACGCGTCGAGCGTCTCCAGCAGCACCGCCCGGTCCGCCGGCTCCAGCTCCAGCAGGGCACCGAAGACGTCCGCCACCAGCCGCCCCGCCAGCTCGGGCTGGCTGACGACGAGCGCCGTCGGCATCCGCTGGTCGAGCCGTACGACGGCACTCGCGTCCGGCGCACACGTACGCAGCGCCAGCTCGGCGAGCCGCCGGGCCCGCCCCAGCTCGGCCAGCCCGGCGACGACGGGACTGATCCCGCCGGGCCCTGAACAGCGCCCGTCGAGCGCCCGCGCCACCCCGTCGAGGCCCTGCCCGGCCGCGAGAGCCACCACCCCCACCTCGCAGTCCGCCCGCATCCGCCACACGAACCGCAGCCCGTTCGCCTCCACGGGCCGCCGAACGGGCTCCCGCCGCTCCGAGCGCAGCACGACCACCGCGTACGGACCCCGCTCGGGCAGATCGAGCCCCGCGGCCGCCCGAGCCGCGAGACCAGGTGCCTCCTGCCCTTCGAGGAGCGCGTCGAGAAGCGCCTGGAGCCGCTCGTCGGTCCGCCGCCGAAGCTCCGCCTCGGTCGCCAGATACGCCTCGCTCGCCACCGCGGCCTGCGCGTCCACGGCGGACCACACCATGGTCGCCGACCGCATCAGCACCCCCAGCCGATCCGGCTCCCGCCCGGCCGCCCCCTCCAGCAGGGCGTCCCACACCAGATAGCCCGCGGAGCGGTACGCGTGCACCAACAGCTCCAACGGCAGCCCCTGTTGGGCCCGACGCCGCCCCGCGTCCTCCGCGTACTCCAGGTCACGGCGCGGCGCGTCCCGGCGCGCGGAGATCGTCTCGATCCCGATCCGCATCGCTTCCTCCGCCTCCCGCCACTGCTGGTCGTACGGCAGGAACTCCCCGTAGACCGGGGAGTGTTCGGCCAGTTGTCGCATGTGCTCGTCGACCAGCTCCGGCAGCCGCTCCAGCAGCGCCGCGCAGGATTCGCCGAGCACTTTCCAGTCATGACCGGTACGCCTTCTGCGGGCTCCCATGGCCGGAGGATGCCACCCCCGAGCCACCCCGCACAGGCCCCTGACACGCGGTGTTGTGCGCGCGCACAACGCGCGCCCGCGCCCGCTGGTCACCCGCAGCGATTCGCCCGCACCCCGTGGACGCGACGCTCCACCGGTGCTGTGGTGAGCGCCACACCGGCCGTGAGAACCGGGGTGCACGGCGATCAGGAGCGCTCGGGAGCGCGACGACAGGGGGAATGCCATGGGTGGTTCGGGGCTGGCCGTACAGGACCTGTCGGTCGGATACGGTCCGGTACGAGCACTGCGCCAGGTGTCCCTCGACGTGCCGGAGGGAGCCGTGGTCACGGTCCTCGGCGGCAATGGCGCGGGCAAGTCGACCCTGCTGCGGGCCATCTGCCGGACCCTGTCCTTCCACGGCGGCGCGGTCACCGGGGGCACGGTGAGCTACGACGGCCGCCGCCTCGACGGACTCTCGCCGGACCGGGTGGTCGCCGCCGGGATCTCCCAGATCCCGGAAGGGCGGCGGGTGTTCGCCCGGATGACCGTCGCCGACAACCTGCGGGCCGGGGCGCTCGGCGCCACCGGGAGCCGCGCGGAGCGGGCCGCCGCGCTGCGCCGTGTCCACGAACTGTTCCCCGTCCTCGCCGACCGCGCCCAGCAGCACGCCGGACTGCTGTCCGGCGGCGAACAGCAGATGCTCGCGGTCGGCCGTGCCCTGATGGCGGGCCCGAGAATGCTGCTCCTCGACGAACCGTCCCTGGGACTCGCCCCGTTGATGGCCGAGCGGATCGCCGAGACGGTACGGGAGATCAGCACGCAGGGCACCTCGATCCTGCTCGTCGAGCAGAACGCCGCCCTGGCCCTGCGGCTCGCCACCAGCGCCTACGTCCTGGAGGTCGGCGAAGTCACCCTGTCGGGGCCCGCGGACGAACTGGCCGCCTCCGACGAGGTGCGCCGCCGCTATCTGGGCGTCGTCGACGAGGACGCGGCGGCCGACGCCGGGCGGGCCGCCGCCACCCACCCGGCGCTGACCCGATGGAAGGGGTGAGCACCGCCATGCCGAACGACACGCCACCACCGCCCACTTCACCCGGACCCGGACCCGGACCCGGACCCGAGCCCGAACCCGGAGCCGAGTCCGCCTCCGGAGCCGACGCCGACGTGCCGACGCTCCACGTCCGGGACCTGACCGTGCGCTTCGCCGGGCTGACCGCCCTGGACGCCGTCGACTTCACCGTGCGCCCCGGCACCGTCCACGCCCTCATCGGCCCCAACGGCGCCGGAAAGTCCACCTGTTTCAACGTCCTGTCCGGGGTCTACCGCGCCACCGCCGGCAGCGTCCGCTTCGGCGAGCACGAACTGACCGGCATGCCCGCGCACCGCATCGCCGGTCTGGGCGTCGCCCGTATCTTCCAGAACCTCGCCCTGCCACCGCTCGCCACGGTCGAGGACAGCCTCCTGCTGGGCCGCCACCGGCTGACCCGCACCGGATTCCTCGCCGCAGGCCTGAGGCTGCCCGCGGCGGCCCGTGAGGAGCGCCGTCACCGTGCACGCGTGCGGGAGATCGCCGAGTTCGTCGGCATCTCGTCCTGTCTCGACCGCCCGGCCGGCTCCCTGCCGTACGGGCAGCAGAAGCTCGCCGAACTCGCCCGCGCCCTGTGCATGGAGCCGCGTCTGCTGCTCCTGGACGAACCGGTCGCGGGCATGACCGCCGACGAGCGCCGCCGGACCTCCGCCGTGATAGCGGGCGTCCGCGACAGCCTCGGCATCTCGATCGTCCTGGTGGAACACGACATGGGGGTGGTGATGCGGCTCGCCGACGCGGTGACCGTACTGGACTTCGGGCGCCGGATCGCGGACGGCGCCCCCGCCGACGTACAGAACGATCCGGCGGTCGTACGCGCCTACCTGGGGGAGCGCCCCGGGGGAGAGGAGACCGCGTCGTGAGCACCTTCGCCGAACTGCTCCTCAACGGAGTCTCGATGGGGTCGGTCTACGCCCTCATCGCCCTCGGCTTCGTGGTCATCTTCCGGGCCACCGAGGTCGTCAACTTCGCCCACGCGTCCCTGCTTCTCGCGGGCGGCTACGTCACCGCGACCCTCCACGACGACATCGGCTTCTGGCCCGCCCTGCTGGTCGGGATCGCCGGGGCCGCCGTGGTCGGGGCGGCCGTCGAGTTCCTGGTGATGCGCCGCTACCGGGGCTCCGACCACAGCGTCCTCGCCATCGTCACGATCGGGGTGGACATCCTGCTCACCACGGAGCTGACCCGCCGGATCGGCACCGACGTCCTGGCGCTCGGCGACCCCTGGGGCGACGCGGTCCTCACCCTCGGCCCCATCTCGCTGGCCCACACGCGCATCGCCGCGTTCGTCGCCGCGGGGCTGCTCATCACGGTCTTCCTGCTCGCGTTCCGGTACACCTCCTGGGGTGTCGCGATGCGGGCCGCCGCCGAGAGCCCGGAGACGGCCGCGCTGATGGGCGTACGGCTCGGGCGGGTGTCGCTCGGCGCCTGGGCGGTGGCGGGCGCGCTCGCGGCCGTGGCCGCCCTGTTCCTGACCGTCTTCCCGACGCCGGGCCTGGAGAGAGCCACCTCGCTCGCCGCGCTCAAGGCCTTCCCCGCCGCGATCCTCGGCGGCCTCGACTCCACCACCGGAGCGCTCGTCGGCGGACTGCTCGTCGGCGTCACGGAGTCCCTCGCGACCGGTTACCAGAGCGAACTCTCCTTCCTCGGGCGGGGGTTGGGCGACCTGG
This sequence comes from Streptomyces sp. CWNU-52B, assembly GCF_047444975.1. NCBI lineage: Bacteria > Bacillati > Actinomycetota > Actinomycetes > Kitasatosporales > Streptomycetaceae > Streptomyces > Streptomyces sp. CWNU-52B. Next base: position 237,586 of record NZ_JBLFJV010000021.1, on the reverse strand, counting down.
CCCCGTACCTGGTGATGACCGTGATCCTGCTGGTCCGGCCCGCCGGGCTGTTCGGCACGAAGGAGCTCGCCCGTGTCTGAAGCGCCCGTGTCCGAAGCCCTCGCCGGACCACTGCGGCTCGTCACCCGCACCCGTACGTACGTCTGGGGCGTCGGCGCTCTCCTCCTGCTGGCCCTGCCCTTCTACCTGGACCGGTTCTGGCTCCAGGCGGGCCTGTTCGCGATGGCCGCGGCGATCGGCGCGATCGGGATCAACCTGCTCACCGGCTCCACGGGCCAGCTGTCCATGGGGCACGCCTTCTTCCTCGCGGTCGGCGCGTACGGCTACTGCGTGTTCGCCGCGGACGGCGGTGACGGGCTGACCGGCCTGGGCCTGCCGTCCTGGCTCGCGGCCGTCCTCGCCGTGCTGGTCGCGGGCCTGGCGGGAGGCGTCTTCAGCCCCATCGCGGGCCGGCTGCGCGGCGCCTACCTGGGCATCGCCACCCTCGCGCTGATCTTCATCGGCCAGCACGTGCTGTTCAACGCGCGCGACCTCACGGGCGGCTTCAACGGCCGTGACGTACCGCCCCTGAGCCTGTTCGGGCTCACCTTCGACGACCGTGAGCTCCTCGTCGCGAACGTGCCGTTCGGCTCGGCCGAGAAACTCTGGTACGCGGGCCTCGTGCTGCTCCTCGGCTGCGGGCTCTTCGCCCGCGGGGTGCTGCGGGGGCGCCCGGGACGCGCCATGAACGCGATCCGCGACCACCGCGTCGCGGCCGGAGTCATCGGCGTCCCGGTGGCCCGCTACCGGGCCGCCGTCTTCGTCCTGTCCTCGATGTACGCGGGCCTCGCGGGCGTCCTGCTCGCCCTGGTCTTCCAGCGGACGGTGCCGGACTACTTCGGCATCACGCTGTCGCTCGAATACCTCGCCATGATCGTCATCGGCGGGCTCGGCTCGGTCTCGGGGGCGGTGATCGGGGCGGTCTTCGTCTCCGTGCTGCCGCAGCTGCTGACCCGCTACAGCGATGCGCTGCCCCTGGTCTCCGCCCCCGGTACGGGCGGGATCGCACCGGGCGAGGCATCCCGGTACCTCTACGGCGCCGCCGTTGTCGCGGTGGTGCTCTTCCTGCCCGGCGGCCTGGTCAGGGTGGCCGCCGGACGACGCTTCAGGACCGATCCAGGGGAGGAACGATGAGCACGACGAACGCGACCTACACGGCCAGGGTGGCCGCCGGAGCACTCGCGGCGCTGCTGGTGCTGTCCGGCTGCAGCTCGAAGGCCAAGGACGACGACGCCAAGGGCGACACGGCCGCGGGCGAGGTGAAGACCGGCCAGGGCATCTCGGGCAAGACCATCACACTGGGCGCCCTCACCGATATGACGGGGGTCTACGCGACCCTCGGCAAGAGCGTCACCCAGGCCCAGCAGCTCTATGTGAAGCAGCTGAACGCCGACGGGGGCGTGTGCGGCTACAAGGTGGCCCTCAGCGTCCGCGACCACGGCTACGACCCGCAGAAGGCCGTCTCCGGGTACACGGAGCTGGCGCCGAAGGTGCTCGGGTTCGCCCAGTTCATCGGCTCGCCGTTCGTCGCCGCGGTCGAGAAGCGCATCGACGGGCAGGACAAGGGCCTGGTCCTGCCGCAGGCGTGGTCGTCCGCGCTGCTCGGCAGCCCGTACATCCGGGTCATCGGGTCCACGTACGACATCGAGACGATCAACGCCGTCGACTTCCTGATGAAGGAGAAGGGCCTCAAGAAGGGTGACAAACTCGGGCACGTCTACTTCGAGGGCGACTACGGCGAGAGCGCGCTCATCGGCTCCAAGCACATCGCGAAGGAGGCGGGGCTGACCGTCGTCGAGCAGAAGATCAAGCCGACCGACAACGACATGACCGCGCAGGTCGCCGCCCTGAAGAGCGCCGGGGTCAAGGCCGTCGTGATCAGCGCGGGCCCCCGTCAGGCGGCCTCCCTGGTCGGTGTTGCCGCGGCCGGCGGCTTCGACGTCCCGATCATCGGCAACAACTCCGCCTTCGCCCCGCAGCTCCTGGCCACCCAGGCGGGCCCGGCACTGACGAAGAACTACTACGTGGCCTCGCCCTCGCTGCCCATCGGCGCGGACACCCCGCAGGCGAAGAAGCTGGTCGCCGACTACAAGAAGGCCTATCCGAAGGATGCCCTCGACAACGGTGTGGTCGCCGGCTGGACGGCCGCCTCCGCGTTCGGCGAGGCCCTGAAGAAGGCCTGCACGGCCAAGGACCTGACCCGGGAGGGCGTGGACAAGGCCCTGCTCACCATCGACGCCCTGGACACGGGCTTCGGCATTCCCCAGGACTTCACCGACCCCAAGGCGTCCTCCTCCAAGGAGAGCGTCATCCTCCAGCCCGACAAGTCGGTCACGGGCGGCATGAAGGTGGTCCAGGAGGCAGCGGCCTCGGACGCGGCAACGGCGTACACCCCGAGCGGCTGATCTTTCGGGGCGCGGACACCGTACGAACCGGCGGCAGCCGACACGGGAAGGGCCCCGAACCATCCGGTTCGGGGCCCTTCCCACACCACACGGCGGGTGACCGCTAGGGCAACTGCGTCGCCCTGGCCTCACGCCGGTTGCCACGGAAATTGTTCACCTTGCGAGCGGTGGCGAAGAGAGGGATGACCGCTCCCATCACCAGCTGCAACGCACACCCGGTCTGCAGCAGCAGCTGCCCACCGGGCGCGTCGAACGCCCAGGACACCAGCAGCGCCATGCTGAACACGATCCAGGAGAGCATCGCCACGGCGAGGCGCCCCCGCGGCTTCGGGTACTCGACCCGGCTCACCATGAGCCACGCCGTACCGATGATCGCCAGGAGCGTGGCGACGAACGGCAGCTCGAGCAGGACGATCGAGACGACCGTCAGCGCTCCGAACGGAGACGGCATGCCCTGGAAGGTGCCGTCCTTGACGGTGACACACGAGAATCTGGCCAGTCGGAGCACGACGGCCAGCAGGACCACGATCGCCCCCACCGCCGCCACTCGCTGGTGCGCGTCGTCGGCGACCATGCCGTAGACGAGGACGAAGTACGCCGGCGCCAGACCGAAGCTGATCAGGTCGGACAGGTTGTCCAGTTCCGCGCCCATGGGGGAGGAGCGCAGCTTGCGGGCCACCAGGCCGTCGAACAGGTCGAAGACCGCGGCGCACAGCATCAGGATCACGGTGGTGGCGGCACTGTGCCGCGCCATGCCCGTCTCCTGGCTGCCCGTGAGGTGCGGGATCAGGATGCCGGTGGTGGTGAAGTACACCGCCATGAAGCCACAGGTGGCGTTGCCGAGCGTGAGCGTGTCCGCTATCGAGAGGCGGAGAGAGAGGGGCATCTCCTCCTCGTCGTCCAGCTCATCGGCCTCCGGCACCCACCCGGCCTGCGTCTCGGGATCAATCACGGTCAATGCGAGTCACCCCAGCCACGGTCTTCTGACCGACCTCCACGTCGACCTCCACACCCTCGGGGAGGTAGATGTCGACGCGCGACCCGAAGCGGATCAGCCCGATGCGCTCGCCCTGCTCGACCTTCGTGCCCTGCGGGATGTACGGCACGATGCGCCGCGCGACCGCGCCGGCGATCTGGATCATCTCGATGTCGCCGAGCTCGGTGTCGAAGTGCCAGACAACGCGTTCGTTGTTCTCGCTCTCCTTGTTGAAGGCCGGGACGAAGCCGCCGGGGATGTGCTCGACGGACGCCACCGTGCCGGCCAGCGGCGCGCGGTTGACGTGGACGTTGAGCGGGCTCATGAAGATCGCGACGCGGGTCCGTCCGTCCTTCCACGGCATGATGCTCTGCACCACACCGTCGGCCGGGGAGATGACCCGGCCCTGGGTGATCTCGCGCTCGGGGTCGCGGAAGAACCACAGCATGCCCGCCGCGAGAGCGGTGGCGGGCACGGCCACGGCCTTGGCGGCGCCGGACTTGCGCGCGCGTACCAGGCTGAGGGCTGCGGTGGCGACGGTCGGGAGGAGCCACGGCGAGGCTCCGCGCGCAATACGTACGCCGGCCCGGCTGTCGCGTGGTGCAGAGGTTTGGCTGTGGGGCATGGATGACCTTCGTAGCGGATGATGCCGCACTGTGACTGGGGACGGCGGCTTTCCCGGGATGGTACCGGTCGCGGGCCACAACTGGGCAAGCCAGGAAGCCGAGTCGGCGTCCGAAGACAGCTGACGGGGTGTGATCTTCTTCTCGATGAAAACACCCCGAATCGGTATATCTAACCCTGGAGTCGATACTCTTCGAGCAGCCTGCGTCCGATGATCATTTTCTGGATCTCGGCGGTACCTTCGCCGATCAGCAGCATCGGTGCCTCGCGGTAGAGGCGCTCGATCTCGTACTCCTTGGAGAAGCCGTAGCCGCCGTGGATCCGGAAGGCGTCCTCAACCACCTCTTTGCAGTACTCGGAGGCGAGGTACTTCGCCATCCCTGCTTCGAGGTCGTTTCGCTCCCCGGAGTCCTTTTTGCGAGCCGCATTCACCATCATCGCATGGGCGGCCTCGACCTTGGTAGCCATCTCGGCCAGCTTGAACTGGATCGCCTGGTGCTGTGCGATCTGCTTCCCGAAGGTGTGCCGCTGCTGCGCGTAGGAAACCCCCAGCTCAAACGCACGCTGGGCGACACCGCAGCCACGCGCGGCCACATTGACCCGGCCGACCTCGACGCCGTCCATCATCTGGTAAAAACCTCGGCCGGTGGTGCCGCCGAGCACCCGATCGGCCGGAATGCGCAGGCCATCCATGATCAGCTCGGTGGTGTCGACACCCTTGTAGCCCATCTTGTCGATCTTCCCGGGGATGGTCAGGCCGGGGCGGACCTCACCGAAGCCGGGCTCCTTCTCCACCAGGAAGGTCGTCATCGACTTGTGGGGCGCGGTGCCCTCGGGGTGGCCTTCGTCACTCTTCACGAGAACGGCCACGAGCGTCGACGTGCCGCCGTTCGTGAGCCACATCTTCTGCCCGTTCAGGACGTACTCGTCGCCCTCCTTCACGGCCTTCGACGTGATGGCCGACACGTCGGAGCCGAGCGCCGGCTCGGACATGGAGAACGCGCCGCGCACCTCGCCCGCCGCCATCCGGGGCAGGAAGTACTCCCGCTGCTCCTGCGTGCCGTGCTGCTTGAGCATGTAGGCCACGATGAAGTGGGTGTTGATGATGCCGGACACCGACATCCAGCCGCGCGCGATCTCCTCCACGCACAGCGCGTAGGTGAGGAGCGACTCGCCCAGGCCCCCGTACTCCTCGGGGATCATCAGGCCGAACAGGCCCAACTCCTTGAGTCCGTCGACGATCGCCTGCGGATACTCGTCGCGGTGCTCCAGCTCGGTGGCGACCGGGATGATCTCCTTGTCCACGAAGTCCCGTACGGTCGACAGGATCTCCCGCTGGATGTCGGTCAGGCCGGCGGTCTGGGCGAGTCGCGCCATGGCTAGTTCTCCGTCTTCTGGTCGGCCGGGGCCTTCTTCGCCGCGGGGGCCTTCGGCTCCGGGCGGCCGGGCTGCTCGCCGCCGCGCTCCTTGATGTACGTCTCGGTGGGGACCATCACCTTGCGGCGGAACACGCAGACCAGCGTGCCGTCCTGCTTGTACCCCTTGGTCTCGACGTACACGATCCCGCGGTCGTTCTTCGACCGGGAGGGCGTCTTGTCGAGGACCGTGGTCTCGCCGTAGATCGTGTCGCCGTGGAAGGTGGGCGCGACGTGCTTCAGCGACTCCACCTCCAGGTTGGCGATCGCCTTGCCCGACACGTCCGGCACCGACATGCCGAGCAGCAGGGAGTAGACGTAGTTCCCGACCACGACGTTCTTGCCGAAGTCCGTGGTGCTCTCGGCGTAGTTGGCGTCCATGTGGAGCGGGTGGTGGTTCATGGTCAGGAGACAGAAGAGGTGGTCGTCGTACTCCGTGACCGTCTTCCCGGGCCAGTGCTTGTAGACGGCCCCGACCTCGAACTCCTCGTAGGTGCGTCCGAACTGCATGCTGCTCAGGCCTCCGGGGCTTCGAACTTCGACGTGCGCTGCATACCCGCGGCGCGGCCCTTGCCCGAGATGACGAGGGCCATCTTGCGGCTGGCCTCGTCGATCATCTCGTCGCCGAGCATCGCGGAGCCCTTCTTGCCGCCCGCCTCCGACGTGTAGTAGTCGTACGCGTCCAGGATCAGCTCGGCGTGGTCGAAGTCCTCCTGGGAGGGCGAAAAGATCTCGTTCGACGCCTCGACCTGACCGGGGTGCAGCACCCACTTGCCGTCGAACCCGAGGGCGGCGGCGCGCCCGGCGACCTCGCGGTAGCCGTCGACGTTGCGGATCTGCAGGTAGGGCCCGTCGATCGCCTGGAGGTTGTTGGCGCGGGCGGCCATCAGGATCTTCATCAGGATGTAGTGGTAGGCGTCCGCCGGGTAACCGGGCGGCTGCTCACCCACGACCAGCGACTTCATGTTGATCGACGCCATGAAGTCGGCCGGGCCGAAGATGATCGCCTCGACGCGCTGGGAAGCCGTCGCGATCTCGTTGACGTTGTTCAGGCCCTGGGCGTTCTCGATCTGCGCCTCGATGCCGATCTTGCCGACCTCGAAGCCCATCGTCTTCTCGATCTGCGTCAGGAGCAGGTCGAGCGCGATCACCTGCTGGGCGTCCTGGACCTTCGGCAGCATGATGCAGTCGAGGTTGGGTCCCGCGCCCTCCACCACCGTCACGACGTCGCGGTACGTCCACTGCGTCGTCCAGTCGTTCACGCGGACGACCCGTGTCTTGCCCGTCCAGTCGCCCTCGTTGAGGAACTTGACGATGGTGTGCCGCGCCTCCGGCTTGGCCAGCGGGGCGCACGCGTCCTCCAGGTCGAGGAAGACCTGGTCGGCGGGCAGGCCCTGGGCCTTCTCCAGGAAGCGGGGGTTCGAGCCGGGCACGGCCAGGCAGGAACGCCGCGGACGCAGGCGGTTGACCTGGGGGGCAGGGCTGGTCATGCGGGGACCTCCAGAGGGTCGAGCTTGTTCGCTTTCCGGATCTCGTCGACGATACGGCCGATGATTCCCGTGATGTCGAAGTCCTTCGGGGTGAAGACCGCGGCCACTCCCGCGGCCCTGAGCTGCTCGGCGTCGGCGTTCGGGATGATCCCGCCGGCGATCACCGGGATGTCGGCCGCGCCGGCCTCGCGCAGCCGCTCCAGCACGTCGGGCACCAACTGGGCGTGCGAGCCCGACAGGATGGACAGGCCGACGCCGTGGACGTCCTCGGCGACGGCCGCGGTGACGATCTCCTCGGGCGTGAGCCGGATGCCCTGGTAGACCACCTCGAACCCGGCGTCGCGGGCCCGTACGGCGATCTGCTCGGCGCCGTTGGAGTGGCCGTCCAGGCCGGGCTTGCCCACCAGGAAGCGGAGCTTGCCGACACCGAGGTCCCGCGCGGTCCGCTCCACCTTGCGGCGGACCAGGGCCATCGAGGAGCCCTCCTCGGCGGAGAACGCGACGGGCGCGGACGACACACCGGTGGGCGCGCGGAACTCGCCGAACACCTCGCGCAGGGCGCCGGCCCACTCGCCGGTGGTGACCCCGGCGCGGGCGCACTCCAGGGTGGCCTCCATGAGGTTGCCTGTGCCCTTCGCGGCCTCCTTCAGGCGCTCCAGGGCCTTGCACGGGCGCGGGTGGTTGAAGGGGGGCTGGTAGCGGGTGTCCCGCCAGTCCGCGAGGGCCGCGGTCACCCGGGCCTCGACCGCCGGGTCGACCGTCATGATCGCGGCGTCCAGGTCGGCGGTGAGCGGGCTCTGCTCGGTCGACTCGAAGATGTTGACGCCGACGATCTTCTCGTCCCCCGACTCGATCCGGGCCCGGCGCTCGGCGTGCGAGGAGACGAGCTGCGACTTCAGATAGCCCGACTCGACGGCCGCCATCGCGCCGCCCATCTCCTCGATCCGCCCGATCTCGGCGAACGAGTCCTCGACCAGCTGGGAGACCTTCGCCTCGACGACGTGCGAGCCCTCGAAGAGGTCCGCGTACTCCAGCAGGTCGCTCTCGTAGGCGAGCACCTGCTGCATGCGCAGGGACCACTGCTGGTCCCAGGGCCGGGGCAGGCCCAGCGCCTCGTTCCAGGCGGGGAGCTGGACGGCACGCGCGCGTGCGTCCTTGGAGAGGGTCACGGCCAGCATCTCCAGGACGATCCGCTGGATGTTGTTCTCCGGCTGGGCCTCGGTCAGGCCCAGGGAGTTGACCTGGACCCCGTACCGGAACCGGCGGTGCTTGGGGTCCTCGATCCCGTACCGCTCAAGGGTGATCCGCTCCCAGATGCGGCCGAACGCCCGCATCTTGCACATCTCCTCGACGAAGCGGACGCCCGCGTTCACGAAGAAGGAGATGCGCGCGACCACGTCGCCCTTGCGGTCCTCGGCGATCTGGCCGGACGCGAACACCGCGTCGAGCACGGCGATCGCGGTGGACATCGCGTACGCGATCTCCTGGACCGGGGTGGCTCCCGCCTCCTGCAGGTGGTAGCTGCAGATGTTGATCGGGTTCCACTTGGGGATGTTGTTGACCGTGTAGCAGATCATGTCCGTCGTCAGACGGAGGGAGGGGACCGGCGGGAACACGTGGGTGCCCCGCGACAGGTACTCCTTCACGATGTCGTTCTGGGTCGTCCCCTGGAGCTGGGTGACGTCGGCGCCCTGCTCCTCGGCGACGACCTGGTAGAGCGCCAGGAGCCACATGGCGGTGGCGTTGATGGTCATCGAGGTGTTCGTCCGCTCCAGGGGGATGTCCTGGAACAGCCGGCGCATGTCACCGAGGTGCGACACCGGCACACCGACCCGGCCGACCTCGCCGCGGGCGAGGATGTGGTCCGGGTCGTAGCCCGTCTGGGTCGGCAGGTCGAAGGCCACCGACAGACCCGTCTGCCCCTTGGCGAGGTTGCGCCGGTACAACTCGTTGGACGCCTCGGCGGTGGAGTGGCCCGCGTAGGTGCGCATGAGCCACGGCCGGTCCTTCGCTGGTCGCTCCTGCGGCGTCTGGCGCTCTGTCATCTTCGGACCTCAGACGTTCCGGAAGCGGTTGATGGCCTCGACGTGCTGGGCGCGCTTCTCCTCGTCGCGCACACCGAGGCCCTCGGCGGGCGCGAGTGCCAGCACGCCCACCTTGCCCTGATGGAGGTTGCGGTGCACGTCGTAGGCGGCCTGCCCGGTCTCCTCCAGCGAGTACACCCGGGAGAGCGTCGGGTGGATCTTGCCCTTCGCGACCAGCCGGTTGGCCTCCCATGCCTCGCGGTAGTTGGCGAAGTGCGAGCCGACGATCTTCTTCAGGGACATCCACAGGTAGCGGTTGTCGTACTCGTGGTGGTAGCCCGAGGTCGAGGCGCACGTGACGATCGTGCCCCCCTTGCGCGTGACGTACACGGAGGCGCCGAAGGTCTCGCGGCCCGGGTGCTCGAAGACGATGTCGACGTCCTCGCCGCCGGTCAGCTCACGGATGCGCTTGCCGAAGCGCTTCCACTCCTGGGGGTCCTGGTGGTGCTCGTCCTTCCAGAACCGGTAGTCCTCGGCGTTGCGGTCGATGATCGCGTCGGCGCCCATCGCCCGGCAGATGTCCGCCTTCTGCGGGCTGCTCACCACACAGATGGGGTTGGCGCCGCCGGCCAGCGCGAACTGCGTGGCGTACGAGCCGAGACCGCCGCTGGCGCCCCAGATGAGGACGTTGTCGCCCTGCTTCATCCCGGCGCCGTTGCGCGAGACCAGCTGCCGGTACGCGGTGGAGTTGACCAGGCCCGGTGCCGCGGCCTCCTCCCACGAGAGGTGACCGGGCTTGGGCATCAGCTGGTTGGACTTCACGAGCGCGATCTCGGCGAGTCCGCCGAAGTTGGTCTCGAAGCCCCAGATGCGCTGCTCGGGGTCGAGCATGGTGTCGTTGTGCCCGTCGCTGGACTCCAGCTCGACGGACAGGCAGTGCGCGACGACCTCGTCGCCGGGCCGCCAGGCGTTCACCCCCGGGCCGGTGCGCAGCACGACGCCCGCGAGGTCCGAACCGATGACGTGGTACGGCAGGTCGTGGCGCTTGGTCAGCTCGCTGAGCCGGCCGTAGCGCTCCAGGAAGCTGAAGGTGGACACCGGCTCGAAGATCGAGGTCCACACGGAGTTGTAGTTGACCGAGGAGGCCATCACGGCCACCAGGGCCTCGCCGGGGCCGAGTTCCGGCACCGGCACGTCGTCCAGGTGGATCGACTTGCGGGGGTCCTTGTCGCGGGTGCTGAGCCCGGCGAACATCTCCGTCTCGTCCTTGTGCACGGTGATCGCGCGGTAGGACTCGGGGAGGGGCAGGGCGGCGAAGTCGGCGGACGTGGCGGTCTGCGACTGGATCGCGTCCAGGATTTCCTTCACGGTGTTGCCTCCGGCGATGAGCGTCCGAGGAGAACGCTGAGGGTTACGTCGGCGTGGGTAGCTGCTGGCTGTGGCTGCTGGTGGGACGTGCCGTCGGTTCGGCGGAGGGTGGTGCTCGGCAGCGCTTTGTGGCGCGGAAGGTTGCCTGTGACGCAGGCGTCCGGGCACGCAGACCTTGGTTTGCGGGGACAGCCGGCGTACGAGGGATCTCTGCACGCCGGCCGCCCGGACCTCTTCAACGTATGGCACGGCGTGTCATCTAGCAAGGCACCGAGTGCCAAGAATTTCTCTCATTTGTCATCTGTCGGCAACAGATGAGCGATGATCGATCAGAAAAGGGCGCCCCCTCCGGAAGGGGGCGCCCTTTTATGGCTGTGCGAATAGGCTGCGCGAACCGGCTGTGCGAAAGCCCTACGACCGTTCCCTGAGTGCCTGCTCGATCGTGCGCATCACCTGGTGCAGGGGGGCGTCGACCCGGGCGACGGTGACCAGTACCTCGCCCTCCACGGACGCGGTGGACGCCGGGGCCGACTGCGGCCCGGTGTCCCGCCCGGCGCCGATCCCCGTACCGAAGGTCTTCCTGACGATCGAGAAGGCGTGGTCCAGCTGACTCTCGACGTCGCCCTGGCCGTCCGCCCGCAGCCACCTGCGCAGTACGTGGTTGTGGGCGGTGACCACGGCCGACGCGGCGACCTCCGCGAGCAACGGGTCGTCGTTGTCGTCGTCGTGCGCGTGCTCGTCGAAGTGCCCCAGCAGATAGCGGGTGAACAGCCGCTCGTACCGGGCCACGGACGCGATCTCCGCCTCCCGCAGCGTCGGCACCTCACGCGTGAGCTGGTAGCGCGAGACCGAGATCTCCGGCCGGGCCGCGTACATCTTCATGACTTCCTTGATCCCGCGGCACACCGTGTCCAGCGGATGCTCGTGCGCCGGAGCGGCGTTGAGCACCGCCTCGGCCCGGATCAGGGTGTCGTCGTGGTCCGGGAAGATCGCCTCTTCCTTGGAGCGGAAGTGCCGGAAGAAGGTGCGCCGGGCGACCCCGGCCGCGGCCGCGATCTCGTCGACGGTCGTCGCCTCGTACCCCTTCGTCGCGAAGAGCTCCATCGCGGCGGCCGCCAACTCGCGGCGCATCTTGAGCCGCTGGGCGGCGGCCCGGCCGCCCGCGGCACTCGCGGGGGTGTCGGACGCGGCGGGCGTACGGGAGGACTTGGCGGGCTGGGACATGCCCCGAACGTACTGCATGGACCCGGCGGAGCGCTCATGACCGGGTCTTTCTCCGGCCAGGGAGGGGACCGGGTCGGCGGGGCCGAGCAGACCGCCCCAGCCGGCGCGTTCGGCGAGCCGGTCCCCGCCTTCGGCGGCCGGTCCGTCCCCCTGCCCGTCCCCGGGGGCGGACAGGGGGGACCCGTTCCCGGTCGGGTCAGCGTCGCGCATGTTCGCGGAAGCCGCGGCCCGTCTTGCGGCCCAGGCAGCCCGCCGCCACCAGGTGCTCCAGGAGGGGCGCCGGGGCGAGCCCCGGGTCGCGGAACTCGCGGTGCAGCACCTTCTCGATGGCCAGCGAGACGTCCAGGCCGACCACGTCGAGGAGCTCGAACGGGCCCATCGGATAGCCGCCGCCGAGCTTCATCGCCGCGTCGATGTCGTCGAGCGTCGCGTAGTGCTCCTGGACCATCTTGATCGCGTTGTTCAGGTACGGGAACAGCAGCGCGTTCACGATGAACCCCGCCCGGTCCCCGCAGTCCACCGGGTGCTTGCGCACCTTCGCGCACACCTCGCGGACCGTCGCGTGCACCTCGTCGGCCGTCAGGACCGTCCGCACGACCTCGACGAGCTTCATGGCGGGCGCCGGGTTGAAGAAGTGCATGCCGATCACGTCCTGCGGACGCGAGGTGGCGCGGGCGCACGCGACGACGGGCAGCGAGGAGGTCGTGGTGGCCAGGATCGCGCCCGGCTTGCAGACCTTGTCGAACACCGCGAAGAGCTGCTGCTTGATCTCCAGGTCCTCCGCGACGGCCTCCAGCGCCAGATCGACCTCCGCGAAGGCGTCGTACGAACCCGCCGGGGTGATGCGGTCCAGGGTCCCGGCGGCCGCCTCGGCGGTCATCCGCCCCTTTTTCACGGAGCGCGCGAGCGACGTGCCGATACGCGCCTTGGCCTGTTCCGCCTTCTCCTCGCTGCGGGCGGCGAGGACGACCGCGTACCCGGCCTTCGCGAAGACCTCGGCGATGCCGGACGCCATCGTCCCGGATCCCGCGACGCCCACCGAGCGGACGGTCCGGCCGGCCGCCCCGGTCCCCGAGTCGGGCGGGGTCAGCGCGTCCCGGACGACGGTCGCGCTGCCCGGCGCGTCGTACGTGTAGAAGCCGCGGCCCGTCTTGCGCCCGGTCAGACCCGCCTCGCTGAGCTGCTTGAGCACGGGCGTCGGCGCGTGCAGCCGGTCGTGCGACTCCGCGTACATGGCCTCCAGGACCGTCCGCGCGGTGTCGACGCCGATCAGGTCGAGCAGGGCGAGCGGGCCCATGGGCAGCCCGCAGCCCAGCCGCATCGCGGCGTCGATGTCCTCGCGGCTGGCGTACTTGGCCTCGTACATCGCGGCGGCCTGGTTGAGGTAGCCGAAGAGCAGTCCGTCGGCGACGAAGCCGGGGCGGTCGCCGACCGCGACGGGCTCCTTGCCGAGTTCCAGGGCGAGGTCGGTCACGGCGGCGACGGCGCCCGGCGCGGTCAGCACCGACGAGACGACCTCGACGAGCTTCATCGCGGGCGCCGGGTTGAAGAAGTGCAGCCCCAGGACGCGCTCGGGGTGGGCCGAGTCGGCGGCCAGCCGGGTCACCGACAGGGCGTTCGTGCCGGTCGCCAGGATCGTCTCCGGGCGCACGACACCGTCCAGGTCCCGGAAGATCCGGTGCTTGATCTCGTACGACTCGGGAACCACCTCGATCACCAGGTCCGCCTCGGCCGCGGCCCGCAGATCGGTGGACGTGCGGAAGCGGGCCAGGGTGTCGTCGCGCTCCTGCCCGGTGAGGCGCCCGCGCTCCACGGCACGGGCGGTCGAGGACTCCAGCGCGCCGACGGCCTGGGCCGCCGCGGCCTCGCTGATGTCGATGCCGACGACCTCGCGGCCGGCGCGGGCGAGGATCTCGGCGATCCCGGTGCCCATGGTGCCGAGGCCGACGACGGCGACGGTCCTGAGCGGCGCCGCCGTCGGCGAGGAGGACAAGGGGGAGGAGGCGGAGGAGGGGGCGGACAGGGGAGTGGCCATCGCGGGACTCCAGGAATGAGTGACGACTGAGGGACGCACGGGTACGCCGAAGGGCGCACGGAGTGCGGAGGTTGTGAAAGTTGCGGGTGCTGCCGGGCAGCGAAGCGCACACGCCCGGTGCCGTCCGCGGGGGTGGAGCATCGGTCCCGCGAAACGGTGGAAGAGATTCCGGCCGGCCCTGTCCCGGGGCCGAGCCGTACTGAGGTACCTGAAGTACCGAACCGACCAGCTCCCTCACCACCCCGGAGGGTGCGAGGGTGTTCCCGCGGCGGCTGCGTCACCAGGCCGCCACGAGCAGATCCACGAGTGGGTGACTCGCTCGATTGAGCTTAACTCGTGAGTAACGAGCGCGCCAGCCCGTCTGTTCGCCGGATGCTTGTGACGTATGTCGCCGATGGCCTGTGCGTCTAGTCTCTGCGACATGGACGAAGAGTTGCGAACGCTCACCCAGCGCTTACGGCAGGAGGCGGGCGCGATGGCGTCCTTCTCGTACGAACGGCTGGCCTCGACCGAGGACCTCGACGAGCTGGCCGCTGTACTCATCGCTCCCGAACAGCCGCTCTGGGCGCGGGAACTGGCCGCCTTCCGACTCGGTGTCGCCGGTGACCGGCGGGCCTTCGAGGCGCTGGTCCTGCTGCTCAACCACCGTGATCCGCAGCGCTGCGCCTCCGCCGCGTACGCCCTGGCCCGGCTCGGCGACCCGCGCACCGCCCGCGCGGCGGCGGCCCTCGCCACCAACGAACTGCGCGTCGCCTACGCCCTCCATCCGGTACGGCTCCTGGTCGAGCTCCGCGCGCCCGAGTCCGTACCCGCGCTGATCACCACGCTCGCCCGCAGGTTCCGCCCGCACGACCCGTACCGCCGGGTCGCCGTCGCCTGCGTCGACGGGCTGGGCGCACTGGGCGACGAACGGGCCAGGCCCGTCCTGAACGAGGCGCTCGTCCACCCGGAGCTGGCCCGTGCCGCGGCCGACGCGCTGAAACGGCTCCCGGCCCAGCGAACGCCACGGGACCGTCACTAGACGGCTGCCGCAGACGGCTGCCGCTGCCGGTGCCGCGGAAACGGGCCGAGGGGGGACGCGGGACCGCCGGGGGTTCGCCCGGCGGGAGACGGGCGACCGGCAGGCGGACGAACGTCGCGGGATCCGAACTGCCGTCATCTCCGCGCACCTGGCCCGGTTCCTGCTCCCCGGCGGCCCCGCTGTGTGCGACCGCCCGGCTGGGTGCGACATGGGATTCGGGAAGTCGCCCGGCAGCGGCTCGGACCGCTGCCGTGGGGGGGTCGCACATTTCGCACGATAAGCGACGGCTGTGCGGGCCGACATCCCCCAGGCAGGGCGAACGGCCCCCTCAGATGGGCTGATTCACGGGCTACGAGGTCTCGCGCGGCAGGATTCCCAGCCGGTTCGCCGTGACCACCGCCTCCAGCTGACTGTGTGCGCCCAGCTTCACCAGGAGGCTCTTCACATGTCCGCGCACGGTGTGCCGGCTGAGGACGAGCCGGTCCGCGATCGCCTTGAGTCCGTGCCCCTGGGCGAGCAGGACGAGCACCTCGTGCTCCCGGCGGGTCAGCCCGTACCCGTTCCACCGCCGGGGCGGCAGCCGGGCCGTCAGCGTCGACTCCTCCACGAGCAGCTGGCCCGTGGCCGTCGTCCGGATCGCGGTGAGGATGTCCTCGAACGCGCTGTGCTTGGCGAGGAACGCCGAGGCACCCGCCGTCACCGCCCGCGCCAGCTGGTCGGGGGTCGCGTCCGCGGTCAGGACCACCACCCGTGCCGAAGGGTGGGCCTCCTTCAGGAGCCGGGTGCCGTCGATGCCGTCCGTGCCCGGCAGATGAATGTCCATCAGCACCACGGAGGGGGGCCGACGGGCCGCCTCCCGCAACGCCTCGTCGACCGTACCCACCGCATCGCCGCAGTCCAGGTCGGGTTGTGCCCCGATGGCGATGGCCAGGGCGTCGGCCAGTGCGCGCTGGTCCTCGACCACGAGCACGCGGATCATCCCGACCCTCCCCCTCCGGACGGCCGGCTCTCCCCGGGCCGGGCCGGCGATGCGCTTCGAGCGTAGTGCCGTACGCCCCCGGCGGGCCCGGCCGTACCTCGGAAATGCGCTCCCCGTATCTGGCCCAACAGGCTTGTCAAGGTTCAGAGTTGACGAGGAAACACCGGGCACGGCCGGTCAGGGGCAGGCGACGTGGGGTATGCCGGGGGCACAACCCGTGCGTACAGCGTGGCGGGCGGAAGCGGGGCGGGGGGTGGCCCTCGCCCGGACGGCCGACCCGCGCCTGATGCGCCGTGCGTACCTCCTGCCCGGCCGCTCTCGGACGTCCGGACGAAGCGGGGGGACATGCGGGGGGACATGAGAGGTATCGGTTCGGTGGACGGACCAGCGGCTCGGCGAAGGGGGCACGAGGGACGATCGCGATGACTGACGACGGGCGTCGGGACCTGTACGAGGCCATGATGCTGGCCGTGCCCGACGGCATCGTCGCGGTCGACGCCGACGGCCGGGTCCGGGCCTGCAACCCGGCCGCGGCGGCGCTGCTGGAGCGGTCCGCGGACGAACTGGTCGGCTCCGCGTTCGGCCTTCCGCTCGGCGACGGGCAGTCCGCCGAGGTCACGCTGGCCCTGCCGAACGGCGGCAACAAGGTCGTCGAGATGACGGTCACCCGTGCCCGGTTCGACGGCAGCCGGCTGTATGTGGCCGCGCTGCGCGACGGGACCCGCCGACAGCAGGCCGACCATGTGCTCCAGGCCGCGCTGGAGCACCAGAGCGCGGTCGTCGCGGTGGCCGCGCACCAGCTCCACAACCCGCTCGCCGCGCTGGGCGCCCTGGTGCACGTCCTCAGAGAACCGCCGCCGGACCTGACCGACGAGCGGCGCGCGGAGGTGATCGAGCGGATCGCGGAGCGCACGGCCCGACTGCAGGCGCTGGTCCACAAGCTCCTCACCGCCGCACGGATCGACGGAGCCTCGCAGCCGGGCGCGCCGGAGCCGGTGCAGGTGCGGGGCTTCCTGCTGGAACAGCTCGCGGAGTCCGGGGTCGTCGGCCGGGGACTGAGACTCGCCGTCCCGGCCCATCTGGTGGTGCGCGTCGACCGGGTGGGCTTCTCCGAGATCCTCGGCAACTACCTGGAGAACGCGTTCGCCCACGGCCTGGAACCCGTCGAGATCACCGCGCGGGAGAACGACGGGCGCGTCGAACTGCGGGTCGCGGACCACGGCCCCGGTGTCCCCGAGTCCTTCGTGCCGCACCTCTTCGAGCGCTACCGCCGCGACCCCGCCACCGCGGCGGCCACCGAGGGCACCGGCCTCGGCCTGTGGATAGCCCGCAGCCTGGCCAGGGCCGACGGCGGCGACGCCTGGTACGAGCCCGGCCGCCCGAGCGGCGCCGTGTTCTGCGTGAGCCTCCCCCAGGAACCGGGCCCGCCTCGGCCTCAGGCGGCGGCGAGGCCCGCTCCGCCCCCGCCCAGCAGCCGCGCGTAACGCACCTCGGGCACCTCGACGCCCTCGACCTCGAAGGGCTCCTCGGCGCCGTCCGCGGCGAAACCGGCGCGCTCGTAGAAACGGCGTGCGCGCACGTTCTCCCGGAGCACCCAGAGCAGCATCCGCTCGTGCCCCGTGACGGCGCAGCGCGTGAGGGACTCCCGCAGCAGAGCGCCGCCCGTGCCGCGCGCGGTCCGGTCGGGGTCGACGTAGATCGCGTACAACTCGGCGTCCCCGGTGCGCCGTTCGCCCTCGCGGTACGGGCCGTGGCAGGACCAGCCGACGACCTCGCCCGCGCGCTGCGCGACGAGATTCACCACGCCGGCCCCCGCCCGCTCGAAGTGGGCCCGCCGGCGCGGGAGTTCGTCCGCCACGGTGAGCCCGTCAAGGTACGGCTGAGGCATCAACCCCTGGTAGGCGCGCTGCCACCCGCGCACGCGGATCTCCGCGACGCGTGGACAGTCGGCCAGGGTCATCTCACGGATGCGCACGGGGGTGGGGGAGCGGTCCATGACAGCACCCTAGGCGGCGGCCCGCGAGGGCAGGTGGGGGGCGGAGGCCGGGGAGACGAGGCGGGCCGCTGGATCACGCGGGCAGGACCGCGAACGCCTTTATCTCCATCAGGAACTCCGGGCGCACCAGGGCGGCCACCTGCACGGCCGAGGCGGCCGGGAGGCGGTCCGGCGGGATGTGCGCGTCCCGGGCCGCGCGGACGGCCGGCATGTGTGCCATGTCCGTGACGAAGAAGGTCAGCTTGATCACGTCGTCGAAACCGGCGCCGGCTGCGGCCAGGCAGCGCCGCAGGTTCTCGAAGACCTGGCGGGCCTGCGCCGCCGGGTCGCCCGCGCCGACGAGGGCGCCGGCCTCGTCGAGCGCCAGCTGGCCCTATATCGCGACGAAGCGGCCCGTGCCCATGACGACATGCGAGTACGCGGCGGCGGGGGCGACCCCGTCGGGGGCGGGAATGCGGATCGGTCCGGTCATGGACCGATCCTGCATCACCGCACTGACAACGCCCCCGACGGGTCGCCGCCCGGTTGCCGGGCTCAGCTCCGGAAGCCGAGCAGCCCGTGCAGTGTCGCGCCGCGTGCGGACGAGGCCGGCGTCGCGCTCAGCGGCTCCGGGGCGGGCAGCGTGTCGCACACCGCGTCGGCCTCGCCGGCGCCGCGCGGGACCGTGCCGTCGGTCAGGTAGGCGGCCAGGTGCTTGTCCAGGCAGGTGTTCCCGCTCAGCGTGATGCCGTGGTTGCCGCCGCCCTCCTCGACCACCAGGCTGGAGTCCCGCAGCAGGTGGTGGACCGTGACCCCGCCCTCGTACGGAGTGGCCGCGTCCTCCGTCGCCTGGAACAGCAGCACCGGCGGCACCGCGTCGTTAGAGACGTCCACCGGCTCGGCCGGCTCCGTGGGCCAGAACGCGCACGGGGCGTTGTACCAGGCGTTGTTCCAGGTCAGGAACGGTGCCTTCGCGTACACCTCCCAGTTGTCGTCGCGCCAGTCGTCCCAGTCGCGCGGCCAGCTCGCGTCACGGCACTGCACCGCGGTGTAGACGCTGTAGCCGTTGTCGCCCGCCGCGTCGACGGCGCCGAAGTTCTCGTACGCGTCCACCAGCAGGTCGTCCTTCCCGGTCTTCACCCGGGCCGCGAACGCCTCGGCGAGATACGGCCAGTAGCCGTTGAAGTAGCCGCCCGGCGAGAAGGTGTCCTCCAGCTCGGAGGCGCCGACCGTCCCACCGGCCGGCTTCTTCGCCAGCGCCGCCCGCATCGCGTACCAGCTCTCCTCGATCTTCTCCGGATCGGTGCCGAGTCCGTACGTGGCGTCGTGCCGGGCGACCCACGCCATGAAGGCCCGGTGGCGGGAGTTGAAGGCGTGGTCCTGTGCGATGTTGTCGTCGTACCAGACACCGGTGGGGTCGACGACGGAGTCGAGCACCATGCGCCGTACCCGGTCCGGGTAGAGCTTCGCGTAGACGGCGCCCAGGTAGGTGCCGTACGAGTACCCGAAGTAGTTGATCTTCTTGGCGCCGAGAGAGCGCCGGATCGCGTCCATGTCCCGGACCGCGCTCACCGTGTCGATGTACGGCAGCAGGTCCTTGTGCTGCGTCGCGCAGGCCTTCGCGAAGGCCCGGACGCGGTCGAGGTTCGCCTTTTCCAGGGCGCGGCTGGTGGGCAGCGAGTCGGGGCGCACCGGGGCGAAGTGCCCCGGCCGGCAGTTCAGCGCTGGCTTGCTCGCGCCGACTCCGCGCGGGTCGAAGCCGATGACGTCGTACTGCGCCGCCACGCTCTTCGGCAGCGAGGCGGCGACGAACCCGGCGAGGGTCAGACCGCTGCCGCCGGGGCCGCCCGGGTTGACCAGCAGGGGCCCTTGATACGTCTTCTTCGAGGTGTGCGGCACCCGGGACAGCGCGAGCGTGACGGTCCGGCCGCGCGGGTTCGCGTGGTCGAGCGGCACCTTCAGGGACGCGCACTGGAGCGTCGGGTAGTTCTTGGTGGCGCACTTCTTCCAGGTGGGCTTCGCCGTGTCGGCGGACGGGCTGCTGGGCGGAGCGGCCACGGGGCCGGGGCTCGCGCCGGCCGGGACCGCGGCGATCATTCCGGCCACCACGGCGGCGGCACCGCACAGAGCGGCTGCGCGTCGGTTCACAAGGAATCGCCTCACATCGATGTACCGGGCAGGGCGCCGCGGGTGTCACGGCTTGGCCGTATCGTTCCGGGATGTGCGCCCGGAAGGACCGCTTCTGCCGAGATTTGACCCCATGGGGCCGCGGGATGCGTCCGGATGCCGGTCAGGGAGTGCCGGCCGGTACGGGTGAGTGCGCCGGTCACAGAAGGGTGAGCTGGGTGGGCTCCGGCACGGCCGGTGCGGGCACCGGGATCCTGCGGGGCATCCCCGCGCGCGTGGGGCCTATCCCGTACTCCTCGGCCAGCTCGTGCACCTGCCGGGTGATCCGGCGCTGGTACCACTTCGGGGCGTACGAGCCCTCCGCGTACAGCCGTTCGTACCGGCGCACCAGATGCGGGTGATGGTGTGCGAGCCAGCTCATGAACCACTCACGGGCCCCGGGCCGCAGATGCAGCACGAGCGGGGTCACCGAGGTCGCGCCGGACGCGGCGACCGCCCGTACCGTCGCGCGCAGTTGGGACGGGGCGTCGCCCAGGAAGGGGATCACCGGGGCCATCAGGACCCCGCAGTCGATGCCGTGCGCGCTCAGGGTGCGCACGACGTCGAGGCGGCGCTCCGGAGCGGGGGTGCCCGGCTCCACGGTCCGCCACAGGTCGAGGTCGGTGAAGCCGACGGAGACGGAGATCCCGACCTCGGTGACGGCCGCCGCCTGCTTCAGGAGGTCGAGGTCGCGCAGGATCAGCGTGCCCTTCGTGAGGATCGAGAAGGGGTTCGCGTGGTCGCGCAGGGCCGCGATGATGCCGGGCATCAGCCGGTAGCGGCCCTCCGCGCGCTGGTAGCAGTCCACGTTCGTGCCCATCGCGATGTGGTCGCCGAGCCAGCGCCGCGAGCCGAGCTGGCGCCGCAGCAGCTCAGGGGCGTTCACCTTCACCACGATCTGGCTGTCGAAGCCGAGGCCGGTGTCGAGGTCCAGATAGCTGTGGGACTTGCGCGCGAAACAGTAGACGCACGCGTGTGAGCAGCCCCGGTACGGGTTGACCGTCCACTCGAAGGGCATCCGGGACGCCCCCGGCACCCGGTTGACGACCGACCGGGCCCGGATCTCGTGAAAGGTGATGCCACGGAACTCCGGCGTGTCGAACGTACGGGTCGTCACCGCGTCCGCGCCGAACAGAGCGGGGTCTGAGGGGTTCGCGGACGGGTTTCCGCCGGATTCCACTGCGAGGTTCTCCCACCGCATGACGCCTCCTCGATAGCACTGACCACAGAATAGAACACATGTTCCCTTGATCGTGCGAACTCGTATTCGAGCGTCGGCGTGTCGCCGCTGTGCCGCCGCCCTGTCCTCGGCTTGTCGATCGGCGCGTCCGGGATGCGCGCGCGCCATGCGGACGGCCGCGCGCTTCCTTGAGGGACCCCGATTTGGGCGGCTCGGCCGCGTGATGGTTGGCTGAGCCTTGACGCCCGAGATCCCGAGTGCTGGAGGAACGCAATGGCGCAGGTCGAGGCCACCACAGAACGAGTCGTAGCGGGCCGGCCGGACGACGTGTTCGATGCGCTGGCCGACTACGACGGCACGCGTTCGACCCTCCTGACCGAGCACTTCAGCGAGTACGAGGTGCGCGAGGGCGGTGACGGCGAGGGGACCCTCGTCCACTGGAAGCTCCAGGCCACCAGCAAGCGGATCCGTGACTGCCTCCTTGAGGTGAGCGAGCCCACCGACGGCGAACTCGTGGAGAAGGACCGCAACTCCTCGATGGTCACCACCTGGCGGGTCACCCCGGCCGGTGAGGGCGCGTCCAGGGTCGTCGTCACCAGCGTCTGGAACGGCGCCGGCGGCATCGGCGGCTTCTTCGAGAAGACCTTCGCGCCCAAGGGGCTCGGCAGGATCTACGACGGGGTGCTGGCGAACCTCGCCGCCCACGTGGAGAAGTAGTTCCCCCGACACCCTCGACGCTCTTCGTGGGAGTCGGGCGGGAACCTCCGCGCGATTCTCACGCTCACCGTTTCGAGTGGTTTTCAGTACGGCTCAGTTGTACGCCGTAGGGCTCCGACCGGCGGATACGTCCGCAGGGCCGCTCTCAGGGCGACTCGTCGCGCTTGCTCCCAGATGTCGTGTAATGCGAGAAATGGGCCGCGCAAGCGCGACGAGGGGAGCAGCACGTGGGCCAGACGGCTCTGTTGGAGAGCGGACGAGACGGTTCGGCTCCGGTCCCTGACACACACCTGGCGCCACCGGACCTCCCGCGGCCACCGGTGCGGGCACAGGCACCGGCAGATGAACGGACGGCGGCCGAGGCGCAGTTCGAGGCGCTCAGTCCGCGCCGTGTGCGCATGGTCTTCTTCGCGCTCATGCTGGCGCTGCTGCTCGCCGCGCTGGAGCAGATGATCGTCGCCACCGCGCTCCCCAGGATCGTCGGGGAGCTGCACGGCCTCGACAAGATGTCCTGGGCGATCACCGCGTATCTGCTCACGTCGACCGTGGGACTGCCCGTCTACGGCAAGCTCGGCGATCTCTACGGCCGCAAGGGCGTCTTCCACTTCGCGATCGTCGTCTTCGTCGTCGGCTCCGCGCTGGCCGGCTGGTCGCGCACCATGGACCAGCTGATCGCCTTCCGGGCCCTCCAGGGCGTGGGCGCGGGCGGCCTCATGATCGGTGTACAGGCGATCATCGCGGACATCGTGCCGCCCCGGGAGCGGGGCCGCTTCATGGGGCTGATCGGCGCCGCGTTCGGCCTCGCCTCGGTCGCCGGACCACTGCTCGGCGGGTACTTCACCGACCACCTCTCCTGGCGGTGGTGCTTCTACATCAACGTGCCCTTCGGTCTGCTCACGCTCGCCGTCGTGGCCGTCGTCCTCGAACTGCCGAAGCCCACCGTCAAGCCGAGGCTCGACGTCCTGGGCGCCCTGCTGCTCGCCGCCGCCTCCACCTGCCTGGTGCTGCTGACCAGTTGGGGCGGCACCCAGTACGCGTGGGGCTCGCGGACGATCCTCGGGCTCACGGCGGGAGCCGTCGTCTCGGCCGGTCTCTTCCTGATCGCCGAGCACCACGCGGCCGAACCCCTCATCCCGCTCCGGCTGTTCCGTGACGGGGTCTTCAACATCACCTCCCTGGTGGGCGTGATCGTCGGGGTCGCCCTCTTCGGCGCGGCCAGCTATCTGCCCACGTACCTGCAGATGGTCGACGGCGCCACCGCCACCGAGTCCGGTCTGCTGATGCTCCCGATGATGGGCGGCATCGTCGGCGCCTCGGTCGTCTCCGGCCAGCTCATCAGCCGCAGCGGCCGCTACCGGATCTACCCCGTCCTGGGCGGCGCCCTGTCCGTCATCGGCATGTGGCTGCTCTCCCGGCTCGAGACCGACACGTCCCGGCTGTACTACAGCGTGTGGATGGCCGTGCTCGGCGCCGGGATCGGCCTGGTCATGCCGGTGCTGATCCTCGCCGTGCAGAACTCCGTGCACCCGCGCGACCTCGGCACCGCGACCAGCGCCAACAACTACTTCCGGCAGATCGGCGGCAGTGTCGGCGCGGCCGTCTTCGGCACGCTCTTCGCCTCCCGGCTCGCCGACTCGCTCGCCGAACGGCTGCCCGCCGGAGCCGGCCTGCCGGACCCCGAGTCCATCACCCCGCAGCTCGTCCACGCGCTGCCCGCCGAGCTGCGGGAGGGCTACATCGCGGCGTACGCCGACGCGATGCCGCGGATCTTCCTCTATCTCGTGCCGGTGCTCGTCGTGGGCCTGCTCGTCGCCCTCTTCCTCAAGGAGAAACCGCTGGTGTCCCACCACATCCCCACCCCGGCCCCCGAGACCGCGGCCGCCGGCACCGGGCCCGTCAACCCCGCCGTCCCGGGCGCCCGTTCGTCGTACGCCGCCGGGGTCCCGGTCTGCGGCACCGTGCAGCACCCCGACGGCACCGTCGTGCCCCGCGCCGCACTCACCCTCATCGACATCGCGGGGCAGCAGATCGGCCGGGGCGCGAGCGGCGCGGACGGACGGTACGCGCTGTCCACGCCGGGATCAGGGTCGTACGTCCTGATCGCCGCGGCCGGCGGCCACCAGCCGCAGGCGGTCAGCGTCACCGTCGGGGAGCGGCCCGTGGAGCTGGACGTGGTGCTCGGCGGTGCGGGACGGCTGGCCGGGAGCGTCGTCACCGCGGACGGTACGCCGGTGCGGGACGCGACCGTCACGCTCACCAACGTGCACGGCGAGGTGGTCGCCACGACGCGCAGCGGACGCGAGGGCGGCTATGTCATCACGGAACTGGTGGCGGGGGAGTACACGCTGGCCGGGAGCGCGCCGGCCTTCCGTCCGGCCGCGCTGCCGGTCAGCGTGCAGGCCGCACGGGAGACCCGGCAGGACGTCGAGCTCGCGGGCGGGGCGGTGCTGCGGGGGACCGTCCGGGCGAGCGGGGGACGGGCCGTCGAGGACGCGCGGGTGACGCTGCTGGACGCCGCCGGGAACGTGGTGGACACGTTGACCACGGGCAGCGACGGGGCGTTCCGGTTCATCGACCTCTCGTCGGGGGAGTACACGGTGATCGCGGCCGGGTACCCGCCGGTGGCCACCGTGCTGCAGGTGGCCGGGGGCGGCAGGACCGAGCGGGACCTCCAGCTGGGGCACGAGGACTGAGGCCGCGAAGGGGTGAGGGGTGAGGCGGTGAGGGGCGGCCCGGAGCTTTTCGCCGAATGGCACACGTGGCTACCGGGCGTGGACGTACGGTAGTTGGTGTGGCGGAGTAGATCTTGCGGACCGTGGGAGAGAGGGTCTGGCCATGGACCGTGGTACCGGGAGCGGGGTCGCCGCGGCGGGACGGATTCCGCTGGCCGTGGTCGTGGTGGACCGTGCGGGACTGGTCTCCCACTGGAGCCGGGGCGCCCGGCGTCTCTTCGGTACGGCCAGGGAAGAGGCCGTCGGCCGTCCCGTCGTCGATCTGCTGCCCGTCTCCGGTGCGCTGCCCGAGGACGACGAGAGCGCGCCCTACGGGGCGTTCGCGGCGTACGACGGACTCGGTCCCGATCTCGAATCCTCCCTCGACGGGCCGCTGTTCTACCCGGCGGCCGGCCGTGCGCGGCTGACCGCGCGGGGCAGCGACCGGATCGACGTCCTGTGGTGGGCGTACCCGCTGGTGGGTCCGGGGCCCGAGCGGCTGCTGGTCCTCGCCGCCGACGCGGGCGCGCTGCGGTACGAGGACCCCGGTGAGGCCGCCGCGGTGGAGCGCGTCGCACCCGGGTTCGCGCTGCACACCGACTTCCCCGGCTCCGCGGAACTGGCGCGCGGGCTGCCCGAGATCTTACCGAGCATGAGCGTCGGCGAGAGTGCCCGCATCGTCGCCCAGGTCCTCGAACTGGGCTATCCCGTCCTGGAGTTCAGCCAGAACGACCGGGTGCCCGTCACCCCGGACTGGGGGGTGCCGCGCCGGGCCGAGCGCAAGGCGCGCCGGGAGCGGGCCGCCGCGGCCGCCGCGTCCGGTGAACTCCCGCCCAAGGACGCCGAGGACGAGGGCGAGGATCTCGAATACGCCGCCGTGCGGGAGCGGTTGGAGTTCCTGAACGAGGTCAGCGGCCGCATCGGCACCTCGCTCGACCTGTCCCGCACCATCCTCGAGGTCAGCCGGGCCGTCGTCCCGCGCTTCACGGACGTGGCCGGGACCTATCTGCGCGAACAGGTCGTCGCCGGGGAGGGTTTCCCCGACGGTGTGCCCGACACGACCACCATGTGGCACCGGGTCGCGGTGGAGCACACGGACGAGCCGGGCCGCTGGGACGACGTCGTACCGGTCGGCGAGGCCATGCCGTTCCCGGCGCACACCCCGTTCTTCCAGTGCATGACCACCGGCGAACCCGTCCTCGTGCCCCGCATCAGCGAGCAGATGGGCCATATGATCGCCGCGCAGTTCGAGAAGCGCGACATCCGGCCCCTCATCACCAACCGCTCCATGCTGGTCGTGCCCCTCAAGGCGCGGCACGTGGTCCTGGGCTTCATGATCCTGCTGCGGCACCCGGAGCGCGTCGAGTTCAACGACATGGACCGCGTC
This sequence comes from Streptomyces sp. CWNU-52B, assembly GCF_047444975.1. Taxonomy (NCBI): domain Bacteria; kingdom Bacillati; phylum Actinomycetota; class Actinomycetes; order Kitasatosporales; family Streptomycetaceae; genus Streptomyces; species Streptomyces sp. CWNU-52B. The sequence goes on along the minus strand of NZ_JBLFJV010000021.1, from coordinate 211,850 downwards.
ACCGGCGCCGAACTCGCCGCCCGCGCCGGGCTCGTACTCGACAACGCCCGCATGTACACGTACCAGGAGAGTGTCGCCGAGACCCTCCAGGACAGCATGCTGCCGCACATCGCCCGGCGGATGTCCGGCTGCGACATCGCGACCCGCTATCTGCCCGGTACGCTCCTCGGCCGGGTCGGCGGCGACTGGTTCGACTCGGTCAAACTGCCCGGGTCGCGGACCGCGCTCGTCGTCGGCGACGTGATGGGCCACGGGCTCAACTCGGCCGCGATGATGGGGCAGTTGCGCACCGCGGTCCAGACCATGGCGGCCCTGGACCTGCCGCCGGCCCAGCTTCTGCGCAACCTCGACGACCTGGCACAGCGATTGGGCGAGCACTACCTCGCGACCTGTCTGTACGCGGTCTACGACCCCATCGCGGGCGAGCTGGAGCTCGCCAACGCGGGCCACATCCCGCCGGTCCTGGTCCGTGCCGCGGACGGCCGCAGCGAACTGCTCGACCTGCCGACCGGTGCGCCCATCGGTGTCGGCGGGGTGCCCTTCGAGTCCGTACGTCTGCGGGTGGCGCCCGGCGACCGGCTCGTGATGTGCACCGACGGCCTGGTCGAGGTGCGCGGTGCGGACATCGGTGTCGGCCTCGCGGCCCTCTGCGAGTCCGCGGCCCACCCGGCCGCGTCCATGGACGACGCCTGCGACACCATCATCCGTGCCCTCGCGGTGACCTTCGCGAAGGCGGGCGGCGGCGGAGGACGCAAGGACGACGTGGCGCTGCTGCTGGCCCGGCTGGGCGGCATCGAGCCCGAGGACGTCGCGCGGTGGCGGATCGGGCACGGCCCGCAGGAGGTCGGCAGGGCGCGTGCCGCGGTCCGTGAGCAGCTCCATGTGTGGGGCCTCGGCTCCCTCGCCGACACCACCGAGCTGCTGGTGAGCGAGCTCGTCACCAACGCGGGCCGGCACTCCCACAGCCGGCCGATCGACCTCCGGCTGGTGCGGGGCGACACCCTGCTGTGCGAGGTGGACGACGACGATCACACCCTGCCGACGCTGCTCAGTGCGGGGCCGCTCGACGAGTCCGGGCGGGGGATGCGGGTGGTGAGCACGCTGGCGCGCGAGTGGGGGAGCAGTCGGACGGCTGCGGGGAAGACGGTGTGGTTCGAACTGACCGTGCCGTAGCGCTCCGCTGGGTGTGGCGTGATGAAACCGGTGGTGATTCGTCCGCGGGTCGGTGGGGGTTGAGCGCGCCGTTCCTCGCGCCCCTTGGGGGCTGCGCCCCTGGGGGTCGCGTACCCCTTGCGGGGTGGGTTGTTGTCGGGTGGGGTGTGAAGGTGTGTGCCGGGTTCTTGTCGCTGTGCGGCGGGCGCGGTAGACCGGACTGCCCGTCGCTTTCGGCGGTTCGCGGTCGCATCCTGGGGAGCCGGCATGAGCGTGACCACGCGGTACAGGGAGGCATGGGAGGGCTTCTGGCGGGAGGCTTCCGCCGAGCAGGGAGCGGTCTTCTGGGATGCCGAGCCCGCGCTCACAGTGGGTGTCCATCTCGCCCTGTTCGAACCGTACTTGACCGCCCCGGGGCTGCCCCTGGTGGACCTCGGCTGCGGCAACGGGACGCAGACGAGGTTCCTCGCCGACCGCTATCCGCATGTCGTCGGCGCCGATCTGTCGGCCGCCGCCCTCGACCACGCCCGGCTCGCGGACCCGGCGGGCCAGGCCTCCTACCGGCTGTTCGACGCGTCGGAGCAGTCCGAGGCCGAGCTGCTGCACGCCGAACTCGCCGACGCCAACGTCTATATGCGGGGTGTGCTGCACCAGTGCGAGCCGGCCGACCGGCAGTCGCTCGTCGACGGTCTGGCCACGCTCGTCGGTGACCGGGGCCGCGCGTTCCTCGTCGAGCCGGCCGCGGCCGCCGGCGTCGTGCTGCGCGGTCTCGCACAGAACCCCGAGGGCCCGCCCGCGAAACTCGCCTCCGTCTTCCGGCACGGCATCGCGCCGGGCGAGGTCGCCGACGCCGCCGTACCGGAGTTTCTGCGCGCGGCCGGACTCACGGTCCTGGCGAGCGGGGAGCTGCCGCTCGCCACCACGGAGCGCCGCGCCGACGGGTCGCGGATCGAGCTGCCGTCGATCTGGAGGGTGGCGGGGCGCGGCCGGGGTGTTTGACATGGGCACGATCTGATTGGGGAAAGGTGCCGGGTGGGTGACCGCGGCTCCCTGGGTTCTCCGAGTCGCCCGCATTCTCCGACACTGCCCTTTTCGTGCACGGCTTCTCCAGAGAGGCGTTACGTCATGGCAGCACGGCACCACCCTCTCCTCGGCGGGCTCCTGGCCCTGTTCCTGGCTCTGACCGGCCTCGTCGCCCTTCCGCCCACCCCCTCCCACGCCGCGACGCCGGTCTGTGCCCTGGTGTGCGACACCGCCGACCCCTCGAAGGCGCAGCAGGACACGTTCCCGGTGCCGAACAGGACCATCAACGGCAGGATCCTGCGTCTGCACGTCTCCGACCCGGACAACACGGCCTGGGCGAGCATCGACAACGCCGTGGCCGGTGACGCGGTCTGGCTGGACCGCTCCTGGGACCGGGGCGCCACCTGGGAGGGCCTGCTCGGCAAGGCGAGCGTCCCCGGGTCGTGGACCGGCACCCGCACCCTCATGTACAACATCACCGACCCGGTCGGGCACCGGCGCGGCTGGCTCCGCGCCTGCGGCGACGCCGCCGCCGTGAACTGCACGGACTGGGTCTACCCGAAGGTGTGCGACGGTACGTCCTGCGACGGCGCCGACCCCGCGACCGCGGCCGGTGACGACACCCCGGTCCCCGCCACGACCCTCTTCGGACGCACCATCTCGCTCCACGTCGACCAGCGGGGCGGCATGGCCTGGGGCGTCATCGCGAACGGCGGCGCGGGCGACGAGGTCTGGCTGGACCGCTCCTGGGACGCCGGGGCGAGCAGCCCCGAGGGCTCCTCGCTCGGCCGCACCGGTGTGCCGGCCGGGGCCACCTCCACCCGGACCGCCATGTTCGCCACCCGGGACCCGCGCGGCCTGCTGTACGGCGGTGCGGTCCGCGTCTGCGGCCGTGAGGCCGCCCACCAGGAGGGCAGTTGCACGGCCTGGGCCAGACCGGCGCCGACCCGGGCGCGCGGTGCGGCGGACGCGCTGATGGCGTCTTACCACACCGGCGAGGGCTGGTGGCGCAGCAGTTGGTGGAACTCCGCCGTCGCGGTCACCTCCGTCATCGACTTCGCCGAGCAGAGCGGACGGCACGACTACGACTGGGTGATCGCCCGCACCTACGAGCAGAACCGGGGCGTCTTCCCCGCGGGCGGACGCAGCTCCGACCCGATCGAGGGCCACTTCATCAGCCGGGCCGTCGACGACGCCGCCTGGTGGGCGGTGGCCTGGCTGACGGCGTACGACTACACCGGCGAGCGGCGCTATCTGGACGAGGCGGTCACGATCGCCGACTACGTCCACCGGTACTGGGACACCGGCACCTGCGGCGGCGGGGTGTGGTGGGACCGGGAGCGCACCTACAAGAACGCCGTGACCAACGGGCTCTACCTGTGGATCACCACCTCGCTGCACCAGCGGATCGGCGGTGACACCGTGTGGGGCGCCCGCGCGAGCACGGCGGCGGACTGGTACCTGGCCAGCGGGATGATCAACTCCTCAGGTCTGGTCAACGACGGGATCACCGCGGGTTGCGCCAACAACGGCCAGACCGTGTGGAGTTACAATCAGGGCCTGGCCATCGGTGCCTTCACCCAGCTGTGGCGGTCTACCGGGAACAGCCGGTACCTGGACACGGCGGAGCGGCTGGCCGACACCGCGATCTCCTCGACTGCGCTGACCCGCGGCGGCGTACTGACCGAGTCGTGCGACGTCGGCACGGCCTCCTGCGACGACAACCAGAAGCAGTTCAAGGGCGTCTTCGTACGGCATCTCGCCGACCTGGCGGACGCCACGGGCTCGACCGCCTACCGGACCTACGTCACGCGCCAGGCCGACTCGGTCTGGACGGCCGACCGGGATCCGCTCAACCGTCTCGGGCAACGCTGGTCCGGCGCCGCCCCGAACACGTCGGACTGGCGCACCCAGGCCAGCGCGCTGGAGGCGTTGACGGCGGCCGGCCGTCTGACGGGCTGAGCCCGGGGGGCTCAGGGCACGCGGGCGACTCCCACGTACAACGGGATCCGCTCACCCCGGCCGTGCGGCTGCCCGGGTTCCGGGTGCCAGAGTTCGGCCAGTTCCACCCCGGGCGCGATCAGTTCGAGTCCCTCGAAGAACCTCGAGAACTCGTCGCGAGAGCGCACCTGGGCGGCGGTTCCGCCCTTGCGGTAGACCTCGACCACGCGCTCCCATGTCTCAGGGTCGAAGTCCCCTGTGGCATGGGAGAGCGCCACATAGCTCCCGGGTGCCAGCGACGTGAGCAGCTCGCCCACGATCCGGTGGGGTTCGTCCTCGTCCGCCACCAGGTGCAGCAGGGCCACCAGGGACAGGGCGACAGGGCGCTCGAAGTCCAGGACGTCCCGCGCCGCCGCGAGGATCCCCGCGGGCTCTCTCGCGTCGGCCTGGATGTAGGCGGTGCGCCCCTCGGGCCTGCTGTGCAGCAGCGCCTCGGCGTGCCTGAGGACGATCGGGTCGTTGTCCGCGTACACCACACGGGCGTCAGGTCTGATGTCCTGGACGATCTGATGGAGGTTCGGCTCGGTGGGTATGCCCGTGCCTATGTCGAGGAACTGGCGAATTCCCCGCTCGGCTAACAACCGGGCGGCGCGGTGCATGAAATCGCGGTTGGCCCGCGCCATCTCCTCGACGGCGGGGAAGAAGGAGATGACCTTCTCGGCGGCCTCCCAGTCGACGGGATAGTTGTCCTTGCCGCCGAGGAAGTAGTCGTACATACGGGCCGACTGGGCCTTGCTGGTGTCGATGTCGTCCACGTTGAACCCTGCGTCTGTCACGTCGGTTTCAGTCCTCCGATTCCGCGGGCGTCCCTGCGGAGGTGGCTGGATGGTGTTGTTTCCGGACCCGGTGGCTCAGGAGACCAGGAAGTCGGCCTGTCCGGCCTTGACCGCCCACACGAATTCGGCGACGACGGAGGAGGGGCAGATGAGGGCCGGGCCATGAGGGTCCGTCGACTGCCTGATCGCCACGTACCCGCCGTCGAGTTTCTTCACCTCGACGCAGTTGCCGTTGTTGCTGCCGCTCCACGGCCTGTGCCAGCCCTCGGTCCCCAGGTCCGCGGCGGCGTCGGTGGTGTGATGCGTCGTTGTGGTGTGATTCATCGTTCCAGCTCCTTGCGGACGTCCGAGAGGAATTCCCGGGTACGTCCTTTGGACATTGCTTGGGCGCTCATCCGGTCGAACACCTCGCGGTGCAGCGCCACTTCCTGTCGGTCCTCGCTGTACTGGGCACTGCTGAGATTGTCCGTGCCGACGATGTCCGGGAAATCCGGCATCGGAAGACGGAAGATGGTGAAAGGGCCGAACGCCCCCGGATGTAGTCCGGCCGTGAAAGCCAGCACCTGAAGGGTCACGTTCGGCAGGGCCGTCGCCTCGATCAGGTGATCGACCTGGGCCTTCATGACCTCATGCGCACCGGCCGGGCGCCGCAGCACGGTCTCGTCCATGACGATCCACAGCCGGGGTGCCGGCGGGTCCGGCCGGGTGAGCAGCGACTGACGTTCCATGCGTACGCCCACGCGGCGGCGCAGTTCGTCGGAGGTCGGGCGGGGGCGGTTCAGCCGCAGCACGTCGCGTGCGTACTCCTCGGTCTGGAGGAGGCCCGGGACGACATGGGGTTCGTAGCCCCGGATGTGGGTGGCCGAGTTCTCCAGACTGACGTGGACCGCGAACCAGCTCGGTAGAGCGTCGCGGTAACTCTGCCACCAGCCGGGCCGGTTGGCCTGGTCGGTCAGGGCGAGGAACTCCTGGGTCTCGGCTTCCCCGACGCCGTAGATCTCCAACATGGCTTTGACCGTCGCCCACTTCAGGGCGACCTTGGCCTGCTCCATCCTGGTGACCGTGGTGTGGGCCTGGCGCAGACCGGCACCGACGTCCTGTGCCGAAAGGCCCTTGGCCCGCCGCAGTTCCTGGAGGCGTCTGCCCAGCACCATCTGGAGAACGGTCGGGGCCGACCGCGGTGCGCTCACGTGGCGTGCCTCCTCGAACGGCCGATCGAGAAGCAGTTTGCCATGACTCTGGCGACACCGACAGGGCACACAGCGTATGCGTGCACGGTGCAGAGTGATGGTTTGCCAAGTCATGGGAGAGCGGGTCGCCGCGCGCTCCCGGCGGTGCCTCGGCGGTGCGGTGCGCGGACCGAACCGTCCGCAGAGGTTTCCCGGAGAGAGGTATGTGACATAGTACTGATGTGAGTAACTCGCTGACCTGCGATGTCGTGGTCGTCGGGGCCGGAATGGTAGGGGCGGCCAGCGCCCTGTACGCGGCTCGGGAGGGGCTGAGCGCCGTCCTGGTGGACCGTGGTCCGGTGGCCGGCGGCACGACCGGCGCGGGCGAGGGCAACCTCCTCGTCTCCGACAAGGAGCCCGGCCCCGAACTCGAACTCGCGCTGCTCTCCGGACGGCTGTGGGCCGAGCTCGCCGCCGAGCCCGGCCTGGCGACGTCGGTCGAGTACGAGGCCAAGGGCGGCCTAGTCGTGGCCTCCACGCCCGAGGGGCTGGTGGCGCTGGAGGAACTCGCCGCCGCCCAGCGCGCGGCCGCGGTCCGTACCGAGTCCGTCGCACCCGACCGACTCCACGACCTGGAACCGTACTTGGCGCACGGGCTCGCGGGTGGCGTGCGCTACCCGCAGGACGCCCAGGTGATGCCGACCCTCGCAGCCGCCCGGCTCGTACGGCTCGCCCGCTCGGCGGGTGCTTCGCTGCGCACCGGCTGGACGGTCACGGACGTGCTGCGCACGGCGTCCGGTGCGGTGCGCGGTGTCCGTACCTCGCACGGCGACATCCACGCCCCCGCCGTCGTCAACGCGGCCGGCCCCTGGGGCGGTGAACTGGCCGCGCTGGCCGGGGTGTTCCTGCCGGTGCTGCCCCGGCGCGGCTTCGTCCTGGTCACCGAGCCCCTGCCGCGCCGGGTGCGCCACAAGGTGTACGCGGCGGACTATGTGGCCGACGTGGCCAGCGACTCGGCGGCCCTGCAGACCTCCCCGGTCGTCGAGGGCACGGCGGCGGGACCGGTACTGATCGGGGCCAGCCGGGAGCGGGTCGGCTTCGACCGGTCCTTCTCCCTGCCCGTCACCCGCGAACTGGCGGCGGGCGCGACCCGGTTGTTCCCCTTCCTGGCCCAGGTGCGGGCCCTGCGCTCCTACCTCGGCTTCCGCCCGTACCTGCCCGACCACCTTCCCGCCGTCGGGCCCGACCCGCGGGTGCCCGGCCTGTTCCACGCGTGCGGGCACGAGGGCGCCGGGATCGGACTGGCCACGGGGACGGGCCACTTGATCGCCCAGGTGCTGGCGGGCCGGACACCCGACCTGGACCTCGCGCCGTTCCGCCCCGACCGGTTTCCCGATCCGCCGTCCGGTCCGCGGTCCGGCCCCTCGTCCGGTCCGTCGTCAGATGTGCCGTCCGATTCGTCTTCCGAGGAGAGGCCGTGATGTCGCGTACGCCCATCAGCCTGGTCCGGGCCCGGCCGCAGCCGCCCTTCACGGTCACGTTCGACGACCGTGAGATGGCCGTCCTGCCCGGCCAGACGATCGCGGCCGCCCTGTGGTCCGCGGGGGTCATGTCCTGGCGGACCACCCGGGGGAGCGGTGCGCGGCGCGGGGTGTTCTGCGGCATCGGGGTGTGCTTCGACTGCCTGCTGACCGTCAACGGACGCCCCAACCAACGGGCTTGTCTGGTGCGGGCCGAGCCAGGCGACGTGATCCGTACGCAGGAGGGGACCGGGCACCATGACTGAGCGCTCCGGGACTGACAGGCCGCGCCTCCTGGTGATCGGCGCCGGACCCGCCGGGCTCGCCGCGGCCCTCACCGCGGCCGCGCGGGGCGTACCGGTGACCCTCGTGGACGCCGCCCCGGACGCCGGCGGGCAGTTCTACCGGCAGCCCGCCGCCGGGCTCGGCGCCCGCAGGCCCCGCGCCCTGCACCACCAGTGGCGTACCTGGGAGCGGTTGCGCGACGCGCTGGCGGCGCACATCGCTGCGGGGCGGATCATCCATCTGACGGATCATCATGTGTGGTGTGTGGAAGGGGAGTCCGGGACCTTCACCGCGCACGCCCTGCTCGGGCCCGAGCAGGAGGAAGGCGTCGCGATACGTGCCGACGCCCTGCTCCTGGCGACCGGCGGGTACGAGAAGGTGCTGCCGTTCCCCGGCTGGACCCTCCCCGGAGTCGTCACCGCGGGCGGCGCGCAGGCCATGCTCAAGAGCGGACTGGTCCTGCCGGGCCGTACCGCCGTGGTCGCCGGGACCGGACCGCTGCTGATGCCCGTGGCCGTCGGACTGGCCGCCGCCGGCGCGAAGGTGGCCGCCCTGGTGGAGTCCGCCGACCCCAAGGCGCTGGTACGGCACGCCAGGGTGCTCGCCGCACACCCGGACAAGCTCGCCGAAGGCGCCCGGTACGCCGCCGCGCTGGCCCGGCACCGGGTCAGGGTCAGGCTCCGCCACACCGTCGTCGCGGCGCACGGCACCGACCGGCTCGAAGCGGTGACCGTGGCCGCGCTGGACCGCGACGGACGTGTCAGGGAGGGCAGCGAGTGGCGCGTACCGTGCGACAGCCTCGCCGTCGGACACGGCATGCTCCCGCACACCGACCTCGCCGAGACGCTCGGCTGCCGCCTCGACGGGGTGGACGTCGCCGTGGACGACGAGCAGCGCACCGACGTACCCGGCGTCTGGGCGGCCGGTGAGACCACCGGGATCGGCGGCGCGGCACTCTCCCTGGCCGAGGGCCGGATCGCGGGCCTGTCCGTCGCGGCGCGGCTCGACTCCCCCGAACCGGAGTCGGGTTCCTCGGCACCCGAGCCGGGTTCCTACGCGCGGGAGGCCGAAGCGCGCTCCGGGCTGCGGGAGTTCTTCGCCGCCGTCGACACCGTCTGTACGCCGCCCGCCTCCTGGACCGAGCGGGTCGGCGACGACACCCTCGTGTGCCGCTGCGAGGACGTGCCCGCCTCGGCCGTCCGGGAGGCCGTCGACGAACTCGGCGCCGGGGACGTACGCACCGTGAAACTGCTGACCCGCGCCGGGATGGGCTGGTGCCAGGGCCGGATGTGCGGCCCGGCGGTGGCCGGGCTCGCCGGCTGCCCGCCGACCCCCTCACGACGGCCGTTCGCCCGGCCCGTACCCCTCGGCGTACTGGCCCGCGAACCCGGCGAAGCCCCCTGACCCCGCTCGCTCACCCTCTCCACCGATCGGATGGGACCCTCATGACCGAGAACCGCCCCTGGCGCGGCGTCCTCGTCGCCACCGCGCTCCCGCTCAAGGCCGACCTCTCCGTCGACCACGGCGCCTACGCCGACCACTGCGCGTGGCTCGTCGCGAACGGCTGCGACGGCGTCGTACCGAACGGCTCGCTCGGCGAGTACCAGGTACTGACCCCCGAGGAGCGCGCCGAGGTCGTGGAGACGGCCGTGGCGGCGATCGGCGGGGCCCGCGTCATGCCCGGTGTCGCCGCCTACGGCTCCGCCGAGGCCCGCCGCTGGGCCGAGCAGGCACGCGACGCCGGCTGCGGCGCCGTCATGCTGCTGCCCCCGAACGCCTACCGCGCCGACGAGCGCTCGGTCCTCGCGCACTACGCGGCCGTCGCCGAGGTCGGCCTGCCGGTCGTGGCGTACAACAACCCCATCGACACCAAGGTCGACCTGGTGCCGGAACTGCTGGCCGAGCTGCACGGCGAGGGGTACATCCAGGGCGTCAAGGAGTTCTCCGGTGATGTGCGCCGCGCCTATCGCATCGCCGAACTCGCCCCGGAACTCGACATGTTGGTCGGCGCCGACGACGTCCTGCTGGAACTGGCCGTCGCGGGCGCCAAGGGCTGGGTGGCCGGCTACCCGAACGCGCTGCCCGCCGCGTCCGTGGAGCTGTACCGGGCCGCCGTCCGGGGCGACCTCGACACCGCGCTGCCCCTGTACCGGCAACTGCACCCGCTGCTGCGCTGGGACTCCCAGGTCGAGTTCGTCCAGGCCATCAAGCTGTCGATGGACATCGTCGGCCGGCACGGCGGCCCGGTGCGGCCGCCCCGCACGGCGCTGCGGCCCGACCAGGAGGCCGTGGTCCGGGCCGCGACGGAGAAGGCCGTGGCCGCCGGACTCGTCTGACGAAGAGCGGGTCCGGCGAAGAGCGGCGAAGAGCCGGCGAAGAGCTGAGGGAGAGAGGGGACACAGGAACATGCGCAGCAGACTCGTCCTGCACGCCGTCGACTCGCACACCGAGGGCATGCCCACCCGTGTGATCACCGGGGGTATCGGCACGGTCCCCGGCGCGACCATGAACGAACGGCGCCTGTACTTCCGTGAACACCGGGACGACATCAAGCAGTTGCTGATGAACGAGCCGCGTGGCCACGCGGCGATGAGCGGCGCGATCCTCCAGCCGTCCACCCGGCCCGACTGCGACTACGGCGTCATCTACATCGAGGTGTCCGGCTACCTGCCGATGTGCGGGCACGGGACCATCGGGGTCGCGACCGTCCTCGTGGAGACCGGCATGGTCGAGGTCGTCGAACCGGTGACGACCATCCGGCTCGACACCCCGGCCGGGCTCGTCGTCGCCGAGGTGGAGGTGCGGGACGGGGCCGCCGGGCCGGTCACACTGAGGAACGTGCCGTCCTTCTCCGTCGCCCTCGACCGCAAGATCCAGCTCGCCGACGGGCGGACGGTGACCTACGACCTCGCGTACGGCGGGAACTTCTACGCGATCCTGTCGCTCGACCAGTTCGGGCTGCCCTTCGAGCGGGCCCGCAAGGACGACATCCTCGCCGCCGGCCTGTCGCTGATGGACGCCGTCAACGCCGAGGGGGAGCCCGTCCATCCGGAGGACCCCTCCATCAGCGGCTGCCATCATGTGCATCTGGTCGCGCCCGGCTCGACGGCCCGGCACTCGCGGCACGCGATGGCCATCCACCCGGGCTGGTTCGACCGCTCGCCCTGCGGCACGGGCACCAGCGCGCGGATGGCGCAGCTGCACGCACGCGGCGAACTGCCCCTGCACACCGAGTTCCTGAACGAGTCCTTCATCGGCACCCGCTTCACCGGCCGCCTCCACGGGACCACCGAGGTCGCCGGGGTCCCGGCCGTGCTGCCCAGCTTCACCGGGCGCGCGTGGGTGACCGGCACCGCGCAGTACCTGCTGGACCCGACCGACCCGTTCCCGGCGGGCTTCGTGCTCTAGACGTCCGAAGGCCCCGGAGGACGTCCGAGGGCTCTGAAGCCGCCCGCACACCATCTGTACCGCGCGCACCTGTACCGCCCGCACCGACTACGTCACCACGTCACCCACTCCGCCCATGTCACCCACACCGCCCGTTCCGAGGAGACCGACCGATGGCCGCCCAGCGCACCGGCGCCCCCGTCCTGCCCACGCTGGGCGGCAAGAAGCCCAGCTACCGCGAGAGCGTCGCCGACGCTCTGCGGGCCGCCCTCATCGCGGGGGAGCTGCGCCCCGGCGAGATCCACTCCGCGCCGGCCCTCGCCGCCCGCTTCGGCGTCTCCGCCACCCCGGTCCGCGAGGCCATGCTCGACCTCGCCAAGGAGGGCCTGGTCGACACCGTGCCCAACAAGGGCTTCCGGGTCACCGCGGTCTCCGAGAGACAGCTCGACGAGTACACCCACATCCGCTCGCTCATCGAGATCCCCACCACCGTGGGCCTCGCCGGCGCCGCCGACCCCGCCGCGCTGGAGGCGCTGCGCCCCGTGGCCCAGGAGATCGTCTCGGCCGCGGCGGCCGGTGACCTCATCGCCTACGTCGACGCGGACATCCGCTTCCACCTCGGCCTGCTCGCCCTCGCGGGCAACGAGCACCTGGTCGAGGTCGTCGGCGGCCTCCGCAGGCGCTCCCGGCTCTACGGGCTGCACGCCCTGGTCGAGGCGGGCCGCCTGCAGGCGTCCGCCGAGGAGCACCTGGAGATCCTCGACGCGCTCGTCGTCCGCGACGAGGAGGCGGTACGCGCCGTGATGACGCGGCACCTCGGACACGTACGGGGACTGTGGGCGGCCCAGGACGCGGGCGCGGGCGGCGCCGCACGGTCCGGCTGACCCGCCCGGCTCAGGGGCTCCACCCCCGAAATGTCTCCTTCGGCCGGGCGGCTCTGTGGGGTGCGTCGGGACTGCGATACAACTGGAGCATGGTAAAGATCCTCATCAGTGCCGACATGGAGGGCGCCACGGGCGTGACCTGGCCGGCCGACGTGCTGCCGGGCACACCGCAGTGGGAACGGTGCCGGTCGATGTTCACCTCGGACGTGAACGCCGCGGCCCTCGGGTTCTTCGACGGCGGCGCCGACGAGGTCCTCGTCAACGAGGCCCACTGGACCATGCGCAATCTGCTCCTGGAGCGACTGGACGAACGGGTGCAGATGCTCACCGGACGGCACAAGTCGCTGTCCATGGTGGAGGGCGTGCAGCACGGGGACGTCGACGGCATCGCCTTCGTCGGCTATCACGCGGGAGCGGGCATGGAGGGCGTCCTCGCCCACACCTACCTCGCCAACTCGATCACCGGCGTGTGGGTCGACGGCGAGCGCGCCAGCGAGGGACTGCTCAACGCGCGCGTCGTCGCCGAGTACGGCGTCCCCGTCGTCCTGGTCACCGGTGACGACGTGGCCTGCGAGGACGCGCTCGGCTACGCGCCCGAGGCGCTGAAGGTCGCGGTCAAGGACCATGTCTCGCGGTACGCGGCCGTGTGCCGCACCCCGGCCCGTACCGCGGCGGACATCCGCGCCGCGGCCAAGGAGGCGGCCCGCCTCGCGGTGCGCCACGAACCCGACCGGGCGGGCCCCTTCACCGTGGCCCTGGAGTTCGACGCCGAGCACCTCTCGATGGCGGCCACCGTGGTCCCGGGCGTCGAGCGGACCGGGGAGCGGAAGGTGGCGTACACCAGCGCCACCATGTACGAGGGCATCCGGACCTTCAAGGCCGTCACCACGATCGTCTCGGCCGCCGTGGAGGAGACCTATGGCTGACAAGAGCACGGCAGGCAACAACGTGACGGAAGAGCGAGCCGTCGACGCACGGACCGTCGACGAGCAGGCGCTGGACGAGGTCGTCCGGTTCACCTCCGAACTCATCCGGATCGACACCACCAACCGCGGCGGCGGCGACTGCCAGGAGCGGCCGGCCGCCGAGTACGCCGCCGCGCGGCTCGCCGAGGCCGGCCTGGAGCCGACCCTCCTGGAGCGCACCAAGGGGCGTACGAACGTCGTCGCGCGCCTTGAGGGCACCGACCCGTCCGCCGACGCACTGCTCGTCCACGGCCACCTGGACGTCGTACCCGCACGGGCGGAGGACTGGAGCGTCCATCCGTTCTCCGGCGAGGTCCGCGACGGGGTGGTCTGGGGGCGCGGCGCGGTCGACATGAAGAACATGGACGCGATGATCCTCGCGGTCGTCCGGCAGTGGGCGCGCGCCGGAGTACGCCCCCGGCGGGACCTGGTGATCGCGTTCACCGCCGACGAGGAGGCGAGCGCCGAGGACGGTTCGGGCTTCCTCGCGGACCGGCACGCCGGGCTCTTCGCGGGGTGCACCGAGGGCATCAGCGAGTCCGGGGCCTTCACCTTCCACGACGGCGCGGGGCGCGAGCTGTACCCGCTGGCGGCCGGCGAGCGCGGCACCGGCTGGCTGAAGCTCACCGCCCGCGGCCGGGCGGGCCACGGCTCCAAGGTGAACCGGTCCAACGCGGTGACCCGGCTCGCCGCCGCCGTCGCGCGGATAGGCGCCCACCAGTGGCCCGTACGGCTCACCCCGACGGTCCGCGCGGCGCTCACCGAACTCGCCGCGCTGTACGGCGTCGAGCCCGATCTGGACCACCCCGACGGCGTGGACGCCCTGTTGGCGAAGCTCGGACCGGCCGCCTCGCTCGTCGAGTCCACGGTCCGCAACAGCGCCAACCCGACCATGCTGGACGCCGGTTACAAGGTCAACGTGATTCCGGGGGAGGCCGTCGCCCAGGTCGACGGACGCTTCCTGGCCGGGCACGAGGACGAGTTCCGCGCCACCCTCGACGAGCTCACCGGGCCTGACGTGGAGTGGGAGTTCGCCCACCACGAGGTCGCGCTCCAGTCGCCGCTCGACACGACGACGTACGCCCGGATGCGGGCCGCCGTCGAACAGTTCGCGCCCGAGGGGAACGTCGTGCCCTACTGCATGTCGGGCGGCACGGACGCCAAGCAGTTCTCCCGCCTGGGCATCACCGGCTACGGGTTCGCACCGCTGAAGCTCCCGCCGGGCTTCGACTACCAGGCACTGTTCCACGGCGTCGACGAACGGGTGCCCGTCGAGGCGCTCCACTTCGGCGTCCGGGTACTCGACCGCTTCCTGCGCACGGCCTAGGGAAATCGGGGAGAGAGCGACATGGGGACAGAACGACATGGAGACGCAGTGACGGGGGACACCGTGCGGACACTGGCCTACGGCTCCTGGCCCTCGCCGGTCGACGCGGCGCTGGCCGCCGCGCACGACGGACACCCCGACCACGTGGGGTTCGTCGGCGACGAGGCCTGGTGGACCGAACCCCGGCCCGCCGAGGGCGGCCGCCGCACCCTGGTGCGCCGCCGCGCGGACGGCACCGAGGAGTCGGTGCTGCCCGCCCCCTGGAACGTCCGCAGCCGTGTCATGGAGTACGGCGGACACCCCTGGGCCGGCGCGGTCCGCGAGGACGGCCCGCTGGTCGTGTTCGTCGACTTCGCCGACCAGCGGCTGTACGCGTACGAGCCCGCCGATCCCGGGAGCGGGCCGCGTCCCCTGACCCCCGAGTCCGCCGTGGGCGGCGGACTGCGCTGGGTGGACCCGCAGATGCGCCCGGAACTCGGCGAGGTGTGGTGCGTCCTGGAGGAGTTCACCGGGGACGGGCCCAGCGACGTGCGCAGGCTCCTGGCGGCCGTCCCGCTGGACGGCTCGGCCGCGCGGGACCGGGACGCCGTACGCGAACTCGGCGACGCCCGGCACCGGTTCGTCACCGGAGCGCGGGTCTCGCCCGACGGGCGGCGCGCCGCCTGGCTGGCCTGGGACCACCCGCGCATGCCGTGGGACGGGACCGAGCTGCTCCTCGCCGAGGTGACCCCCGACGGGACGCTGGGGGAGCCCCGGCGGATCGCGGGCGGCCCCGACGAGTCGATCGCCCAGGTCGACTGGGACCGCGACGGCTCGCTGCTCCACACCAGCGACCGCACCGGCTGGTGGAACCTCTACCGCACCTCGGTGGACGGGCCGTCGGGGGACGGGGCCCCGGCCGGCGCTCCCTCCGCCGACGCCTCCGCGGACGTCTCCTCCGTGGCGCTCTGTACGCGCGAGGAGGAGTTCGGCGGGCCGCTGTGGACGATCGGCCGTCGCTGGTTCGCGCCGCTGGACAGCGGACTGATCGCCGTCGTGCACGGGCGGGGCGCCACCGCGCTCGGCGTCCTCGACCCGGAGACCGGGGAGGTCGTCGACGCGGCCGGGCCCTGGACCGAGTACGGGGCCACGCTCGCCGCCGACGGCACCCGCGTCGTCACCGTGGCCGCCAGCCCGCGCAGCGCGTACGAGGTCGTGGAACTGGACACCCGCACCGGACACGCCCGGGTCGTGGGCGCCGCGCACCACGACCCGGTGGACCCCGCCTACTACCCGGAACCGCAGATCCGTACGTTCGCCGGGCCCGCCGGGCGGGAGATCCACGCGCACATCTACCCGCCGCACCACCCCGGCCAGGTGGCCCCCGGCGACACGCTCCCGCCGTACGTCGTGTGGGCGCACGGCGGGCCCACCGACCGGGCCCCGCTCGTCCTCGACCTGCAGATCGCGTACTTCACCTCGCGCGGCATCGGGGTCGCCGAGGTCAACTACGGCGGCTCCACCGGGTACGGCCGCGCGTACCGCGACCGGCTGCGCGAGCAGTGGGGTGTCGTCGACGTCGAGGACTGCGCGGCCGTCGCCGTCGCGCTGGCCGACGAGGGCACCGCCGACCGCGCCCGGCTGGCCGTCCGGGGCGGCAGCGCGGGTGGCTGGACCACGGCCGCCTCGCTGGTGAACACCGACGTGTACGCGTGCGGGACGATCCTCTATCCCGTCCTCGACCTGGTGGGCTGGAGTGCGGGCGACACCCACGACTTCGAGTCCCAGTACCTGGAGAGCCTGGTCGGACCGCTCGCCGAGGTCCCCGGGCGGTACGCGCAGCGCTCGCCCACCCAGCACGCCGACCAGGTCACCGTGCCCTTCCTGCTCCTCCAGGGCCTCGACGACGTGATCTGCCCGCCGGTCCAGTGCGAGCGGTTCCTGGCCAGGCTGGAGGAGCGGGCGCGGCCCGTGCCGCACGCCTACATCGCCTTCGAGGGCGAGGGCCACGGCTTCCGCCGCGCCGACACGACGGTGCGGGTCCTGGAGGCCGAACTCTCCCTGTACGCGCAGGTGTTCGGCCTGAACCCGCCCGGCGTCCCGGTCCTGGAGCTGGTCAAGTGAAGGAGTCCGTCAGAGCCCGGCGGCTGGTCGCGGGAGACCGGGTCGCCGTCGTCGCCCCCAGCGGACCGGTGCCCGAGGAGCGGCTCCAGGCGGGCCTGGACATCCTGCGCGGCTGGGACCTGGACCCGGTGGTGGCATCCCATGTCCTGGACCGGCACGGGACGTTCGCCTACCTGGCGGGCGCGGACGCCGACCGGGCGGCAGACCTCCAGGCCGCCTGGTGCGATCCGTCCGTGGCCGCGGTGCTGTGCGCCCGCGGCGGCTACGGGGCCCAGCGCATGGCCGACCTGCTCGACTGGGACGCACTGCGGGCCGCGGGACCCAAGGTGTTCGTCGGCTTCAGCGACATCACGGCGCTCCACGAGGCGTTCGCGGCGCGGCTGGGGTTCGTGACACTGCACGGGCCGATGGCCGCGGGCATCGACTTCGTCAAGAACGCCCGCGCCCAGGAACACCTGCGGGCGACCCTGTTCGCACCGGAGTCGGTGCGGACCGTCACCTCGGCCGGGCGGGCGCTGGTCCCGGGGCGGGCCACCGGCGTCCTCCTCGGCGGCTGTCTGAGCCTGCTCGCCGCCGAACTGGGCACCCCGCACGCCCGGCCCCGGGCGAGCGGCGGCCTGCTCTGTCTGGAGGACGTCGGCGAGGAGCCGTACCGCCTGGACCGCCACCTCACCCAGCTGCTGCGCGCGGGCTGGTTCGACGGTGTCGCCGGGATCCTGCTCGGCTCCTGGGAGCGCTGCGGCCCGTACGACCGGGTACGGGACCTGCTCCTCGACCGGCTGGGCGGGCTGG
Organism: Streptomyces sp. CWNU-52B; assembly: GCF_047444975.1. Taxonomy (NCBI): domain Bacteria; kingdom Bacillati; phylum Actinomycetota; class Actinomycetes; order Kitasatosporales; family Streptomycetaceae; genus Streptomyces; species Streptomyces sp. CWNU-52B. The sequence continues at coordinate 194,466 of NZ_JBLFJV010000021.1, read as the reverse complement.
GGGTGCCCGTCGCCGAGGAGTTCGGCTTCGGCCACGGCGAGGGAGCCCTGACGATCCCGTTCGGCACCCGGGCGGACCTGAACGCGACCGAGGGCACGCTGACACTGGAGAATCCAGCCCTGCTGTAGGAGGCGGTTCAGGGGCGCGGGCCGCTGCCATACGCGGCTCCACCGGGGCGCGCCGAGCCCCGGTCGGCGGCTGGTTCCGCTTCGGTCCGCGGGCGGGACGCCGGTGCCGGGCGGGGCGAGGGCGAGTCGTGCGGCCTGGCTGTGCGGGAGTGACGGGTCCATGGCCGGCCGGGTTCGGGCAGCCCTGGGCGGGGCCGTGGTGGGGGTTCGTGGCGGGTGCGGTTCCGCCGTGGTGTGCCGAGCCCACGTCGGCGGCTGGCTCCGCTCCGCTCGCGGGCGGGACGCCGGTGCTCGGCGGGGCGAGGGTGAGTCGTGCGGCGGCCTCGCCGCGCAGGAGCGACCGGTCCCAGCGCCGGCCGGGCCCCGGTACGCCCCAGCGGAGCGTCGGCGTACCGTGGCGGGATGTCCGGTAGCACCGCATACCTCGCCGAAGGCCCCCGCGTGGGCGTACGCCACTTCACCCTCGACGACGGCGCCGAGTTCACCGCCCGGGTCCGGGAGAGCAAGGCCCTGCACCAGCCGTGGCTCTTCCCGCCCGGCACCGCCGCCGCCTACTCCTCGTACGCGCGGCGGCTGATCGAGGATCCGACGAAGGCCGGGTTCCTCGTCTGCGAGAAGGACGGCGGCGCGATCGCCGGGTTCATCAACATCAACAACATCGTCGAGGCCGGCTTCCTGTGCGGCGCGCTCGGGTACGGGGCCTTCGCGCACGCGGCCGGCCGCGGGCTGATGGGCGAGGGTCTTGACCTGGTCGTGCGGTACGCGTTCGGCCCGCTCGGCCTGCACCGGCTGGAGATTAACGTCCAGCCGGACAACACCGCCTCGATCGCGCTCGCCCGCCGCTGCGGATTCCGCCTGGAGGGCTTCTCGCCGGACTTCCTCCACATCGACGGGGCCTGGCGGGACCATGAGCGCTGGGCCGTCACCGCCGATATGATTCGAACATGAGTACCACCAGTGCCCCGCGGGCCCCGCGGAATCTCGTCGTCCTCGACGCCCCCTCGAACCTGGGCCTGCGGCCGCCCGCCCCCGGCACGGTGCCCGGCTGCTACAAACTGGCCGGCGCCCTGCGCGAGCAGCGCCTCGTGCGGCGGCTGAACGCCCTGGAGGGCGGCGTCGTCGTGCCGCCGCGCTACGACCGGGGCGACTGGCAGGAGGGCGACGGCGTCTTCAACGCCGCCGCGCTCGCCGCGTACACCCGCACGCTCGCCGATCGCATCGAGACCCATGTACGGGCCGGGGACCTGCCCGTCGTCCTTGGCGGCGACTGCTCCATCCAGCTCGGCGCCTCCCTCGCGCTGCGCCGCGTCGGACGCTACGGCCTCGCGGCGGTCGACGCCTCGCACGACTTCCGCCACCCGGGCAACTCCGACCGGATCGGCGCGGCCGGCGGTGAGGAGGTCGCCCTGGCCACCGGGCGCGGCCAGGACGACCTGACGGACCTGGAGGGGCTCAAGCCCTATCTGCGTGACGAGGACGTACGGTTCTTCGGCATCCGGGACGCGTTCGAGGACGACCGGGCCGAGCTGGCCGCACTGAAGATCCCCACGGTGACCGTCGGCGACCTCCGGGAGCGGGGCGCCGACGCCGTCGCGCGGGCCACCGCCCAGGCCTTCGAGGTGCCGGACCTGGACGGCTTCTGGGTGCACCTCGACGCCGACGTGCTCGACCCGTCCGTGATGCCCGCCGTCGACAGCCCCGACTCCGACGGACTGCTGCCCGACGAACTGGTCGCGCTGCTGCGGCCGTTGGTGCGCTCGCCGCACTGCGCCGGCTTCAACGTCACCATCTACGACCCGGACCTGGACCCCGGGGGAACCGCGGGCGCCCTGCTGGCCGACGTCGTCGTCGCGGCCTTCGCGGGGTCCTGACCGCCGGCTTTGCGCAATCCTGACCACCGGAGCCCCTGGCCGGTCGGCCGTCCGCCCTGTTCCATGGTCGACGTGACGACCATCCGACGTGACGTACTGACGCTTCCGGTCGCGGAACTGGGCCCCGTCAACCCGCTGCCCCCGCTGCGTCCGCTCGACGAGACGCACCACGTGGACGAGCGGGACCGCGAGGGCCTGCCCCGCGACATGGCCCGCCAGATCGGGTACGAGCCGCTGCGCGGCCTCCTGCCCGAGCGCGTCCGGGACGGGTACGGAAGACTGCGCGCACCCCGCGAGATCGACACGATCGTCCTGGAGAACGACCGGCTGCGCGCGACCGTGCTGCCCGGCTTCGGCGGCCGGGTCGTCTCCCTCTTCCACAAGCCGTCCGACCGCGAACTCCTCTACCGCAACCCGGTGTTGCAGCCCGCCGACTTCGCGCTCAACGGCGCCTGGTTCGCCGGCGGCATCGAGTGGAACATCGGCGCCACCGGACACTCGGCGCTCGCCTGCGCGCCCCTGCACGCCGCCCGCGTCACCGCCCCCGACGGCACGCGGCTGCTGCGCCTGTGGGAGTGGGAACGGCTGCGCGACCTGCCCTTCCAGGTCGACCTGTGGCTGCCGGAGGGCTCCGACTTCCTCTACGTCGGCGTCCGGGTCCGCAATCCGCACGACAGGGCCGCGCCGCTGTACTGGTGGTCCAACACCGCGGTGCCCGAGGACCGCAGGGTGCTCGCACCCGCCGAGGAGGCCTGGCACTTCGGGTACGAGCGCAGGCTGCGCCGGGTGCCCGTCCCGGTGCACGAGGGCGTCGACGCCACGTATCCGCCGCGCGGCGCGTACCCGGCCGACTACTTCTACGAGGTCCCCGACGGACAGCGGCGCTGGATCGCCGCGCTGGACGACGCCGGGCAGGGCTTGGTCCAGACGTCCACCGACACGCTGCGCGGGCGCAAGCTCTTCCTGTGGGGTTCCGGCACCGGCGGACGCCGCTGGCAGGAGTGGCTCACCGAGCCCGGCACCGACGGCTACTGCGAGATCCAGGCGGGCCTCGCCCGCACCCAGCTGGAGCATCTGCGCCTCGACGCGGAGAGCGAGGTGACCTGGCTGGAGGCGTACGGGCCGCTGGACGCCGACGCCGGACGCGTCCACGGCGACGACTGGGCCGGAGCCCGCTCGGAGGTCGAGGACCGACTCGAACGGGCCCTGCCGCGGGCGGAGTTCGAGACGGCGTACGAGCAGTGGCTGACGGCCGCCGACACCGGACCCGGCGAGGTGCTCGCGGTCGGCTCGGGCTGGGGAGCGCTCGAAGTGCTGCGGGCCGACCACAAGTTGCCCGGCACGCCCTTCGACGAGAGCACCCTCACGGACGCCCAGCGGCCCTGGGCGGAGCTGCTCAGGTCCGGCCGCTTCCCCGAGCCGCGCCGGGTCGGGCCGCCCGGCGAGACACTCGTCGCCCGGCACTGGCGGGACATGCTGGAGACGGCACCCGCCCAGCCGCTCACCGAGTACCACCTCGGGGTCGCCCAGTGGCACGCGGACGACCGCGCCCAGGCGGTGCGCAGCTGGGAGCGGGGCCTCGAACTCGCCCCGTCGCGCTGGCCGTTGCTGCGCTGCCTGGCCGTCGCCGATCGGGAGGCGGGCAACCGGGAGCGGGCCGCCGACCGGTACGCGGACGCCTTCGACGACCTGTGCCAGGAGCGGCGCGACGACGGCGAGACCTGGACGGCGGCCACCGCCGCACTGGGCCGCGAGGCGATCGGCGCGCTGCTCACGGCCGGGCGCGCCGCGGACGCGCGGTCCGTGTGGGAGCGGCTGCACCCGGCCACCCGGGCACGCGGCAGGTTCCGGCTGATCGAGGCGGGGCTGCTGCTCGCCGAGGGTGACAAGGACGCGGCACGGGCCGTCTTCGACGCCGGCTTCGAGGTGGCCGACCTGCGCGAGGGAGCCGAGGTGATCGGGACGCTGTGGTCCCGGATCAGTGACGAACCCCTGCCCGCGCGCTACGACTTCCGGATGCGGCCGCCCGGCGCCGAGGGCGCCGCCTGACCCCGGCCCGCGCCCGCGCCGCCCGTCCCACCCGCCCCGCCGGCTCCGTACCGGCTACTGGGACACGTGCCGGTCCACGTACTCGTACACGTAGCCGTCCGGGTGCATCGCGATCAGGTTGCGGCCGGCGGGAGTCGCCAGCGGGCCCGCCAGGACGTGGGCGCCCGAGTCGGTGAGCACCCGGTTGGCCTCCTCGACGTCCTGCACGGCGATGGTCGCGGAGACCTTGCGGAGCACTTCCAGTTCCGACTCCGGGCCGCTCATCAACAGGAAGCAGCCGACGGCGGCGACGGAGACCCCGCCGCGCTCGAAGCGGAGCGCCGGTCCGCCCGCCAGTCTCTCGTAGAAGGGGACCGCAGTCTCCAGGTCGTCGACGCAGATGCGCAGCGTGGCTCCCAGAATGTCCATACGGACGAGCCTAGTTGCGGCCGGCCGGGAAGGAGATCGTTTCGCACGGATCCTTTGCCGGCCGGGTCCGCCGCCGGGGACGCCGAGGCGCGTCCGCGCCAGGCCGCGTAGGCCGTCCGGGGGCCCCGACGTTTGGGCGCTCCGGACAGGGGGACGTGGGAAGCCCCGATCCCCGACTCGTGCATCCGTACCTGTGCGATCCGTACCCGTACATCCGTGGCAGCGTCCGTGGAAGGAACACCATGAGCACCCCCGATCTCGACGAACTGGGGCAGCAGCTGCGTGTCGACAGCGTGCGCGCGGCCGACGCGGCGGGCTCAGGACACCCCACCTCCTCGATGTCCGCCGCCGACCTCTTCGCGGTCCTGCTCGCCCGGCAGCTCCGCTACGACTTCGAGCGGCCCGCCCACCCGGGCAACGACCGCCTCGTCCTCTCCAAGGGGCACGCCTCGCCGCTGCTGTACGCCGCGTACAAGGCCGCCGGAGCCATCGACGACAGCGAACTGCTGACCTTCCGCACCCTGGGCAGCCGGCTCGAAGGGCACCCGACGCCGCGCCGCCTGCCGTGGGTGGAGACCGCCACCGGTTCGCTGGGCCAGGGCCTGCCCGTCGGCGTGGGCATCGCCCTGTCGGGCCGGCGGCTGGAGCGGACCGGCTACCGCGTATGGGTGCTGTGCGGCGACAGCGAGCTGGCCGAGGGCAGCGTCTGGGAGGCCGCCGAGCACGCCGGGTACGAGCAGCTCGACAACCTCACCGTGATCGTGGACGTCAACCGGCTCGGCCAGCGCGGCCCGACCCGGCACGGCCACGACCTCGACGCCTACGCCCGCCGCTTCCAGGCCTTCGGCTGGCACACCGTCGAGGTCGACGGCCATGACACCGCAGCCGTCGAGCGGGCGTACGGCGAGGCCGTGTCCACGGCCGGACAGCCGACCGCGATCCTGGCCCGCACCCTCAAGGGCAAGGGCGTCGCGGCCGTGGAGGACCGCGAGGGCCTGCACGGCAAACCACTGCCCGACGCCGACGCGGCCGTCCAGGAACTGGGCGGGGTGCGTGACCTGCGCGTCGAGGTCCAGCGGCCGCCCGCCGCCCGCCCGCCGCACGACGTGAGCGCCGGACACCTGGAGCTGCCGCGCTGGGAGACCGGCGAGGAGGTCGCCACCCGTGACGCGTTCGGCACGGCGCTCGCCGCGCTCGGCACCGCCCGCCCCGACGTCGTCGCCCTGGACGGCGAGGTCGGTGACTCGACCCGCGCCGAGTTGTTCGCCAAGGAACACCCCGACCGGTTCTTCGAGTGCTACATCGCCGAGCAGCAGCTCGTCGCGGCCGCCGTGGGACTCGCCACCCGCGGGTGGGTGCCGTACGTGTCGACCTTCGCCGCGTTCCTCACCCGCGCCCACGATTTCGTCCGGATGGCGGCGGTCAGCGGCGCGGGCGTCAACCTCGTCGGCTCGCACGCGGGCGTCGCCATCGGCGAGGACGGGCCCTCCCAGATGGGCGTCGAGGACCTGGCCATGTTCCGGGCCGTGTTCGGCTCGACCGTGCTCTACCCCTGCGACGCCAACCAGACCGCGCGGCTCGTCGCCGCGATGGCGGACCTCGAAGGCATCCGCTATCTGCGGACCTCGCGCGGTGACACGCCCGTCGTGTACGGGCCCGACGAGGAGTTCCCCGTCGGCGGCAGCAAGGTCCTGCGGAGCTCCCCCGAGGACCGGCTGACCGTCGTCGCCGCCGGAGTGACCGTGCACGAGGCGCTCAAGGCCGCGGACGCGCTCGCCGCCGACGGCATCCCCGTGCGGGTCGTCGACCTGTACTCCGTCAAGCCCGTCGACCGGCAGACCCTGCGCGAGGCCGCCGAGCGGACCGGCTGCCTGCTCACCGTCGAGGACCACCACGCGGAGGGTGGTATCGGGGACGCCGTCCTCGACGCTTTCCTCGACGGCCGGCCCGTACCGCGCCTGGTGCGCCTCGCCGTGCGCTCCATGCCCGGTTCGGCCACTCCCGCCGAGCAGTTGCACGCCGCCGGCATCGACGCCGAGTCGATCGCGGCCTCGGTGAAACTGCTCGTGGAGAACGCGGTTGTGCGATGACCGCCGACGGCGTACGGAAGAAGTGAGCAGGCGGACCGTACGCGGGGCAGGGAGGAAGTGACCATGCGGACCGTACGCGCGGGCCGGCGCACCGTGGAGGTGCACCGGCCGGACAAGGTGCTGTTCCCCGGCGGGGGAGGGGCGAAGGAGTACACGAAGGCCGACCTCGTCGCGTACTACCGGGAGATCGCCCCGTTCATGCTGCCGCACCTGCGGGGGCGGCCCCTGATGCTGGAGCGGTACCCGGACGGGCTCGACGGGTCCCGGTTCATGCAGAAGAACGTGCCGGACCACTACCCGGACTGGATCGGACGGGTCGAGGTGCCCAAGGAGGGCGGCACGGTCCTGCACCCCGTGTGCGAGGACACCGCGACCCTCGTCTACCTCGCCGACCAGGCCTGTCTGACCCTGCACCGCTGGCTGGCCCGGGTCCCGTCCGGTGCCGCGTCGGGCGGTGCGTCCGGCGGTGCGTCCGGCGGTGCGGTCGGCCGTCCCGACCGGATGGTCTTCGACCTCGACCCGGCCACCGACGACTTCGAGCCGGTACGCGACACCGCCCGGCTCCTCGGCGAACTCCTCGACGCGCTCCGCCTGCCGTCCGCCCTGATGACCACCGGCTCGCGCGGACTGCATGTCGTCGTACCGCTCAACGGGCGTCATGACGTCGACGAGGTGCACACCTTCGCCCAGGACGTCGCCGACGCGCTCGCCGAGGCACACCCCGACCGGCTCACCACCCGGGCCCGCAAGAAGGACCGCGGCGACCGGCTCTATCTGGACATCCAGCGCAACGCCTACGCGCAGACCACGGTCGCCCCCTACACCGTCCGGGCCAGACCGGGCGCCCCGGTCGCTGTGCCCGTCACCTGGGACCAGCTGGAGGAACCGGAGCTGGGCCCACGCCGCTGGACGATCGCCGACGCGGCCGGCCAGGCCCGCACCGATCCCTGGGCGGGGCTGCTGCGCAACGGGCGCGCGCTCGGGCCCGCCAGACGCCGGCTGGACGCCCTGCGCGGCTGAGCAGGGACAGCGGCGCGGCCGGCCGGTCCGGCGCCGGGTGGGTGGTCGGCCGCCTGAGTCGATCACTCTGCGTGGCCGAATGCCTACCCCCTCAGGTTTGGCCAACAGGCTGTGGGCGACCCGGAGTTGGAGGTGCTCATGGCCAACACATCCAACACGCCAGATACATCCGACACACCAGATGCACGGACCGGCACACAGGGTTCGTCGAACCCGGGCAAGGGCAAGCGGCGCGAAGCGGCGGCCGACGGCGAGCCGGGCCCCATGGAGGTACTGCGCCAGGCGCGCGCCCAGCTCGCGGAACTCACCGGCATGACAGCCGAGTCGGTGTCGTCGTTCGAACGCACCGAGGACGGCTGGACGCTGGAGGTCGAGGTACTGGAACTCCTCCGGGTCCCCGACACGATGAGCCTGCTCGCGAGCTACGAGGTGACCCTCGATCCGCGCGGTGAGCTCACCGGATACCGGCGCGTCCGCCGTTACGAACGCGGCAGGGCCGACCCCCGGAAGCCCGGCGGACGCTAGGGCGTTCCGGACCGGGCCACGGCATGCCCGCGCCCGCACATAAGCCAACAGACAAGGCAACAGACAAGCCAACAGACAAGGCAACAGACAAGCCAACAGACAAGACAACAGACAAGGAGGGACGGTCGGTATGACCGTTGTCCCGGCACAGCAATCCGCCGGCGGAGGTGGCTCGAGCGGCCTCTACGACGTCCTGGAGCTCGTACTCGACCGGGGGCTCGTCATCGACGCCTTCATCCGGGTCTCCCTCGTCGGCATCGAGATCCTCAAGATCGACGTCCGTGTCGTCGTCGCCAGCGTCGACACCTATCTGCGCTTCGCCGAGGCGTGCAACCGGCTCGACCTGGAATCCGGGCCGAAGCGCAGCCCCGGACTGCCCGACCTGGTCGGTGAGATCACCGAGTCCGGCGCGCGCGGCAAGTCCAAGGGAGCGTTGTCCGGCGCCGCCGAGACCATCTCGGACGCCTTCAAGCAGTCCCGCGAGGAGTCCCGGTCCGAGCCCGACCCGAGGCCGCGCGCCCGCAAGTCCACCGCCGCCGCTCGCCGGAAGGAGGAGCAGGAGTGAGCACGTACGTCTACGGCATCACGGCCGGCTCGCACCCCGCGCTGCCCAAGGGCATGGGAGGCGTGGGCGATCCGGCACGGGAGGTGCGCGTCATCAGGGAGGGCGACCTCGCGGCGGTCGTCAGCGACGCGCCCGAAGGGCTGCGCCCCAAACGCAGGGACCTGCTAGCCCACCAGAACGTACTCGCCGAGACCGGCGCGGCGGGCCCGGTGCTGCCCATGCGGTTCGGCAGTGTCTCGCCGGACGACGCGGCCGTGGCCCGGGTGCTGGCCGACCGCACCGTCCACTTCGAGGAACGCCTCGAAGCGTTGGCGGGCAAGGTCGAGTACAACGTCAAGGCCATGCACGACGAAGAGGCCGTACTGCACCGGGTGATGTCCGAGAACCCGGACGTCCGGGCCATGACCGAGGCCAACCGCACTGCGGGAGGCGGCAGTTACGAGGACAGGCTGCGGCTCGGCGAGATGGTGGTCGCCGCGGTGAAGAACCGTGAGTCGGCGGACGCCGCCGAGATCCAGCACGCCCTGGAGCGGGTCGCCGCCGCCGTGAGTGTGGGCCCCGAGTCCACCGGGTGGCTGGCCAACCTGTCGTTCCTGGTGGACCGCGGGTCGGCCGAGGCGTTCGTCGCCGCAGTCGACGAGGTCCGCGAGGAGCAGCCGCATCTCGAACTGCGTGTCCATGGCCCGCTGCCGCCCTACAGCTTCGTCGAGCCGGGCCCCGCCGCGCCCGCCGAGGCCGGCAGCTGACAGCACTGACGCCACTGACAGGACTGACAGGACTGACATGGGACTGATCGGAGAGGTTCTGATGCTGCCGTTCGCACCCGTGCGCGGCAGCCTCTGGGCGATGAGGCAGGTGGTGAACGAGGCGGAGCGCCAGTACTACGACCCGACGGTGGTCCGTGCCGAACTCGGTGTCCTGGAGGAGCGACTGGAGGCCGGCGAGATCGACGAGACGGAGTTCGACCGTATGGAGGACGAGCTCCTGGACAGGCTGGAGACAGCCATGGCCAGGGGTACCGCGACAGGAGACAACGGGACGACATCATGAAACGACTTGGGCTCGGCCTCGCCGTAGGGGCCGGATACGTCCTCGGACGTACGAAGAAGATGAAGCTCGCGTTCGCCATCGGCACCATGGTGGCCGGTAAGCGGATGCACCTCAGCCCGCGGATGCTCGGGGAACTGCTCACCCAGCAGCTCCAGAACAACCCGCAGTTCAAGGAGATCGGGGATCAGCTGCGCCAGGACCTGCGCGGGGTGGGCAAAGCCGCCTCCGGAGCGCTCGTCGAGCGGCAGATCGAGGGCCTCGCCGACCGGCTGCACGGACGCACCAGCCAGGTGAAGGACCAGCTCGCGGGCGTGGTGCCGGACGCCGTGCCGGACGTACCGGGCGCCGGTGGAGGGAAGCGCCGCGACCGTGACGAGGAACCGGCCGAGGAGCACGGCGCGTACGAGGAGTACGACGAGAACGAGAACGAGAACGAGAACGACGAGGGTGAGGGCGAGGAGAGCCCGCGCAGGCGCGCCCCCGCGAAGAGGACGGCGAAGAAGGCACCCGCGAAGAAGGGCGCCGTGCGGCGGAGCCCCGACAGCGACGCCCCGGCGAGGAAGACGGCGACGAGTGCCGCGAAGAGGGCTCCCGTGAAGAAGACGGCCGCGGCGAAGACGGCCACGCGCCGCGTCCCTCGGGCCCGCACGGCGAGGGGAGGCGGCGACGATGACTGACACCCTCGGATCCGCGACCGAGCAGGTCAAGGCCAACCCGTTGACCTCCGTCGCCCGGAGCGCCGCGGCCGACCGGCTCAAGGCGGAGGTCCAGGACTACCTGGCCGCCCAGGCCCAGCGGCTGCTGGTCGGAGTCGGACACAAACTCGGCGACACGACGGGCAGGCTCAACGACATCGCCTCGGGCAGCAGCCCCGGCCTCGCCAAGCTCGCTCTCGACGGCGGACGCAAGCTGGCCGAGGGCAAGGGGCCGCTGAGGTCCGCGCTGGAGCTCGGCGCGGGCCGGGCCAAGGACAGCGTGGTCGGCGCCTTCAAGAACCTGACCGGTGGCAAGGGCAGGCGCAAGGGCGGCGCGGGCAAGAAACCGACCGTCATCATGGAGTTCGTCGACGTCGGTGTGCCGCTGCGCACGGCGTACGACCAGTGGACCCAGTACCAGGACTTCAGCAGCTTCGCCAAGGGCGTCAAGAGTGCGAACCGCGCCGACGACACGACGTCCGACTGGCAGCTCAAGGTCTTCTGGTCCAACCGCAGCTGGAAGGCCCACACCACCGAACAGGTGGCGGACGACCGGGTCGGCTGGACGTCCGAGGGCGCCAAGGGCACGACGAAGGGTGTCGTCTCCTTCCACTCGCTCGCCGAGAACCTCACCCGCGTCCTGCTGGTCATCGAGTACTACCCCAAGGGTCTGTTCGAGAAGACCGGCAACATCTGGCGGGCCCAGGGCCGCAGGGCACGCCTGGACCTCAAGAACTTCTCCCGGTTCATCACGCTCAAGGGCGAGGCCGAGGACGGCTGGCGCGGCGAGATCCGCGACGGCGAGGTGGTCCGGAGCCACGAGGACGCGATCACCGAGGAGCAGAACGAGCAGGAGGAGCAGAACGAGCAGGAGGAGTCCGGGCGGACCTCTGAAGATGCGGAGGCCGCGGGGAACGAGCAGTCTGACGAGTACGAAGAGGCACCCGAGGACGAGGACGCCGAGTACCAGGACGAGGAGGGGTACGAGGAGGAGTACGAGGACGACGACGAGCACGGTGTGTACGCCGAGGAGGAGGACGAGCCGGCGGAAGCGGAGGCGGCAGAGGAGGACGCGGACGAACGCGGACGTGAGCCCGCCGGAGCCCGGGGCCGTCGATGACCACGGCTCAGCGCTTTCCCGATCCCTACGGGCACGACGGAGGCGCCAACCTCGCGGACATCCTCGAACGGGTGCTGGACAAGGGCATCGTGATCGCGGGCGACATCCGCATCAATCTCCTCGACATCGAGCTGCTCACCATCAAACTGCGGCTCGTCGTCGCCTCCGTCGACAAGGCGAAGGAGATGGGGATCGACTGGTGGGAGACGGACCCGCAACTGTCCTCCCGTGCCGGCCGCGAGGAACTCGTCCGTGAGAACGCCGAGTTGCGCGCCCATCTCGCGGAACTGGAAGGCGCGCGTGTCGAAGTGCCCGCGCGTGAGCGTGATCCCTCGAAGGAGGAAGCCTGAGGATGACCAGCGGTCTGCGCTACGTCTACGCCGTCTGCCGCCCGTTCGGCACGCCCCTGCCGGCCCAGCTGACGGGGGTGGCAGGGGTGCCGCCCAAGCAACTGGTCCACCATGACCTGGCCGCCGTCGTCGGCCACGTGTCGGAGGGGGACTTCGCCGAGGAGGCGCTGCGCGCCCATCTGGAGGACCTGGACTGGCTCGGCGCGACCGCGCGGGCCCACCAGAACGTGATCGACGCGCTCACCGTCGTCACCTCGCCGCTGCCGCTCCGGCTGGCCACCGTGTTCCGCGACGACAGCGGCGTCCGGGCGATGCTGGAGCAGCGGGAGAGGGCCTTCCTGCGCACCCTCGACCGGCTCGACGGCCGGGTCGAATGGGGGGTGAAGGTGTACTCGGACCCCGCGGACGCCTCCGGGGACGCGGGTACGGGTCCGGTCTCGGCTCCGGCTTCCTCTCCCGGGAGGAGCCGACCTGGGCGCGACTACCTGCGGCAGCGGCGTGATCGGCGTCAGGAGCACGAGGAGAAGTGGGAGCGGGCCGAGCGGTTCGCGCGCCGGCTCCACGAGTCCCTTTCCGGATACGCGGAGGACACCCGGATCCACGCGCCGCAGAACGCGGCGCTCTCCCACGAGCCCGGCCGGAACATCCTGAACGCCGCCTATCTGGTGCCGCGTGCGGAGTCCGAGGCGTTCGTGGAACGGGTGGACCGTACGAAGGGCGACGCCAGTGGGCTGCGGGTCGAGCTGACCGGCCCCTGGGCGGCCTACTCGTTCAGCGGGGAGGACACATGACGGTCGTGGAGCACCGGGAGGTGGCTCTGGTCGACCTGCTCGACCGGCTGCTCGCGGGCGGGGTCGTCATCACCGGTGACCTCACCCTGCGGATCGCGGACGTCGATCTCGTACGCATCGATCTGAACGCCCTCATCAGCTCGGTGAACGAGCGGGTTCCGGCACCCTGGGGAGACCCGCGGTGAGCGGGGACGGGATCGGCGGGGACGGGGTCGGCGGGCCGTCCGGGCGCGGCCGTCTCGACCTCGAACCGGACACCGTCGAGCGGGACTTGGTGAAGCTCGTGCTGACCGTGGTGGAACTGCTACGGCAGTTGATGGAGCGGCAGGCCGTGCGCCGGTTCGACACCGGGGATCTGACAGAGGATCAGGAGGAGCGGATCGGCCTCACGCTGATGCTCCTGGACGACCGGATGGCCGAGCTGCGGGACCGCTACGGGTTGCGGCCGGAGGACCTGAACCTGGACCTGGGGCCACTGGGCCCGCTGCTGCCCCGGTGAGCTGGGTGAGGCCGGGCAGGCCCAGGAGGACGGGGAACTGCTCCGGCTAACCCCGAGCGACCTCAGCGGTGTGCGCGGGGGTGTAGCGCTCGCCCGTCACCAGGTCGCTCAGCGGGTCCAGCGCGGCCAGTGCCTCGGCGTCCAGGGTGAGCTCCAGCGCGGCCGCGTTCTGCTCCAGCCGGGCCGGGCTGCGGGTGCCCGGAATGGCCGCCACCGCCACCCCGAGCCGCTCGGTCTGGGCGTACACCCAGGCCAGCGCCACCTGGGCCGGGGTGGCGTCCAGTCGGTCGGCCACCTCGCGCACGGTCCGCGCGATCTTCTCGTTGGCCTCGCCCGCTTCGCCTGCGAAGCGGGGGTTGGTGCGCCGGAAGTCCTTCTCGCCCAGTGTGGAGCGGTCCAGGCCGCCGGTCAGGAACCCCCGCCCCAGCGGCGCGTACGGCACCAGCCCGACCTCCAGCTCGGCCATCACCGGGGTGACCGCCTCGACGTCGCGGGTCCACAGCGAGTACTCGCTCTGCACCGCGGTGATCGGGTGCACCGCGTGCGCCCGGCGCAGCAACTCGCCGTCGACCTCGGACAGGCCCAGGCGGCGGACCTTGCCCGCCTCGACCAGCTCGGCCATCGCCCCGACGGTCTCCTCGATCTCCACGTCCTGGGGCGGGCGGTGGGCGTAGTACAGGTCGATCACCTCGACGCCCAGCCGCAGCAGCGAGGCGTCGCAGGCGCGCAGCACGTAGTCCCGGGCACCGCGGATGCGGCGTGACCGGTCGCCGGCGCTGCGGTCGATACCGAACTTGGTGGCCAGCTGCACCTGGTCCCGGCGGCCGTGGACGGCCCGGCCCACCAGCACCTCGTTGTGCCCGGTGCCGTAGGCGTCGGCGGTGTCCAGGAACGTGATGCCCAGCTCCAGGGCCCGGTCGATGGTGGCCAGGCCGCCGTCCCAGTCGGCGGCGCCGTAGCTCTCGCTCATCCCCATGCACCCCAGACCCATCGCGCTGACGGTGAGACCGGGCGAGCCGAGCGTGGTTCGGGTGATCATGCGCGGATACTCCTCCTGCCCGGCGGACCGGGCGCTACGTCGAGGGCTGACGAACGCCTCCGACGCTAGGAGCTGGAGCGCGCTCGAAGTCAAGCCGGAGGACCGGCCCCGCACCATCGCTGCATCCCGGGACCACGTTCACGGCCGCTGTCACCGGCGCGGCCGATCTGCCGGCCCGCGGACGAACACCCCGGCCGGGACTACTTGCGGCACAGGATCTCTCCGTGCAGGACGGAGAACCAGGCGTCCTCCTGCCGTCCCCACACCCGCCAGGCCTCCGCGACCGCGTCGAGCTGCGCCGCGGTCGCGTGGCCGCCCTCCGTCGCGCGCTGCGCGTAAGCGGAGGCGACCGTACGGTCCGCCCACAGGCCGCTCCACCAGGCGCGCTCCTCGGCGGTGGAGTAGCACCAGGTCCCCGCCGAGGCCGTGATGTCCTCGAACCCGGCCTCCAGCGCCCAGGACTTCAGACGCCGTCCGGCGTCCGGCTCGCCCCCGTTGGCGCGGGCCACCCGCCGGTACAGGTCGAGCCAGTCGTCCATGCCGGGGGAGAGCGGGTACCAGGTCATCGCCGCGTAGTCCGAGTCCCGGACGGCGACGATGCCGCCGGGCTTCGTCACCCGGTACATCTCCCGCAGCGCCTGTACCGGGTCGCCCACGTGCTGGAGGACCTGGTGGGCGTGGACGACGCAGAAGCTGTCGTCGGGATGGTCCAGCGCGTGGACGTCCGCGACGGCGAACTCGACGTTCCGCAGGCCGCGTTCGGCGGCCGTGGCGCGCGCCTGGTCCAGGATGCCGGGCGCGTGGTCGACACCGGTCACCCGGCCGTCCGGGACCAGTGCGGCGAGGTCGGCGGTGATGGTGCCGGGACCGCAGCCGATGTCCAGGATCCGCATGTGGGGCTTGAGCGAACCGAGGAGGTAGGCCGCCGAGTTGGCGGCCGTGCGCCAGGTGTGCGAGCGCAGCACGGACTCGTGGTGGCCGTGCGTGTAGACGGCGGTCTCCTTCGGCATGGCGGCATCCCCTTCACTCGTACCGGACCCCGCGGAACGGGGCCGCGGCGGATACGGGTCAAGCTACGCCGCCATGTCGAAGTATGAGACCTGTGTCTTGCCATGCGGACTGACAGGCTGTCAGCGAGGTGTGCCCGGCCGGTACACCGTCAGGGCCCGCGGGAGCTTCTGGAGCGTCACATCGCCCTCCACCGTGATGACTTCACCGTCGTAGGCGAGCAGCGTGCCCGGCTCGACGCCCTGTACCCGCAGTCCGCTGACGCTGACCGCCGAGTGCGAGGACGAACGGGTCAGCGGTCCCGCGGCGGCCGCGGCGAACAGCCGCAGAGCGGGGAACCGGCCGCCGTGCACGACCCGCACGTCGAAGCGGCCGTCCGCGAGGTCGTGGCGGCGGGCGGGGAGCGGCCCCGTCCGGTGGTAGGTGCCGTTCCCGGCGAACAGGAGCCACAGCGGGCGCCCCTTGCCGTCGACCTCGGCCCGCAGCGGATGCCGGCCGGCCCGCACGACCCGCAGCGTCGCGACCACTCCGGCCGGCCAGCCGCCGATCCGCTTGGACCAGCGGTCCCGCTCGCGCACCAGCTCCGGATAGACACCCAGGCTGCACGTGTTCAGGAAGTAGCCCTCCTGGTCACCGGCGGAGAACCGGCCCACGTCCACCCGGACGGCCTCGCCCGCCGCCAGGGCACGGCTCAGGCCGCGTACGTCCTCCACGCCCAGGTCCTTGGCGAAGTGGTTGAGCGTGCCGCCGGGCAGCACGGCGAGCGGCAGGTCCCGGCGCAGGGCCACCGTGGCGGCCGCGTTCACCGTGCCGTCGCCGCCGCACACCCCCAGCACCTCCGCCCGGGTCGCGGCCTTCTCCAACTCGGCGATCAGGTGGGCCGGTTCACACTCCACGACCTCGGCGAGCGGCAGGGCGTCGGCTATGGCGCGCATCCGGTCCGAGGTGCCGGCCGCCTGGTTGACCACGAGCACCAGGCCCTCGCCGTCCCGCAGGGCGGGCACGTCCGCGTGCGGCCGGCCCGGGAGCGGCAACTGGTCACGGGTCGGCACGAGAGCGCGTACCGCGAAGGCCGTGCCCACACCGAACGCCGCCCCGGCGAGCACGTCGCTCGGGAAGTGCGCGCCCGTGTAGATCCGGGACAGGGCCACCGCGGCGGCCACCGGCGCCACCACCGCGCCGAGCGGGCCGGACTCCAGCGCGACACCCGTCGCGAAGGCCGCCGCGGACGCCGAGTGACCCGAGGGGAAGGAGGTGGTGATCGGCTGCCGCTTCAGCTGCCGTATCGCCGGTACGGCGTCCAGCCGGGGGCGCGGGCGGCGTACCGAGCGCTTGCCCACCGTGTTGATCGTGGCCGAGGCCAGGGCGAGCGAGGCGACCCCGCGCACGGCCGCGCGCCGCGCCCGCGGTGAGCGGGTCGCCGCGAGGGCCGCCGCCGCGCCGAACCACAGCAGCCCGTGGTTGGCGCTGCGGCTCAGCCTCGGCAGCAGCGGGTCGGCACCCGGCCAGTGCCGGGCCGCGACCGCCTCGAAGAGGCGGAGGTCCACGGCCATCAGCCGGTCGAGCAGGGCGTGTCCTGGCCCCGTGGCGGTGAGGTCTACTTCAACGGTCATGCTCCATCGTCTACCCCAGCGGGCCCCTGCCTCGCATATCGGTTTGCTCCGGCGCCCTCCGCCCACGGACAATGCGCGACCATGGGACATCTCGAAGCCGCGCACCTGGAGTACTACCTTCCCGACGGGAGGGCGCTGCTCGGCGACGTCTCCTTCCGGGTGGGCGAAGGGGCCGCGGTGGCGCTCGTGGGGCCCAACGGCGCCGGGAAGACGACCCTGCTGCGGCTCATCTCGGGCGAGCTGAAACCGCACGGCGGCACCGTCACGGTGAGCGGCGGACTCGGTGTGATGCGCCAGTTCGTGGGCTCCGTGCGGGACGAGACCAGCGTGCGCGACCTGCTCGTGTCGGTGGCCCAGCCCCGGATCCGCGAGGCGGCACGAGCCGTGGACCTCGCCGAGCACGCCATCATGACCGTCGACGACGAGGCCGCGCAGATGCAGTACGCGCAGGCTCTGTCGGACTGGGCCGAGGCCCAGGGGTACGAGGCCGAGACGCTCTGGGACGTCTGCACCATGGCCGCGCTCGGCGTGCCCTACGACACGGCGCAGTTCCGCGAGGTGCGGACCCTGTCGGGCGGTGAGCAGAAGCGGCTCGTCCTGGAGGCGCTGCTGCGCGGCTCCGACGAGGTGCTGCTCCTGGACGAGCCGGACAACTATCTCGACGTCCCCGGCAAGCGCTGGCTGGAGGAGCGGCTGCGGGAGACCCGTAAGACCGTGCTGTTCGTCTCCCACGACCGGGAACTGCTCGCCCGCTCCGCCGAGAAGATCGTCAGCGTGGAGCCGGGCCCGGCAGGCGCCGACGCCTGGGTGCACGGCGGCGGCTTCGCCACGTACCACGAGGCCCGCCGCGAGCGCTTCGCGCGCTTCGAGGAGCTGCGGCGGCGCTGGGACGAGAAGCACGCCCAGCTCAAGAAGCTGGTGCTCAATCTGCGCCAGGCGGCCTCCATCAGCCATGAGCTGGCGTCGCGCTACCACGCCGCGCAGACCAGGCTGCGCAAGTTCGAGGAGGCCGGACCGCCGCCCGAGCCGCCGCGCGAACAGGACATCACGATGCGCCTGCACGGCGGCCGCACCGGCGTACGGGCCGTGACGTGCGAGGGGCTCGAACTGACGGGCCTGATGCGCCCCTTCGACCTGGAGGTCTTCTACGGCGAACGGGTCGCCGTGCTCGGCTCGAACGGCTCGGGCAAGTCGCACTTCCTGCGGCTCCTCGCGGGCGGCGAGGTGGCGCACTCGGGGAAGTGGAAGCTCGGCGCGCGGGTCGTGGCCGGCCACTTCGCGCAGACCCACGCGCACCCCGAGCTGGAGGGGCGCGTCCTGCTCGACATCCTGTGGAGCGAGCACGCCCAGGACCGCGGCGCGGCGATGTCCCGGCTGCGGCGGTACGAGCTGACGCACCAGGCGGAGCAGCGGTTCGACCGGCTCTCGGGCGGCCAGCAGGCCCGCTTCCAGATCCTCCTGCTGGAACTGGAGGGCTCCACGGCCCTGCTCCTCGACGAGCCCACCGACAACCTCGACCTGGAGTCGGCCGAGGCCCTCCAGGAGGGTCTTGAGGCCTATCAGGGAACGGTGCTGGCCGTCACCCACGACCGGTGGTTCGCTCGCGCGTTCGACCGCTATCTGGTGTTCGGCAGCGACGGCCGAGTGCGGGAGACGACGGAGCCGGTCTGGGACGAGCGACGGGTCGAACGGGTCCGGTAGCGCCTCGCGGGCCGGTCAGGGCCGGGGTGGGCCAGGTCGGGTCGGGTCGGCCTCAGCCGGGTCGGGCTCTAGGCCTGGTTCCGGGGCCGGCTCCGGGACTGGAACACGGGGACGAACGCCTCGCAGAACGCCTTGAGGTCGTCCGGCTTGCGGCTGGTGACGAGGGTCGAGGGGCCCGCGTCGCAGACCACCACCTGCTCGTCGACCCAGGTACCGCCGGCGTTACGGATGTCGGTGCGCAGGCTCGGCCACGAGGTGAGCGTACGGCCGCGGACCACGTCGGCCTCGATGAGCGTCCACGGGGCGTGGCAGATCGCGGCGACGGGCCGGCCCTGCGCGAAGAAGTCGCCGATGAACGACACCGCCCGCTCGTCCGTGCGCAGCGCGTCGGGATTGGCCACGCCGCCCGGGAGGACCAGGCCGTCGAAGGAGTCGGCCGAGGCCTCGCCCACGACCTGCCGCACCGGGAACACGTCCGCCTTGTCGAGATGGTCGAACGCCTGGATCTGTCCATGCTCGGTCGACAGCAGCACGGGTTCGCCACCCGCGGTGCGGACGGCGTTCCAGGGGTCGGTGAGTTCGATCTGCTCGACGCCCTCCGGCGCCATCAGAAACGCGATACGCATGAGGTTTCCGGTCCTTTCCGTCCTGTGCCCGGCTCTGCTTCCCGTGTGTGTCGCGCAGGCCGCCCGTAGCGGCCCGGAGTACCCCTGAGACGGCGGCCCAAGCGTCGTTCCCCGATGTTCCGGCGCGGATGCGGGTGCGGGCGGGCTCCCGTCACCCGCTCGGGCGTCCGCATGGCACGAATGGTGTCCGGCCGCGCGCGCCTTGGCCGTGGGCGGGCTCTGATGGGCTGCGGGGCACCGCCTGCCGGCCGTGCCCCGCCTCCGGCGCCGCACACGGGCGTGGGGGTCCCCGCCGACGGCCGAAGGAGACCGAGCCCCATGCCGCTGAGCCGTACCGCTCGCGCACTGTCCGCCACCGCCTTCACCACCCTCGTACTCGGCACCGCCGCGACGGCCGCGACCGCGAACTCGGGGGCCGAGGTCAGCCCGCGCACGGTGGCGCCCGGCGGCAGCGTCACCGTCTCCGTCACCTGCGCGTCGACCGGCGGGAACCCGCCCGGGACCATCGAGGCCGCCTCCCGGGCCTTCGAGCACGGCAGCGTGCGCCTGCACAGGACCGGACACAGGACCGGGCCGGGGCCCGGTGCTGGTTCCGGTTTCGGTTCCGGGCACGAGGAGGACCCCGCGGGACCTGACGACCCGATGGGGGCCGACATCCCGACCGTCCCGACGGCCGAGGACGAGCCGATGGCCCTCGACGACGCGACGGCGCCGGAGGACCCGGGACCGGACGAGGGACCGTCGGGTGCCGACGAGCTGGGGGGCCAGGACGATCCGGCGGGCAAGGAGAAGCCGGGGGGCGACGTCACCTACAGCGGCACCGCCCGTATCGCCTCCGCCGCGCACGTGGCGAAGGGCGGGCCCGACGCGGTCGGAGGGGCGTCGGAGTGGAGTGTCGACGGAGTCTGCCCCGGGGAGCACGGCGGCGAGAGGAAGAAGTGGAGCGCGTCCTTCACGGTGTCCCCGGACGACTCCCACGGCACGGGGGACCGGCACGGGGTGCACGCCGGTGAGGGGGGCACCTTCAACGACTCCACGATCGCCCTCGTGTCCGGCGGAGTCCTCATCGCGGGCGCGCTCGGCGCCGCCGCCCACCGGCTGCGCCACCGCGGGGAGACCTGGACCGGTTGACTCGGCGAAGGTCCACGGACAGGGGATGGGAGGCACACCGATGCGGCGGACCGCTCCGGAAGGGCACGGACCTGTCCGCTACGGCCCGCCCCTCCCGGGCCACGGCCTGCCCCTGCTGCCCGGACTGGCCGCCGCCGCGACGGGCGCGCACACCGAGCCGACCGGCGGGGGCCCCGCGCTCCTGGACGCCGCCTGCGGCTACTGGGCCCGGCGCGGTCTGCCCGTCGACCGCGACCGGACCGTGGCGGCCCCCGGCGCACCCGCCCTGCTCCTCGCACTGACCGCCGCGCTCGGCGGTGACGTGCTGGTGCCCCGGCCCTGCGCGGCCTGGTGGTCGCCCCAGGCCCGCCTGCTGGGCAGCTCCGTCTTCCCCGTGGCGACGCCCGCCGAGTGCGGCGGACTCCCGGACCCGTACGCCCTCCTGGAGACCGTGCGGCGGGTGCGGGCCGAGGGCGGTGACCCGCGGCTGCTCGTCCTGTCCGTGGCCGACGACCCCACCGCCACCGTCGCGCCGCCCGAAGTGGTCCACGAGACCATGGAGGCCGCCGCGGGCGAGGGGCTGCACGTGGTCAGCGACGAGACCTGGCGCGACACGTTGCACGAACCGAGGGACACCGTGCTGCTCAGTCCCGCCGAGATGCTCCCCGGGCGGGTCACCGTCCTGACCGACCTCTCCGGTCCCTTCCTCCCGGCGGGCTGGCCCGCCGCCGTCGCCAGGTTCCCCGCCGGCGACACCGGTACGGAGCTGCGTGAGCGGGTGCTGGACGTCCTCACCGCGCTCGGCGCGCGTGTCGCCGCGCCGGTCGCCGGGGCGGCGGCGTACGCGCTCGGTGAGCCCGACGAGATCACGCGTCGGCTCGGTGCGTCCGTACGGCTGCACGCGGGGGTGGCTGCCGCCGTGTACCGGGTTCTCGTCACGGCGGGTGCGCTGGTCCGGCCCCCGCGGGCGGGGCGTCATCTGTACGCCGACCTCGGTCCGTTGCGGTCCGGGCTCGGTGCGTTCGGGGTCGGTGACGCGCAGGAGCTGGAGGACTTCCTCAGTGGCCGGCTGGGTATGCCGGCCCCGGGCGGGCATCGGTTCGGGGACGATCTCGGGGCGCTGCGGGTGCGGTTGGGGACCGGGGCGTTTCTCGGGGCGACCGGTGAGGAGCGCGGGGTGTCTCTGATGGCGCCGGAGCCGTTGGTGCTGCCGCATGTGGAGGGTGGGTTGCGTCTGTTGGGGGCGACGTTCGACTTGCTGGGCGGTGGGGCTCGGTGAGTGGGGGTGGGTGGGGCGCCGTTGTCCGTCGGGTGCGGGCCGGTGGGGGCTTGTCGCGCAGTTCCCCGCGCCCCTGAAAGATCGCGCCGTTCCCCGCCGGCCGGAGTGAAAGGTTGCGCTGTTCCCCGCGGCCCCGTGAGGGAAACGCTGCGGTGTCTAGCGGGGTGTGGTGTTTCGGGCTTTGCGCCACAGGGTGGGGGTCACGCTGACTGCCACGGTCAGGAGTACCGCCGCCACCACGCCCTCCCACGGTTCCTCGAACAGGGAGCCGCCGAGTACGCCGATGAGCTGGTACGTCGCGGCCCATGCCAGGCAGGCCGGGCCGTTCCCGTGGGCGAACCGGCGTACCGGCCACTTCGCCATCAGACAGGCGAGCATCACCGGGATACGCCCCGCGGGGACCAGCCGGGACAGCACCAGTACCGCGACCCCGTGGTCGGCGAGCTTCTCCTGGGCCTGGGCCAGCCGGTCCTCGGGCGCGCGGTCGCGTATCGCCGCGAGCCAGCGCGAGCCGTTCTTCGACTTCATGCCGCGCCGGCCGAGCCAGTACAGCGCGATGTCCCCGAGGAAGGCGGCCACCGACGCCACCACGAAGACCATCGCCATCGCGAAGGGCGCCGTCTGGTGGACGGCCACCACCGCCGCCGAACTCACCAGCGCACCGGTCGGGATCACCGGCACCAGCGCACCGAACAGCACCAGCAGGAACAGCGACGGATAGCCGAGGGCCTGCTGCGTGGCCTCCGTCGGCACGCTCGTGACCGCGGCGGCGAGCACATGTCTCACCGGGTCTCGCCCTCCCGCCCGTCGTCGCCCCGGTCGGCCGGCGCGTCCTCAGAGGTAGAGCGGTACCCCGCGATCTTCGGTCGCACACGTTCGCCGTGGTCGAGCCGGTGCACCGTCACACCGGGCGCACGCAAGGCGGACAGGCGCACGAACTCGGCACCTGGTGCATGGAATTCATGGGGGCGCACGGAATCCAGGCCGATGGGCCAGTACGTGCCGTAGTGCACCGGCACCGCGCTCTGCGGCCGCAACAGGGCCAGCGCGTCGGCGGCCCGGCCCGCGTCCAGGTGCTCCTCGCCCAGGTGCGGCCCCCAGCCGCCGACCGGCAGCAGGGCCACGTCGACCGGTCCCACCTCCTCGGCCATCGTGTCGAACAGGCCCGTGTCCCCGGCGAAGTACGTGCGGGACTCGCCCTCGATCACATAGCCGAGGGCGGGCGCGCGATGCGGTCCGATCGGCAGCCGCCGTCCGTCGTGCCGAGCGGAGACGACCCGTACGACCAGGTCACCGACCTTGACCCGGTCGCCGGGCGACACCTCGATGAGCCGCAGATGGCCGAGCCTGCGCAGTCCGGGCACCGCGCGCCGGGCGCCCCGCGGCACCAGCAGCAGGGTGTCCGGGGCGAGCCGGGACAGCGAGGGCACGTGCAGATGGTCGGCGTGCAGATGCGAGACGAGCGTCACATCGGCCACCGCCGCCTCGGCAGTCGGCGGCGCTCCCCGGCGTCTGTGCAGATGCGCGAGCCGGCGCGCGAAGAGGGGGTCGGTGAGCACGCGCACTCCCGAATCCTCGACCGTGCAGGTGGCGTGACCCCACCAGGTGATCTCCACCGGCACTCCTTTGCCTCCTCCGCGCGACTCCCCCCGACCCTACGGGCAGGAGTAGGGTCGGCGGCGAAACCCGGAGGTGAGGGGGGACGCCATGGGAGACGCACACCGTGCCTCCGGCATGCTTCGCGTGACGACGATCGCCAGCCTGACTCCGCTGGAGGAGCTGGACGCGGACCCCTTCCTCGTGGACTCGCGCAGTCAGCACGCCATGTGCGCGCACTGGGCGGCCGAGCGGGGTTACGTGGTCACCCGGGAGCTGCTCCTGCGGGGGTTACGGCCCGACCACTGTGCCCTCTGGGAGGACGCCGAGGCCGGTCTCGTGGATCTGTTCGTCGCGCCCAGCCGCCGGGTTCTGGAGCGCGCGCTCGCCTCGGTCGACGCGTTCACCGCTGAGTGCGCCCGGCGGGGCGTGCGGGTGGAGACGGTCGGGCACGCGGAACCGGCGTACGACGCGCAGATGAAGGCGCGGGTCCATCGTCGGCTGTCGATGCCGACGGCGGGGTACGACGGCCGCTGAGCGCTCCGCGCGGGTCGGCAGGTTTTGAAGGGTGCCGTTGGTTGATCGGCAGGGGGCGGTCGGCGTGTGTGCTGCCTGTCGAGGCGGGGTGGGTCTCCCTGAACCGGGCGCCGGGCGTCGGCGGGCGTGGGTGGGTGCGGGCCGGTGGGGGCTTGTCGCGCAGTTCCCCGCGCCCCTAGAAGATTGCGCAGTTCCCCGCGCCCCTGAAAGGTTGCGCAGTTCCCCGCGCCCCTGAAAGGTTGCGCCGTTCCCCGCGTCCCTGAGAGGTTGCGCCGTTTCCCCGGGCTCTGGAAGGTTGCGCCGTTCCCTGCGCTTCTGAGGGGTGCCTGGCCTCCGTGGGTGTTGTGGCAGGGTGGGTGCTGGTTTGTCGGTAGGAGGGTGGGTGTGACGTGGGCGAAGAACGATGGCGGAGGGCGGGCAGCGCGCTCTGGCGGAGCGTCGCCGTATGGGCGGTGTCCACGGTCACCATGCTGGTGCTCGCCGGAATCCTGCCCGACTTCAGGCTCCAGTCCGCCGACGGGGACAGCGCCACCCGGATCGCCGCCACCGCCGCGCTCGGCGCCGGAGCCTTCGGTGTGCTGTCCGCCGTCGTGTGGCCCGTCCTCGTCCGTGCCCTCCTCCTCGTCCCGGCCCTCGTCCTCGGCGTCCTCGTCTTCTTCCTGAACGGCTCGCTCCTTCTCCTGGCCCTGCGCCTGGACCCCTCCGGACAGAGCACCGCCGCCCCGGAGACCGCCGTGGTGGTCGCCGCGGTGATGTCGGCGGTCGCCTCGGCCACCGGCGGCGCGCTCGCCGTGCGGGACGACGACGCCTACCGGCGCAGGCTGTACCGGCTCTCCGACCGCCGCCGCAGACAGGCACCCCCGACCGGAGTCCTGTCGAGTCCCGGCACGGTCTTCCTCCAGTTCGACGGGGTCGGCCACGACGTGCTCGTGGACGCGGTCGGACGCGGCCTCATGCCCACCGTGGCCGCCTGGCTGGGCCACGGCGAGGGCCGCACCACCCACCGGCTCACCCCGTGGCGCACCGACTGGTCGAGCCAGACCGGCGCCAGCCAGCTCGGCATCCTGCACGGCTCCAACCACGACGTCCCCGCCTTCCGCTGGTACGAGAAGGACACCCAGGAGATCGTCGTCTGCAACCGGCCCTCCAGTGCCGCCGAACTCCAGCGCCGGGCCGTCGAACGCACCGGCGACGGCGGCCTGCTCACCCTGGACGGCGCCAGCCGCGGCAACCTCTTCAGCGGCGGCGCCGAGCAGCTCGCCCTGGTGCTCTCCGTGGCCGCCAGGCGGGGCCGGGACAACCGCTCCCGGGCCGGCTACTTCGCGTACTTCTCCGACCCGGCCAACGCGGTCCGCACCGCCATGTCGTTCGTGGCCGACGTCGGCCGTGAGATCGGCGAGTCCACCCGGGCCCGCCTCAAGAAGCGCCGCCCGCGCGTCGGCAGGGGCGGCCTGTACCCGTTCATCCGTGCCTTCGCGACCGTCGTCGAGCGGGACGTCGTCGTCGCGGCGGTGATCGGCGACATGTTCGCCGGACGCGCCTCCGTCTACGCGGACCTGGTCGCGTACGACGAGGTGGCCCACCACTCCGGCCCGCGCAGCAAGGACGCCGAGAAGGTCCTGCGACGCCTGGACCGCTCGCTGGCCCTGATCGCGCAGGTCGCCGAGCACGCCCCGCGCGCCTACCGCCTCGTCCTGCTCTCCGACCACGGCCAGAGCCCCGGCGAGACCTTCCGCACCCGGTACGGGCTCGGCCTCGGCGAGCTGGTCCGGGCCGGCTGCGGGCTGCCGGTGCCCCGCAAGGCCCGGCGCACCCACAGCGGCGCCGAGGCCAGGGCCGCCGTACGGGCCGCGCTGCGCAGGCCCGTCGAGGAGGTCGGCGAGCAGTACCACCCGACCCTGCCCCCGTCGGAACCCGTCGTGCTGGCCTCCGGCAACCTGGGCCTGGTGTCCTTCCCGGACGTGCCGCACCGGATGAGCCGCGAGGAGATCGACGCGCGGCATCCGGCGCTGCTGACCACCCTCGCCAACCATCCCGGGGTCGGGTTCGTGCTCGTGCGCAGCGAGGAGCACGGCGGGCTCGTGCTCGGGGCGCACGGCGCGGAGATCCCGCTGGACGAACTCGACGAGAACCCCGGCCCGCTCGCGGACTTCGGTCCGGGCGCCGCCGACGCCGTACGCCGCACGCACTCGTTCCCGCATGTCGCGGACATCATGGTGAACTCCTGGTACGACCCCGAGGAGGGTGAGGTCCTCGCCTTCGAGGAGCAGATCGGGTCGCACGGCGGACTCGGCGGCGAACAGGGACGGCCCTTCCTGATGTCGCCGCTCACGCTGTCCGCGCCGGTCCGGTCCGGCGAGGCCACGGAGGAACTGGTCGGCGCCGAGCAGGTGCACCAGGTGCTGCGGCGATGGCTCCGGGAGTGCCAGGGCCCACAGATACCGGTGAACCCCGCCCTGGACGATCAGCGGGCGGCCTAGCCGACCGCCGGCCGGGTGGTCCCCGCGACGCTCAGGGGCGAAAAGCCGGGGCGCAGCCCCGCTTCTCAGGGGCGCGGGGAACCGCGCGACCAGCCCCCACACACCCGCGGACACAGAACGTGGGACCGTCGCGCGGTCGAAAATGAGCTGCGGGGCGGGACCCGGGCCGCCCACACTGTCCGGGGCGGACACACGCACCGACGCGCCCGCCCCTCGCAACGCACCCGCAACAACCCTCAGGAGCCGCCGAGTGCAGGCAGCCGTCACCGTCACTCCCGCCCGCATACCGGAACTGCTGCTCGGTCTCGCGACCGTGCGGCCGGTCTTCCTCTGGGGCGCCCCCGGCATCGGAAAGTCCTCCCTGGTCAGGGAGTTCGCCGAGTCGCTCGGGCTGGAGTGCGTGAGCCTGCTGGGTACGCAGCTGGCCCCGGAGGACCTCATCGGCGTACCCCAGATCCGGGACGGCCGCTCGGTCTTCTGCCCGCCGGAGGCGATCGCCCGCGACGAGCCGTACTGCCTGTTCCTCGACGAGCTCAACGCGGCGACACCGGACGTCCAGAAGGCCTTCTACTCGCTGATCCTCGACCGCCGCATCGGCAACTACGAGCTGCCGGCCGGCTCGATCGTCATCGGCGCGGGCAACCGCTCCACCGACAACGCGCTGGCCCGCCCGATCGCGTCGGCCCTGGTCAACCGCCTCACGCACGTACACCTCGAAGCCTCGTCGAAGGACTGGCTGGTGTGGGCGGCGAACAACGACATCCACCCGTGGGTGCTCGACCACCTCACCGACCGGCCCGACCACCTGTGGTCCAAGCCGCCGAAGACCGAGGAGCCGTTCTCCACCCCCCGCTCCTGGCACATGCTCTCCGACGCCCTGCGCTCCTTCGGACCCACGCTCGACGAGCCGACGCTCAAGGTCATCGCGCACGGCACGCTGACCCCCGCCCATGCGGTCGCCTTCTGCGGCTATGTGAAGATCGTCCGCAGCCGGTACGGCATCGAGGCGATCATCAAGGGCGACGCCCGCTGGCCGCACCGCCTGGAGGACCGCGACCTGCTGTACTACCTCGCCGAGTCGTTCCGCGGCCGCCTCGTCAAGGAGCTGCCCGCCAGCAAGGAGCACGCCTCGGCGAACGGCCGGGAGACCGCGTACCGCGCCAAGTCGCTGCTCGTGCAGCTCGCCGAGATATCGGTGGAGGTCGCGCAGAGCGTCATCGCCTCGGACGAGGACGGCAACCCCGTGCTGCCCGCCTGGTTCCTGGTCGAGGCGGCCCGCGACATGCCGCGACTGGTGGAGGCCCGCAGGTGAGCGCGGTGTCCGGCCAGGGAGAGGGGCCGCGATGAGCCGTACGGGCAAGCAGCCGCGGCGCAAGAAGGACCTGGCCGCGGAGGCGTTCGCCGAGGGGATGCGGCTGGTGCGGGCCAACCGCGCGCTGGCCGCCATCGGGTTCAGCGTCTGCCGTCAGGAGGAGTGCGAGAAGTCCCCCCGGGACGGGCTCGTCCGCGTCGACTCCGACGGCGTACTGCACGCGCATCCGACGCGCCGCGCCGACCCGGTCGAGTGGGCCTGGGCGCTCGCGCACGCCGCCCTCCACCTCGGCTTCGGCCACGTCCCGGCGCACAAGGACGCGCGGGAGCAGCCCGACAGCTTCGACATCGCCGCCCGGTGCGTCGTCGTCAACCGCTTCCTGCTCGGCTTCCCCATCGGTCTGACCCCCGCGGACCTGCCGATGTCGTACCCCGACGGCGACGAGGAGCAGCTCGCCGCGCGCTGGCGGCGGGCCGGCGCCGGTGTCCCCGCCGTGTACGAGCGCTGCGGCACCGCGGGCGGTGAGCCGGACCAGGTGCTGGTGCCGTGGGACACCTGGCAGGGCGGCGCCGCGCCGGACTGGCAGCTCGCCTTCGCGCACGCGCTGACGCGCACCGTGTCCACCGCGCTGGACCTGGCGGGCGGCCGGCGCGACTCGATGCGCGGGGGCCTCACCCGGCTCCAGCCGTGGGAGCGGGCACTGAGCTGGTTCGTGTCCTCGTACCCGCTGCTCGGCGGGGTCGCGGCCGGCATCACGGTCGTCGCGGACGCCGAACTCGCCCGCGCGCACGGCATCTCCGTCGCCGCGGTCGACCCGGAGGCCGCCGAGATCTACATCAACCCGCTGCGCCGGTTCGAGGACGAGGAGTGGCGGTTCGTCCTCGCCCACGAGATGCTGCACGCCGCGCTGCGCCACGGCGACCGCTGCGGCCCCCGCGACCCGTACCTCTTCAACGTCGCCTGCGACTACGTCGTCAACGCCTGGCTGGTGGAGATGCAGGTCGGCACGGCGCCCGAAGGGCTGCTGTACGACAAGGAGCTGGCGGACCTCTCGGCCGAGGAGGTCTACGACCGGCTCGCCACCGACCCGCGCCGCCACCGACGGCTCGCCACCCTGCGCGGCAAGGGTGTGGGAGACGTCCTCGGCGGCCCCCTCGGCCCGCCCCGCGACTGCGTCGACCTCGACGAGTTCTACCGTCGCGGCCTCGCCCGGGGCCTCGACCTGCACGAGCGGCAGGAGCGCGGATATCTGCCCGGCGGACTCGTCCAGGAGATCCGCGCGCTCAGCCATCCGCCGCTGCCCTGGGACGCCCGGCTGGCGCGCTGGTTCGACGAGTTCGTGCCGCGCCCCGAGCCGCTGCGGCCCTACGCGCGTCCGTCGCGCCGGCAGGCCGCCACCCCCGACATCCCGCGCGCCGGGCGCTACTTCCCGCCCGAGGAGATCACCCGCTGCACGTTCGGCGTGGTCCTCGACACCTCCGGTTCCATGGACCGCACGCTGCTCGGCAAGGCGCTGGGCGCCATCGCCTCGTACGCCGAGGCCCGGGACGTACCGGCCGCGCGTGTCGTCTTCTGCGACGCGGCCCCGCACGACGCGGGCTTCGTGCCGGTCACCGAGATCGCCGGGCGGGTACGGGTGCACGGCCGCGGCGGTACGGTCCTGCAGCCGGGCGTCGACGTCCTGCACCGGGCGAAGGACTTCCCGGCGGGCGCCCCGGTCCTGATCATCACGGACGGCTACTGCGACGTTCTGCGGGTCCGCCGCGAGCACGCCTACCTGATTCCGCAGGGCTCTTCCCTGCCGTTCACCGCACGGGGGCCGGTCTTTCGCGTGCGGTGAGCCCGAGGGTGACCCGAGTGTGATCGGATGGTGCCACGGACCCCGGAACCGGGACCTCGTCGAAAGGGAATCATCGTGGCAACAACGCGCTCCGCACACACCGTCTGGGAAGGCAACCTGCTCGAGGGCAACGGCGTCGTCACCTTCGACTCCTCCGGCATCGGCGAGCAGCCGGTGTCGTGGCCGTCGCGCGCCGAGAAGGCGAACGGCAAGACCAGCCCCGAGGAGCTGATCGCCGCCGCCCACTCCAGCTGCTTCTCCATGGCGCTCTCGAACGGCCTCGCCGGAGCGGGCACCCCGCCCACCCAGCTCGTCACCTCCGCGGACGTCACGTTCCAGCCGGGTGAGGGCATCACGGGCATCCACCTCACGGTGAAGGGCACGGTGCCGGGCCTCGACAAGGACGGCTTCGCCGCGGCCGCCGAGGACGCCAAGAAGAACTGCCCGGTCAGCCAGGCGCTCACGGGCACGACGATCACGCTCACGGCGGAGCTCGCCTGACATCCGCCCCGGCGACATCCGTCGCCCCGTCGATGCCGCGCCCCCGCACGAGGGCGCGGCATCGTCATGTCCGGTGACCCTTCCGGGTACTGGCGCCCTCGGCCCCATTGACAGAGAGGCACTCAAGTTTTGTGATGGAAGGCGGGAAGGCCTGGGCGGAAGGAGACGGACATGGCACGTGCGGTCGGGATCGATCTCGGTACCACGAACTCGGTGGTGGCCCTTCTGGAGGGAGGCGAGCCCACGGTCGTGACCAACGCCGAGGGCGCCCGCACCACCCCCTCGGTGGTGGCCTTCGCCAAGAACGGCGAGGTGCTCGTCGGCGAGGTGGCCAAACGGCAGGCGGTGACGAACGTCGAGCGCACCGCGCGCTCCGTCAAGCGCCATATGGGGGACCCCGGCTGGCGGTTCCCCGACAGCGGCACGGTCGACGGCACCCGCTACCGCGCGCAGGAACTGTCCGCGCGGGTGCTGCAGAAGCTGAAGCGGGACGCCGAGGCGTATCTCGGCGAGGACGTGTCGGACGCCGTGATCACCGTGCCCGCCTACTTCGACGACACCCAGCGCCAGGCCACCAAGGAGGCGGGTGAGATCGCGGGCCTCAAGGTCCTGCGGATCATCAACGAGCCGACGGCCGCGGCCCTCGCGTACGGCCTGGACCGCGGTGAGGAGCAGACCGTCCTCGTCTTCGACCTGGGCGGCGGCACGTTCGACGTCTCCCTCCTGGAGATCGGCGACGGCGTCATCGAGGTCAAGGCCACCAACGGCGACACCCAACTGGGCGGCGACGACTGGGACCAGCGGATCGTCGAACACCTCGTCAAGCGTTTCAAGGGCACGCACGGGATCGACCTCGGCCAGGACAAGATGGCGCTCCAGCGGCTGCGCGAGGGCGCGGAGAAGGCCAAGATCGAGCTGTCCTCGTCCACCGAGACGACCGTCAACCTGCCCTACATCACCGCCACCGGCGACGGCCCGCTGCACCTCGACGAGAAGCTGACGCGTGCTCAGTTCCAGGAGCTGACGGCCGACTTGCTCGAACGCTGCAAGGTGCCCTTCCACCAGGCGGTCAAGGACGCCGGGGTGAAGCTCTCGGCGGTCGACCACGTCATCCTGGTCGGCGGCTCCACCCGGATGCCCGCGGTGACCGAGGTGGTCAGGGAGCTCACCGGCAAGGACCCGCACAAGGGGGTCAACCCGGACGAGGTCGTGGCCCTCGGCGCGGCGCTCCAGGCGGGCGTCATCCGCGGCGACGTGAAGGACGTCCTGCTGCTCGACGTCACCCCGCTGTCCCTGGGCATCGAGACCAAGGGCGGCATCATGACCAACCTCATCGAGCGCAACACGACGATCCCCACCCGGCGTTCGGAGATCTTCACCACCGCCACGGACAACCAGCCGTCCGTCGGGATCCAGGTCTTCCAGGGTGAGCGGGAGATCGCCGCCTACAACAAGAAGCTGGGTGTCTTCGACCTCACCGGGCTGCCGCCGTCACCGCGCGGGGTGCCGCAGATCGAGGTCGCCTTCGACATCGACGCCAACGGGATCATGCATGTCTCCGCGAAGGACCTGGCCACCGGGCGCGAACAGAAGATGACCGTCACGGGCGGCTCGGCGCTCCCCAAGGACGACATCGACCGCATGATGCGCGAGGCCGAACAGTACGCCGACGAGGACCGCAGCCGCCGCGAGGCCGCCGAGACCCGCAACCAGGCCGAGCAACTCACCTACCAGACCGAGAAGTTCATCCGCGAGAACGACGAACGCGTCCCGGCCGACACGAAGGCGGAGGTCGAGGCCGCGATCGCCGAGGTGCAGACCCTCCTGAACGACCGGGACGGCACCGACACGAACACACTGCGCGCCGGCGTCGAGAAACTCGCCACCGTCAGCCAGAAGATGGGCCAGGCCATGTACGCCCAGGCCCAGCAGTCACCCCCGCAGGAAGGGGAGGGCACGGAGCGGACCAGGGCGGCGGACGAGGACCAGGTGGTCGACGCGGAGATAGTGGACGAGGACAACGAAGCCGAACCCGGCGGCCGACGGGGCGACACGCCCTGACCCGCGACGGCGACCAGCCACGCGCTTGAGGGGCGCGGGGAACTGCGCGCCCGACCCCCGACAACCGTCAGCCGACAGACCACAGCAAGCCCCGAGCCCCGCTCCTCCCACCCTGCGGAGCACCCTGCGGAGCACCCCGCTCAGAAGTCCGCCCGGCGCTCCAGAATCAACTCCTTGGTGCGCTGGGCGGTCGCCGCCCCGGCCGCCATGTGGTCCAGCACCTCCAGATGCGTGCCCACCTCCTTGCGGGAGTCCAGATAGAGCGCTCCGGTCAGGTACTCGGTGTAGACCAGGTCCAGCAGTTCGGGTTCCGGGAAACGGAACAGCACGAAGGGCGCGTACGTCCCCGGGTGCGGGCCGGACGTGAACTCGGCTATCTGCACGGTGATGTGGTCGTTCTCCGCGGCCGCGAGAAGGTGGTCCAACTGGTCGGCCATCACCTCGGAGCGCATGCTGACCGGCCGCTGGAGGACGGTCTCCTCCATGATCACCCATAAGTGGGGCGGTCGATCCCCGGTGAGCAGCTTCTGCCGGGCCATCCGCAGGGACACATGGCGTTCGATCTCCTCGGCCCCGGTCTGCCCGACCGTGCCGGCCTCCAGGACGGCGCGCGCGTAGTCCTCGGTCTGCAGCAGTCCGGGGACGAAGTGCGGCTCGTACGACCGGATGACCGAGGCCGCGCCCTCCAGGCTCACATGCAGGCTGAACCAGTCGGGCAGGACGTCATGGAACCGCTGCCACCAGCCGGGCCGATTGGCCTCCTCGACCAGCCGGACGATCCCCGCGATCTCCTCGTCGGGCACGCCGTACGTCGACAGGAGCACCTGGACGTACGGGACCTTCAGCGTGACCTCGGCCATCTCCATCCGCCGTACGGTCGCACCCGTCACGTGCAGGATCCGGGCGGCCTCGTCCCGCTTCAGGCCGGACGCCTCACGCAGTTCCTGGAGCCGCCTCCCCAACACCACCTGGCCCACCGTCGGCGCCGGACGCCTCTCACTCACCTACGCCTCCCCGAGCGCCGAGCATGGCGAGAAGTGTGCCACGTTCCCACGAAAGCCTCACTGGAACCGAACATGATCCAGGTTTCGCCGTCGCACGGCGGGTGAGACCCCTCCGGCAGGGCCTCAGGAGTGTCAGGACCCCAGCGACCGGAGGTACTTGACCGTCGCCGGGTCGGCCGGCAGGAGTGTCTCGATGGCCAGCTCGGCGACCGTCACATCCATCGGGGTGTTGAACGTGGAGATGGACGAGACGAAGGACAGCACCCGCCCGTCGTGCTCGATCAGCATCGGCAGCGCGAAAGAGGGGACGGAGCCCGGGGACTCCCCGGCGGATGCCGCGGAGCCGGATGACGCGCGTGAGCCGGGTGATCCGGGTGAGCCGGGCGGCGTCGTTGCGGCCGACGGGTGCGGATAGGCCGCGACCTCCTCGTACAGCGCACGCAGTGCCTCCGAGCGGCGCAGGGACATGTCCCGTTCCACCCGGGCCAGCAGATGGCCGCGCCACTCGCGCAGATTGCGGATCCTGGGCGCCAGACCCTCGGGGTGCAGCGTCAGCCGCACCGCGTTCAGCGGCGGAGCGAGCAGATGCTCGGGGACGCCGTCGAGCAGCATCAGCACCCCCCGGTTGGCGGCGACCACGTCGTACGTGGCGTCCACGACCAGCGCCGGATAGGGCTCGTACCCCCGGAGCAGTTGCTCCATCCCCTCGCGCAACGCGTCGAGCGTCGGATCGTCCAGCGGGGTCTGCGGGTAGTGGGGCGCGTAACCGGCCGCCAGCAGCAGGGAGTTGCGCTCCCGCACCGGTACGTCCAGGTGCTCGGCGAGCCGCAGCACCATTTCCTCGCTCGGCCGGGAGCGGCCCGTCTCGACGAAGCTGATGTGCCGCGCCGAGGACCCGGCACGCAGGGCCAGCTCCAGCTGACTCACCCGGCGCCGCTCCCGCCAGCCGCGCAGCAGCGGCCCCACCCCGGTGACGGCGCAGGCGCCGCGCCCGGAGCCGGACTCGGCCCCGGACCCGGACGCGGACGCGGACGTGGCAGCGGTCATGCCCCGACGGTAGTGGATGTACGCCCCCGCCCGCCTGACCAGGGACGGGAGAGCCGGACTGTGGGACGCTGAAGAGATCCGGACACCATGGCCGGACGACACCAGAGAAGGAGCGCGACCATGCCCCTCGAACCGCTGTCGCTGAAGGACATCGAGGACCGGCTCGCGGAACTGCCCGGCTGGTCCCTGGACGGAGAGAGAATCACCCGCTCCTACCGGCTGGACTCGCACTTCGCCGCGGCCGCCCTGGTCGTGCACATCGCGGCGGTGCAGGACGAGCTGGACCACCACGCCGACCTCACCCTCAGCCACCACACCCTCTCCCTCACGGTGAACACGCACAGTGTGGGCGGCGCCGTCACCGAGAAGGACTTCGAGCTGGCCGTCCGGGTCGAGGAGCTCGCCACGGGGCACGGCGCACGGTGAGCCGCCTGGTGTTCGACTACGACAAGGAGGCCGAGCGGTACGACGCGTCCCGGGGCGGCGAACTCCGCGCCGAAGCGGCCGCCGACGCCGTGCTCGGGCTGATCCCCGAAGGCACCGGCACCCTCCTGGACGTCGCCTGCGGCACCGGCATCGTGACCCGCAGGCTCGCCGCGGCCGGTCTCGACGTGACGGGCGCCGACGCGGCGTACGGCATGCTGCGCCGGGCCGCCGCGCGCGTACCGGGTCGTCTCGTCCTCGCCGACACCCGCCAACTCCCCTTCCCCGACACCTCGTTCGACGCCGTCTCGGCGATCTGGCTGCTGCACCTCCTGGACGACGCGGAGCGGGTCGTCGCCGAGGCGGCCCGGGTGCTGCGCCCCGGCGGGGTCTTCGTCACGACCGTCGACAAGGCCGCCTCGCACGACGTGGGCAGCGACATCGACGCCGTGATGGCGCCGCGCCCCCGCCGCACCGCCCGCGACCGCTGCGACCTCGTGGCCACGTACGCCGGCCGGCACGCACTGCTCCCGGCGGGGCGGGCCCGCTTCCGCGGCCGGGGGCAGGGCCGGGCCCCGGCGCGGGCGGCGGCCGACGTGCGGCGCGGCTGGTACACCCTGCTGCCGCCGGGCGCGCCCCTCACCGAGAAGCTCGCCGCCCGCCTGGAACAGCTCCCGGACCAGCATGTCCCGCGCCCGGAACCGGAGTTCGAGCTGCGGGCGTTCCGGAAACCGGGACCGCCGGACGTCCGGCGCCCTACGAACAGCACCGACCGTACGAACAGCACCGACCGCACGAACAGCACCGTACGAGCAGAGACGGACGCGTAGAGAGCGCTTGCTAAAACACGGCAACTCCCGTGTCTCCCGTGGCGACTGAGGTAGCAGAACCCGTCTGCCCCTCTCCCAGGGAGGTACCTCACCGTGCTGCACCCGCATCGCAGACACAGCAGGTCCCGTCTGCTCCTGTCCACCGCGCTCGCCGGCGTCCTCGCCGCCGCCGGACTCACCACGCTCACCGCGTCACCGGCCCAGGCCGCGACCGCGCGCCAGGTCGAGAAACTCGACCGGGGTGTGGTCAGCGTCCACACCGACGCGGGCAACCTGGTCAGCTGGCGCTGGCTCGGCACCGACCCGAACGACGTGTCGTTCAACGTCTACCGGGCGGGCACGAAGGTCAACTCGACCCCGGTCACCGGCTCGACGAACTACTTCCACACCGGCGGGCCCGCCCAGGCCGACTACACGGTCCGCGCGATCGTCGGCGGCGTCGAGCAGAGCGACTCCGTGCACGCGATCCAGTTCCGCACCGGATACAAGGACGTCCCCATCACCCCGCCCGCCGGTGGCACGACCCCCGACGGAGTCGCGTACACCTACGAGGCCAACGACGCCTCGGTCGGTGACCTCGACGGCGACGGCGCGCTCGACTTCGTCCTGAAGTGGCAGCCCACCAACGCCAAGGACAACTCCCAGTCCGGCTACACCGGCAACACCATCATCGACGGGGTCAAGCTCGACGGGACCCGGCTGTGGCGCGTCGACCTCGGGCGCAACATCCGCTCGGGCGCGCACTACACACAGTTCCAGGTGTACGACTACGACGGCGACGGCAAGGCCGAGGTGGCCGCGAAGACCGCCGACGCCACGGTCGACGGGACGGGCGCGGTCATCGGCAGTTCCTCCGCCGACCACCGCAACTCCAGCGGGTACGTCCTCACCGGGCCCGAGTACCTGACCATGTTCAACGGCCAGACCGGCAAGGCCATGGGGACGGTCGACTACGTCCCGGCGCGTGGCACGGTCTCCTCGTGGGGCGACTCGTACGGCAACCGCGTGGACCGATTCCTCGCCGGCACCGCCTACCTGGACGGCGCCCGGCCCTCGCTCATCATGGCGCGCGGCTACTACACGCGCTCCGTGATCGCCGCCTGGGACTGGCGGAACGGGGCCTTCACCCGGCGCTGGACCTTCGACACCAACTCGTCGACCAACACCGGCAGGGGCTTCGACGGCCAGGGCTCGCACAGCCTGTCCGTCGGGGACGTCGACAACGACGGCAAGGACGAGATCGTCTACGGGGCGATGGCCGTCGACGACAACGGCAACGGCCTGTGGACGACGAAGACCGGGCACGGCGACGCCCAGCACCTGGGTGACCTCGACCCGGGCACCTCGGGCCTGGAGTACTTCAAGGTCTCCGAATCCACCTCCCAGCCCGCCGAGTTGTACATCAACCCCGCCAACGGCGCGATCCGCTGGCAGCTCGCCGCCTGCTGCGACAACGGCAGGGGAGTGGCCGGGGACATCTACGCGGGCAACGACGGCGCCGAGGTGTGGTCGGCCTCCGACACGAACATCCGTGACGAGGCGGGCGCCACCAAGGGCCGTGAGCCGTCCTCCGTCAACTTCCTGTCCTGGTGGGACGGGGACACCACGCGTGAACTCCTCGACGGCACCCACATCGACAAGTACGGCACGTCCTCCGACACCCGGCTGCTGACCGGCGCCTCCGTCCACTCCAACAACGGCACCAAGGCGACGCCGGCCCTCTCGGGTGACCTCTTCGGCGACTGGCGCGAGGAGGTGGTCTGGGCGACCAGCGACAACACGGCGCTGCGGATCTACTCCACCCCGACCGAGACCAGCACGAAGATCACGACCCTGCTCCACGACACGATGTACCGCACGGGCATCGCCTGGCAGAACACCGCGTACAACCAGCCCCCGCACCCGAGCTTCTTCATCGGCAACGGCATGCCGACGGCACCGAGGCCCACCGTCTACACCCCGTAGGACGCGCCGGGCGGAACCGCTCAGGACGCCGAGCGCACAAGAAGGGCGCGGGCCAGGCAGGCCCGCGCCCTTCCGTCCGTCCGGCCCGGGTGTCAGGTCACCGAGCAGGACTGCTCTGCGAGCCGGAACGCCGCAGGAGTTCCGTTCGTGCCCGACCAGGTGCCCGTGAAGCCGAAGCTCACGGACGAACCCGCCGCCACGTTCGCGTTCCAGCTCACGTTCTTCGCGGTGACCGCCGTGCCGGACTGCGCGGACTCGGCGTTCCACGCCTGGGTGACGGTCTGCCCGTCGGCGAAGGACCAGCCGAGCGACCAGCCGGTCCAGTCCGCCGAGCCGGTGTTGGCGAGCCGCACCTGTGCCTGGAAGCCGCCCGACCACTGGTTCGTGACCTCGTACGTGACCGCGCAGGCGCCGGTCGGCGTCGGATCCGTACCGCCGCCGTCCCCGCCGTCCCCGCCGCCCGCGTCGGACGAGTCGCCGTAGACGACCCCGCGCCCGTTCGTCGACACGTACACGCGCCCGTAGACGCGCGGGTCGCCGGTGATGGCCGCGCCGGTCCAGCCCCACTGGTG
This sequence comes from Streptomyces sp. CWNU-52B, assembly GCF_047444975.1. Lineage (NCBI taxonomy): Bacteria > Bacillati > Actinomycetota > Actinomycetes > Kitasatosporales > Streptomycetaceae > Streptomyces > Streptomyces sp. CWNU-52B. The sequence continues at coordinate 156,761 of NZ_JBLFJV010000021.1, read as the reverse complement.
GGCGTCGTCGTTGATACGGGTCCAGGTCGCGCCCTTGTCGGTGGAGCGGAAGATCCCGCGTACGCCGCCGATCTCGGCGCTCGTGTAGAGCGTCTGGTACGACGCGCCCGGCGCGGCCTTGCCGAAGCCGATCGTGTCCGCCTGCTCGACGCCGGACAGCTTGGTGAAGGTCGCGCCGGAGTCCGTGGAGTGCCACAGCCCGTACGCGCCGTCGCTCGCCCCGCCCGCCAGCCAGACGTCACCCTTGGCACCGGGCAGCGCCTTGAACCGTACGCTGTCGCCGCTCGGCAGCCCGGTCGCCGACGAGGCGGTGAAGGTCGCGCCGCCGTCCGAACTGACGTAGAACTTACCCGACTTGAAGCCGTAGAAGGTCTTCGGGTCGACGCGGTCGGACTCCACGACCGCACCGGCCGGGATCCCGCTCGACGCCGTCCACGACGTGCCGAACCCGGTCGCGTAGTGCACCCCGGTGCCTTCGGGGCTCCACACGAACCGGCCGCCGTCGGAGGCCGAGGCGACCGTGCCGCCGCCGCTCACCCCCGAAGGGTCGGTGCCCGCGAACCAGTTGGCGCCGTTGTCCGTCGAGAACGCCACGTGCGGACCCGAGTCGAGGTTGCCTGCCCGCACCACCGTGCCCGGGTTCGACTCCGCGAAGTCGAGGCTCGTCGTACTGGTGAAGTTCGGCGAGGTGAACATCATCGACGGCACCTGGGTCAGATCCGTGTGCCGGAAGCCGCCGATGTCCCCCAGGGCGCTGAGGAGTCGGGCGCCGCCGGACGGGGGAGCGGCCAGGTCGTTCACGGCCGTCTCCTCCAGGCCCCGCACCATCGGCTCGATGGTGAACTGGCCGCCGCTGTCCCACTGACCCAGGTTCTCGGTGCCGTAGACGGTCGCGCCCGTCCCGTACATCATGCGTGCCGAGTCGAACGGGTCGATCTCCAACGCCTCGGTCATCCAGCCGAGTTTGGGCGTCTGTTCGGGCGGCGACGGATAGACGCCCCAGGACAGCCAGGGTGAGGACGAGACGTCCATGGTGAAGCGGTTCGAGCGGTTGGGGTACGACGTGTAGTCCCACGCCTGCGTCCAGGTGCCGCCGCTGTTCGTGGAGCGGAAGATCTGGGTGTCCGGCCACCAGGAGCTGTACGCGGTCGCCATCACCGTGCCCGGGTTCTGCCGGTCGACGGTCAGCCCGCTGAAGCCGTAGTAGGTGTCGGCCTCCGCGACCGGGCTGATGTCCGTCCAGGTGCCGCTCGCCGTCGCGTACCGCCACAGCCGGCCCTTGCCGCCGTCGTACGGGCCGCCCTTGTCGCTGTACGCGAGATACAGGTAGCCGTTCGTCGCGTCCAGCACACCCTTGTGGGCCAGGTACCCGGTGGGCTGCCCGGCGAGCCGGGACCAGGTCACGCCCGAGTCGGTGGAGCGGTAGACCGCGTTGTCCTTGTCGGCGACCCCGACGTAGACGGTCTTCGTGGCGTCGGTGCCCGTGCTGCTCGACTCGTCGAAGGTGACCCAGGCGATCCCCTGGTTGTCGGAGGCGTACCCGCTGGTGTCGGTCGGGTCCTGCACGTAGTTCCCGACGTTCGGGAAGCTCGTCACCTGCGACCAGGAGGCCCCCGAGTCGGTGGACCGCCACAGGCCCTTGCCGCTCGGCGCGCCCAGGTACAGCACGCTGTTGCGGTGCGGGTCGACCGCGAGGCGCTCACCCATGCCGCGTCCTGGCATGTTGCCGCCCAGCTTGAACGGCAGGTCGGCCTTCTGCCAGGTCGCGCCCCGGTCGGCGGATCTGAGCACCGCTCCGTTGCCGGGGTCCCAGCTGTTCGTGTACGTGCCGACGGCGGCGTACACCTTGCTGGGGGCCACGGAGTCGGAGGCGAGGCTCACCACGCCGGTGTGCCCCCAGTGGTCCCAGCCGACCGAGTCGAGCAGCGGCGTCCAGCTCTTCGACGCCTCCTGCCAGCGGTAGGCGCCGCCGATGTCGGTCCTGGCGTAGGCGAGGTTCTTCTCGGACCGGTTGAAGACGATGCCAGGGACGAAGCCGCCCCCGTCGATGCGGGCGTTCTTCCAGGTGTACGTGTCGGCGGCGACGGACACGGCCGGCGTGGCCTTTTCGGGGGGCTGCGCGGCCAGTGCGGGGGGAGTGCCCGCGAGCAGCCCGGCCGCGAGCCCGAGCACAGCGGTGAGGACGGAGGTTCTTCGCACGGTGACCCTCTCCTTGCGTGGGGGGAGGCGGGGAGACGCGAAAGGCCGGGCGGCCCCCGGTGCGGGTGGGGACCGCCCACGGCACGTTCTGTCGCTGCCCGAGCCCCGTCCCTTCAGGGGCGCGTGGAACCGCGCGACCAGCCACGACCGAGCCGCGGCCGACGTGCCGGCCTTCCCGCGGAGCTACTACGGGGCTATTCGAGAAGCTCCGCGTACGAGCCCATGGCGAGGGCGATGTCCGCCTGGGCCCAGAACCGGTGATACGTGAAGGAGGGCACGGCCCCGCCGGCCAGATAGGACTCGATCTTCGACCACGCGGGGTCGTCCTCGTAGAACGAGCGGATCGAGTCGAAGGTCGACGACGCGTTCACGGCGTCCCCGTTGGGCATCGTGCCGGTCCAGCCGCTCGGGACGTACACGGCGTCGTCGAAGCGGTTGTAGTCGGCGCGGGTCTCCGGGACCGCGATGCCCAGCGCGTCCTGGTTGTTCGCCCACATGCCGTCCAGGAGCGCCTTGGCCGTCGTCCCGGCTGCGGTGTCACCGGACCGGTCGGCGTAGTACGTCAGGGTCTTGGCGTACGCGGCGGCCACTCCGACGTCGTTCGTGTAGTCGGCGACGGTGACGTGAAGTCCCGTGTTGGCGCCGGGACTCGACGCGTTCCAGGTGTCGGGCCTGCCCGACCACTGGAGGGTGTTGGGGATGCGGTAGGAGCCGTCGGGGTTGACCGTGGTGTTGGCCAGGGCCCAGTCGACCCACTTGTCGAGGACGGTCTTGGCGTCCGCGTCACCCGTCTGCTGGTAGTACTCGGCCACCCGCTCCATCGACCACGCCTGGAAGCCGAACCACTGGTTGGACGGCGGGTCGTGGTAGACGGGCTTCTCGTCGTAGTACATGCCGTAGAAGGTCGGCGTCCCGGAGGGCGGCGTCGCGTAGCGGCCCTGCCAGCTGTTGGTGGCGCCGCCCGCGATGGCACCCTCACTGGACTGCAGCCAGCGGTAGAACTCCAGCTGCCGGTCCAGGGACTTGGCCCAGTCCGCCTGCCCCGTCGCCGACTTGGGCTTCAGGTCGGCGTACGAGCTGAGCGCGTAGGCGGCCAGCGGGTTCTGGTAGCCGCCGTGGGTGTGGCTGGAGCCGATGCGCCAGGCCCAGCCGGCCGAGGCGTCGGTGGCGCCGCCCCACGCGTAGTACCAGTTCAGCAGGTAGTGCGAGGCGTCCTTGCCGGTGCCGGCCGGGCAGGTCGACGGACCCACACAGTTGCCGATCTTCTTGAAGTACTTGTCGTACATGGAGTAGCGCAGATAGTCGCCCATCTTCGCGGCCTTGCCGACGGTCGCCGACACCTCGGAGCCCTTGCCCTGCGCCTCCGCCCAGATGTCCGCCCAGTACGCGGCCTGCACGGCACGCGCGTCGGCGTCGGGGGCGTTGGTGAACTTCCACTGCCTGGCGTAGGACGCGTCCTTGGTGAACAGGTCCAAGTAGCCATTGGTACCGCCGTACTTGAAGGCGTCGCAGGTCGGCTGCGGCACCGTCTCCCACACGGACTCCTGCGCGCCGCGCTGGAAGGTGTTGATGTAGGAAGGACCGGTGTCGGTGGGGCCCGCCTCGCACTTGCCGGGCGCGTTGCCGTACCCGTAGACGTTGTCCACGTCCTGCAGCCAGTGCATGCCGTACACGTCGTCGGTGCCGTACGCGCTCTTCAGTTCGGCGGCGATCGGGTCGGGACCGACGGAGATGCCCGAGTCGAGCTGCGCCGGATACTCGTTCGGGGTGTCGAGCTCGGGTGCGTACGTCGCCGGCTTCGAGGCGTTGTAGAACGAGTTGGTCGGCTGGTCGGCGTGCGTGGGGATCATGAACTTCTCCATGATGTCCCAGGCGCCGTTGAACTTGGTCCAGTCACCCGTCACCTTGCCGTACATGGCCTGCAGCCACAGCAGATAGCTGTACGCCTCCGAGGTCGTCTCGTGGCCGTGGTCGGGCGCCTCGACGATCAGCGTCTCCACCGAGTGGTACGGGATGCCCTCCGGCGAGAAATAGCCGTTCGCCGGGTCGGTGATCTTCCCGTAGAGAGCGAGGAAGCGGGCGTCGTACTCCTTCGACGCGGCGAGCTGGGTGACGGTGACCGTGCCCTTCGCGTGTCCGGTGGCGGTCGACTCGAAGGACGCCGACCCGGTGCCCGTTGCGTCGGCGGTGACCGTCACCTTCTGCGCGGTGGCCCAGTTCGACGGGGTGAAGGTGAGCGAGGCCCCGCCGGTGACGGACAGCCCCGTGTTGCCGCTCGCCCGAGCGGTCGTCACGGTCACGTTCGCCGACGGCTGGGTCGACAGCTTCACGTCGTACGTGCCCGTCTTGCCCTGCTGGACGCCGAGCTGGGCCGGCGAGACCACCACGGCGGGACCCGAGGCGACCGTGATGCCGACCGGTGTGGACTCCGCCGACGCGCCCAGGCTGTCGTACGCCTTCGCGAGCAGCGAATGGCTGCCCACGGCCAAGCCGGTGGCCGAGAGCGAGTAGGGCGAGCTGGTGTCGGTGCCCAGCAGCGTCGTGTCGTCGTAGAACTCGACCTTGCCGACCGTCGCGCCGTCCGCCGCCGCGGCGGTCGCCGCGAGCGGGACCGCGGCGCCCTGGGAGTAGACGGCACCCGCCGCGGGGCTGGTCAGCACGGTGATCGGCGGCTGGTGGGCGCCGGCGCAGGTGGTGCCGTTGATCGCGAAGGAGGTGGGTGCGGCGTTGGTGCCGCTGTAGGTGAACTGGGCGCCCGTCGTCACGGCGGCGCCGGCCGCGATCGTCCCGTTCCAGGACGCGTTGGTCGCGGTGACCGTCTTGCCCGACTGCGACCAGGTGCCGCTCCAGCCGCTGCTGAGCTGCTGGTTGCCCGCGTAGGCGTAGCTCAGGGTCCAGCCGCTGATCGCCTCCGTGCCGCGGTTGGTGAGCGTGAGCTCGGCGGTGAAACCGGAGCCCCAGTCGTTCGTCGTGTAGTCGACACTGCACTGAACCGCGGCCGCTTGTGCAGGAGTTGTACCGGTCGCCAGCGTGGCCAACGGGAGAGCGAGGGCCGCCACCACGGCGGTCCATATCCGCCGCGCACGGCGATTGCGTCTGGGTGCCATGTTCTGGTTCCTCTCCTTGCGGCTCGGAGATGGGGGCGGAGCAACAAGCCTTGAACCAGTGGGAGCGCTCCCATATTGGAGAGAGGGGTGCAAGGGGTCAAGGTGCTTGAAGAGTCGAAATGATTCGATAGATCAAGAGCGCGACTCCTCTGTTGTTTACCAACACTTGGCGCTACCTTCGTCGGCACCAGTGGGAGCGGTTCCATCAGTCGACGCGTCCGTCTCGGCGTGTCCGAACTGCAAGGAGTCGCTCATGCGACACCCCCCGCCCTACGTCCCGCGGCACCCTCCGCGTGACCCCTGCGCCGCCCCGTGCGTGCGCTCCCCTCAGTGGTCGGCGCCACCGTACGAGCCGCCGTGGGCGGCGGCTCGGCAATAGCGCACGTCTCCACCTGGGCCGGACCCGGAGCACCTGGGACTGAGACTCCCGCCCGGCCCCGAGTTCTCTCCACGACGGCACACCCACGTCGTTCGGCATCGGGCAGCGTGCACATCGGCGCGCCCTCGACGGAATAGGACACCCCGCACATGAGCCGTACCAGAACTGCACTTCTCGCGGCGCTGGCGCTGGTCGCCGGCACCGCGGGCGCCGCCGCCGCGGCGATACCCCGGGACGTCGGCGTGGCCGCCGTCCCCTGCACCGTGGAGTACAAGGTGCAGAACCAGTGGGACACCGGCTTCACCACCGCGGTGACGGTCACCAACAACAGCACGGCCAAGTCGAGTTGGGCCGTGAAGTGGTCGTACGCCGGGAACCAGAAGGTCACCAGCGGCTGGAACGCCAAGCTCAGCCAGAGCGGCACCGCGGTCACCGCCGCCAACGAGAGCTACAACGGCGCGCTCGGCACCGGGAGTTCGGTCAGCTTCGGCTTCAACGGCACCTACAGCGGCACCAACGCGCTGCCCACGACGTTCACCCTCGACGGGGTGACCTGCAACGTCGACGACGGCGGCACGGACCCCACCGATCCCACCGACCCGACCGACCCGGGTACGGGCAGCAGGGTCGACAACCCGTACGCCGGCGCCAAGGTGTACGTGAACCCGGAGTGGAAGGCGAAGGCCACCGCCGAGACCGGTGGCAGCCGCATCGCCGACCAGCCGACCGGCGTGTGGCTCGACCGGATCGCCGCGATCAACGGCGTGAACGGCGGCATGGGGCTGCGCGACCACCTGGACGCGGCGCTGGCGCAGAAGGGCTCGGACGAACTGGTCGTCCAGCTGGTCGTCTACAACCTGCCCGGCCGTGACTGCGCCGCGCTGGCGTCGAACGGTGAACTCGGCGCGACGGAGATCGACAAGTACAGGACCCAGTACATCGACCCGATCGCGGCGATCCTCGCGGACACCAAGTACGCCGGTCTGCGCATCGTCACCACCGTCGAGATCGACTCGCTGCCGAACCTCGTCACCAACGTCTCGCCGCGCGCCACCGCCACCGCCAACTGCGACACGATGAAGGCGAACGGCAACTACGTGAAGGGCGTCGGCTACGCGCTGAACAAGCTCGGTGACGTGCCCAACGTCTACAACTACGTGGACGCCGGACACCACGGCTGGCTCGGCTGGGACGACAACTTCGCGCCCTCCGCGGCGCTCTTCAAGGAGGCCGCCTCCGCCGAGGGCGCGACGGTCGCCGACGTGCACGGCTTCATCGTGAACACCGCGAACTACAGCGCCACGAAGGAGGACCACTTCACGATCGGCGACTCCGTGAACGGGACCTCGGTGCGGCTGTCGAAGTGGATCGACTGGAACCGGTACGTCGACGAGCAGTCGTACGCGCAGGCCATGCGTACGCAGCTGGTCTCGATCGGTTTCCCCGCCGGGATCGGCATGCTGATCGACACCTCCCGCAACGGCTGGGGCGGCACGGCACGGCCCACCGGGCCCGGGGCGACGACCACCGTGGACACGTACGTCGACGGTGGGCGCTACGACCGGCGGATCCACCTCGGGAACTGGTGCAACCAGTCCGGGGCGGGACTCGGTGAGCGGCCGCAGGCGGCGCCGGCGGCCGGTATCGACGCGTACGTGTGGATGAAGCCGCCGGGGGAGTCGGACGGGTCCAGCACCGCGATCCCCAACGACGAGGGCAAGGGCTTCGACCGGATGTGCGACCCCACGTACACCGGCAACCCGCGGAACAACAACAACATGTCGGGGGCGTTGGCGAACGCGCCGTTGTCCGGGCACTGGTTCTCTTCCCAGTTCCAGGAGCTGATGAGGAACGCGTATCCCGCGCTGTGACCCCCGCTCTTCGTGGGTCACGTGGCTCGGAGGGTGCCCGCGGGTGAGCTGTGGCCGGTCGAACGGTTCCCCACGCCCCTGAAAGACCGCGCGGTTCCCCGTGCCCCCTCAAGGGGGTGCGGGGAACCGCTTGCTGGTTCGGCAAGGTGAGTGGCTGATTCTGGGAGAGGGGAGCAGGCTGGGGGTATTCCGAACGAGAGGCGCGCCATGGGCCACGATCACTCCCCTTCCCACTCCCCTTCCCACACTCATATCGACTTCGCCGAGATGCTTCCGATGCTCGTGCAGGAGGCCGAGCTGTTCTCACCGCTCTACGCGCAGGCCGCGGAGTGGTTGCGGGAGGCGCAGCCCGAGCCCGGGCTGATCGTCGACGCGGGGAGCGGTCCCGGTGTCATCTCCTGTCTGCTCGCCGACGCGTTTCCCGCGGCCCGGGTCATCGCCGTGGACGGATCGGAACCCCTCCTGGAGAAGGCCCGTGAGCGGGCCGCCCAGCGGGGGATCGCCGACCGGTTCAGCACACTGGAGGCCGAACTGGGCGACGGGCTCGGCGACCTGGAGTATCCGGTCGACCTGCTGTGGGCGAGCCGGTCCCTGCACCACGTCGGCGACCAGCGGGGCGCCCTCACCGGCTTCGCGGAGCGGCTCGCGCCGGGCGGCACCCTCGCCCTGCTGGAGGGCGGCCTGCCCCCGCGCTATCTGCCGCGTGACTTCGGCATCGGCCGTCCGGGGCTGCACTCCAGGATGGACGCCGTCGAGCAGGAGTGGTTCGCCCGGATGCGGGCCGAGCTGCCCGATGCCGTCGTCGAGGAGGTCGAGGACTGGCCGGCGCTGCTGACCGCCGTCGGGCTGCGCCACACCAGGACCCGTACGTTCCTGCTCGACATCCCCGCTCCGGTGTCCGACGCGGGCCGCGCCTTCGTCGCCACCGCCCTCGCCCACCGCCGCGACGGGCTCGCCGAGGGGCTCGACGCCGAGGACCGCGCCACCCTCGACCGGCTCCTCGACCCGGACGACAAGGCGAGCGTGTTCCAGCGGCCGGATGTGTTCGTGCTCACGGCGCTGACGGTGTACGTCGGTGTGAAGCAGCCCTGACACGGGGTGCCGGAGCACCCGGAGCACGAGGAGGCCGCCACCCGATCGGGTGGCGGCCTCCTCACGCTCGGTCCGGCACAGGCGTGCCGTGCCGCGCCTCGTGCCGTGCGTCAGTTGACCGTCGCGGGGTCGGAGCCCAGGCGGCGGTCCTCGTTCAGGGCGCTGATCGCGGCGATGTCCTCGGCGTCGAGGGTGAAGCCGAAGACGTCGATGTTCTCCTTGATCCGGGACGGGGTCACGGACTTCGGGATCACCACGTTCCCCAGCTGGAGGTGCCAGCGCAGGACGACCTGGGCGGGCGTGCGGTCGTGCTTGCGGGCCACGGCCACGATCGCCGGGACCTCCAGGAGACCCTTGCCCTGGCCGAGCGGGGACCAGGCCTCCGTGGCGATGCCGTGCTCCGCGTGGTACGCACGGGCGGCGGCCTGCTGGAGGTGCGGGTGCAGCTCGATCTGGTTGACGGCCGGGACGACGGACGTCGCGTCGGTCAGCTTGTCCAGGTACTCCGGCAGGAAGTTGGAGACGCCGATGGACTTGGCGCGGCCGTCCGCGTGGATCTTCTCGAAGGCCTTGTACGTGTCGATGTACGTGCCCTTGTCCGGCAGGGGCCAGTGGATGAGGTACAGGTCCACGTAGTCGAGGCCGAGCTTGGCCAGGGACGCGTCGAAGGCACGCAGCGTCGAGTCGTACCCCTGGTCGGCGTTCTGGAGCTTGGTGGTGACGAAGAGGTCCTCGCGGGCGATCCCGGAGGAGACGAGGCCCTTGCCGGTGCCCTCTTCGTTGCCGTAGGCCGCGGCGGTGTCGATGCTGCGGTACCCGGCCTCCAGCGCGGTGGCGACGGCTCGCTCGGCCTCGTCGTCCGGCACCTGCCAGACACCGAAGCCCAGTTGGGGCATCTCGACGCCGTTGTTCAGGATGATCGGGGGGACCTTGCTCACGAGCTCTCGATCCTTAAGTCGTCGGGTGGTACTCCATCGTCAACGATCACGGGCTGTTGTGCATTCCTGTCCCGTACGTTCGCGGGCCGAACGGGAGATTGGCCGGAAAGGATCCGCTCAGATGTCCAGGTACGCGTCCCTCGCCGACCACGCGTCGCAGGACGCCTCCCGAGCCGCCCCGGGGCCTCCCGACGCCGGTCCGCTCACCGGAACGGCGCGTGACACGGGCCTGGCAGGGTGACGAGGCTGATGCTCCTTGGTGCCGTCGGCGGGGGGAGATGTCATGGAGATGGGCTTGGAACCGGTGGAGGAGGTCGTCGGCATCGACGGTCGGTTCCAGTGGGAGTTCCCGCCACCCGGCGCGGCGGGCCCCGGCGGCGGACCTCGCCCGGCCGCCGCCGCCCTGTCGGTCTGGTACGTCGCGCTGCCACTCACCTCGGCTCACCGAGGCGGCCACTCGGGCGGCGGTGCCCTCGTCGACGGGGTGGACGGTCAGGAGCGGTACCAGAACGAGGGAACGGTCTACCCGCACTCCGGTCTGGTCGAGATGATCACCTATCAGCAGCGGTTCCTGCCCGACCTCTCCTGGACCTACCTCGACCTGAGCCATGTCGCCTGGGAGGACGTACGCGCCGCCATCGCGGCCGACCCGCCGGACGTGGTGGCGTTCACCGTCTACACCTCCACCGCGCTGTGGGCATTCGTCGTCGCCGCGGAGATCAAGCGCGTGAATCCCGAAGCTGTGATCGTGTTCGGCAACGACCATGCGGGAATTCTCCATCGAGAGATACTCACCGGCCATTACGGTCACCGCCTCGTTGATTTCGTCAGCACCGGAAACAACGGCCCCTTCACCATGCTCGGTCTCCTGTACGCGCTGCGTGGGCAACTGGACCTGAAGCGCGTCCCCTCCCTCGCCTATCGCGAGAACTCGCGAGTCGTCAATCAGCCCACCCCCACCTATCCGCTCGACCGTCGCATCCTCCCCGACTACACACTGATCGAGGACCAGCTCGAGCGGTACTACGACAGGGCCTTCGACGTCTGGTACGCCCATCACTACGAACTCAAGCGCATGGTCACCTTGCCGCTGGACGCCGGCTGCACCTGGGGGAAACGCCCGGGACGCCGCTGCAAACACTGCTCGATCCAGGGACTCACTCCGAAGTTCGCCCGGATGGACACGATCGTCCCGGCGCTCGAGACGGTGGTGGGCGGCCTCGGCGCCAACGTCTATGCCGCCGGGGACTCCACTCTGGGGTTCTCCCGGGCGCAGTGGTCCGGAGACATCGGATACCTCGACGAACTCGCCGAACGCTGCGCCGCCTCACCGGTTCTCCGGGACCACCGGTTCCTCCTCGCCTACGGCCTGGTCTTCGAGTTCCTCCAGTCGGCGAAGCTGTGCCAGGGCTTCGTACGCACCTGGAACGTCGGCCTGGAGGCATTCGACCCGAAGCTCCTCAAAGGCGACTCCAAAGGAATCAACAAGGGGCCCGATCGGGTTCTTGAGGCGCTCGAACTCGCCCAGGAACTGGACTACAAGATCTATGCCTCGGGAATTCTCGGGCTGCCCGGTACCACCCGGAAACAGCTTCGCGAAGAGGTCGACTCCTGGCTCTCCCTCGCGGAGACCTACCGGGACACCATCACCACCGTCTCGGTGGCGGCACCTGGGGTGATACCAGGCTCGCGCATGTATTGGGAGAGCTTCCACGCCCACCCCGAAGTGCGTGCCGCACACGGCGAGATCATTCCGGCCCGGCGCCTCACCGAGCTGTACGTCCACGAGAACACCGAGGTCGAACTCGTCGATGTGGAAGCCGCGATAGCCGACGTCGGCCGGGGCGTGATCGCTCTCGGCCGGGAGCGCGGACACATGAAGTTCGGCGGTTACATGCTCGGCGGGGTCGACGAGGACGAGGCGGCCGAGCGACGACTGCTCGACGACATCTGCGCACGCCTCTGACAGGAGCGCGGAGTACGGGAAATGACACGGGGGACCGATGAAAGAGAACAGCAGGAACAACAGGAGTAAGAGGGAAAAAGGGAAAAAGAAGAAGGCGGCGAAGGCGGCGAAGGCGGCACGGATGAAGTCCGTGCTCACGGCGGGGGCTCCTCGCGCGGTCACCGTCGCCGGCGGGGCGTGGCCCTGCCGCGTCGTGGGGGAGCACCCGTGGTGAACGTGAGCGACGGGGCCAGTGTGGCGGTGATATCCCTGGGCCTCGTGGTGACTCCCGGACCGAACATGATGTACATGGTGTCCCGGAGCATCGCCCAGGGGCGCCGCGCCGGAGTGGTGTCGCTGGGCGGGGTCGCGGCCGGTGCCCTGGTCTTCGTGGTGGTGACGAACCTCGGTCTGCTGACCGTGCTGCGGACCGTCCCCGCGATGTACACGTCCTTCAAGATCGCAGGCGCCGTCTATCTGGGATGGCTGGCCGTGCAGGCGTTCAGGTCGGACGGGGGGTCCGTCTTCGCGCCGCGTGAGACGGCGGACGCCTCGACCCGCCGGTTGTTCGGCATGGGGCTGGTCACGAACCTCCTCAATCCCAAGATCGCCCTGTTGTACCTCTCCCTGATCCCGCAGTTCGTCGATCCCCGGGCCGGGGATGTCCTGCTCCAGGGCCTTGCCTTCGGCGGTATCCAGATCGTCGTCAGCGTGACCGCGAACTTCGTCATCATCATGGCCGCGGGGGCTCTGTCGGAGTTTCTCGTGGCACGGCCCACCTGGCTTCGAGTGCAGCGGTACGCCACCGGATCCGCCCTCGGTGTGCTGGCCCTGCTGCTGGTGATGGACCAGTCACAGCCGCAGGCCCCGGCCTGAGGGGCAGCGCCGTCCGGGCGGGGCTGTCTCCGGCCGACCAGGTGATCAGCCGGTCGGCCGGAGACAGCCCCGCCCGAGGCGCGCGCTGATCGCTGCGCTGGTCCGCCGTACGACATCGGCGAGCCGCTCCGGCCGGTGTGCGGGGGCGGTCGCGGCGAACAGCGACGCGACCGGCGTGCCGCTCGCGTCGTACAGTGCCGCGGCGACAGAACACACACCGGGTGTCAGTATCTCCCGGTCGACCGCGACACCGCTCTCCCGGATCGCCCGGCCCTCCCGGGGCCATGAGGCGGGCACGGAACTCGGCGGGAAGCGGTACTCCGGCGCCGCGGCGAGCACCTTGCCGGCGGCGGTGTACCACGGCCACGCCGACCGGTTCCGTAACGCCGTGAACGGCGCGGTCGCACCGGGCGCCCAGTCCAGCACGAGCGTCTGGTCGTGCCGCAGCACCGCGATCCCCACGGCCGCGCCGGTGACCGCCGCCAGACGGCGGGCCGGCTCGGCCGCGGTGGCACGCAGTTCCGGATGCGGCTGCCACCCGTTCCCGAACTGGAACATCCGCGAGCCGATCCGGTACCCGTCCGCGTACCGCTCCACCGCTCCCAGGCCGATCAGCTGTTCCAACAGCCGGTAAGCCGTGGCCTTCGGCAGCCCGCTCTCGACGGAGAGCCGGGTCAGTCCCGCTCCCCGGGTGCGGTCCATCGCGGCCAGCAGCTCGAATGCTCCTTTCAACACACTCCGCCCTCCGGTACGCACCCGAGCAGGCTCAGGGACGGACCGGCCCGCACCGCGCGGCCGGTGTCGGCCCGGCTCCGGCGGAACACCCCTGGGCGCCTGCCCGCCGGTGCTCCCGACCGCGCTGGGTTTGTCGTCGCCGCGCACCCGTATGGACTTGCTGTTCTTCCGCATGGCTCCCCCGTGTTCCCACGTCCCCGTGCGACGCGTCCGATGAACCGCCCTTCGCGTGTACTCCCATGGTGAAAGTCGTGTCTGGGCCAGAATGTTGTCGATAGGTTGTCGGCTTCGTCGCTGCTGCCGTCGCTCGCCGCGGGGGCGTGGGCAGACTTCCGCGACGCGGAGCACCACGGGGGCCACCATGCTGCAGGTGCGATTACTCGGATCCGTCGAACTGGCCCTGCCCGGGCGGACGATCGAGGTGGGCCCGCCGCAAAGGCGCGCTGTGCTGGCGGCGTTGGCGGTGGACGTCGGCCGCCCTGTGGCGGTCGACGTGGTGATCAAGCGGGTCTGGGGCACGGCCCCGCCGGAAGGGGCCCGGCGCTCGGTCTACGCGCACATCGCTCGCATACGTCAGATCTGCGAGCGGACCGCTGACGCCGCGGGCGAACGACCGCGGCTGATGCGCCGGTCCGGCGGATACGTGCTGGAGATCGATCGGGAACAGGTCGACGTGCACCGCTTCCGGCACCTGGTGGATCAGGCTCGGGCGGCCGGGTCGCCGGACGCCTCACGCGCGTCGCTGCTGAGCGAGGCCCTAGGTCTGTGGCTCGGGGAGCCGCTGAGCGGACTGGACGGCTCGTGGGCGGAGCAGACGCGGGAGACGTGGCGCCGGGAACAGGTGGACGCGACCGTCGAATGGGCCGGCGTCCAGGTGCGTGTCGGTGACTCCGCCGCCGCGATCGGTCCGCTCTCCACGCTCCTCGGCGAACAGCCGCTGGTGGAGCCACTGGCGGAGGCGCTGATGCGGGCGTTGTACGCCACCGGGCGGGGCGCCGAGGCGCTGGAGTGCTACGCCTCCGTCCGGCAGCGGCTGGCGGAGGAACTGGGGACGGACCCCGGCGGAGCGCTGCGCGACGTGCACCAGCTCATCCTCCGGGGACAGGCACTCGCCCCCTCGGTGCCGGTGAAGCCGGCCCCGTCCCGTCCCACCGGTTCCCGGCGGGGCGTGGTGCCCGCGCAACTGCCCGTCGGGATCCGCGGCTTCACGGGCCGGGGCGAGGAACTGTCGATTCTGGACACGTTTCTCGCCCCGACGTGGCTGTCGGCACCCGTGGTGATCTCGGCGGTGTCGGGCACGGCCGGGGTGGGCAAGACCACGCTGGCCGTGCACTGGGGGCACCGGGTGCGCGAGCACTTCCCCGACGGACAGCTGTACGTGAACCTGCGCGGCTTCGATCCGAGCGGCTCGCTACGGGACCCGGCGGAGGCGCTGCGCGGCTTCCTGGACGCCTTCGAGGTGGCCCCGACCAGGATCCCCGTGGGTCTGGAAGCGCAGGCGGCCCTCTACCGGAGCCTGCTGGCCGACCGGCGGGTGCTGGTGGTGCTGGACAACGCCCGGGACGCCGAACAGGTACGTCCGCTGCTGCCCGGCGCGCCCGGCTGCCTCGCGCTGATCACCAGCCGCAACCGGCTCACCAGCCTGGCCGCGGCCGAGGGCGCCCACCTGCTCGCCCTCGACGTGCTCCCCTTCGCCGAGGCCCGGTCCCTGCTGATCGACCGCCTCGGTGTCAGCCGCACGGCGGCAGAGCCCGCCGCCGTCGCCGCCATCGCGTCCCGGTGCGCGGGCCTGCCGCTGGCGCTGGCGGTCGTGGCCGCCCGCGCCGCCGCCGAGCCGCACAGTCCGCTCGCCACCCTCGCCGACGAACTGCTCGACGCCACCGGCCGTCTGGACGCACTCGACGGAGGTGATCCGGCCAGCCGGGTACGGACCGTCTTCTCCCGTTCCTACGACGCCCTCAGCCCGGCCGCCGCCCGGCTCTTCCGGCTGCTCGGCCTGCATCCCGGGCCCGATGCCACGGCGGCGGCCGCGGCGAGCCTGGCCGGTGTGCCGCCCGCGCGGGTCAGGGCGCTGCTGGCCGAACTGACGCGGACCCATCTGCTCGACGAGCCCGTTCCGGGCCGGTACTCCTTCCATGATCTGCTCCGCGTCTATGCCGGGGAGCTGGCCCACACCGAGGAAGAGGAGGACGACCGCCGTCACGCGACGCACCGGCTGCTCGACCACTACCTGTCCACCGCGCTGGAGGCACAACGCCTGCTCGGGCCACCGGCCGACCGGATCCTTCCCGCCCCGGCGCAGCCGCGGGTGACCGCCGAGCGACCGGCCGACCGTGAGGCCGCGATGGCCTGGTTCAGTGCCGAACACCCCGTTCTGCTCGCCGCGGTCCACCTGGCGTTCGAGGCCGGCTTCGACGCGCACGTCTGGCAGCTGGCGGCGGCGCTGACCACCTTCCATCAGCGCCGGGTGCTCTGGTCCGAGTGGACCGCCGTCCATACGACGGGGCTGGAGGCGGCCCGTCGGCTGGCCGACCCCGCGGCACAGGCGTGCGCCCGGCGCAACCTCGGCAACGCCGCCTCGGCGCTCGGCCGGCAGGCCGAGGCCCGCGGGCACCTCGAACGCGCCGTGGAGCTGTACCGGGATCTCGGCGACCTCGGCGGGGAGGCACACACGCGGCTCGCACTCGGCCGGGTCGCGACCCGGCAGGGACTGCGCACCGAGGCGTTGGACCACTCGCGGCAGGCGGTGAAGCTGTTCGGTGCCGCGGGCGACCTCGCCTGGCAGGCCGTGGCCCTGAACAACGTCGGCTGGGACCAGGCCGGCCTCGGTCTCCACGAGGAAGCCATCGTCCACGGCAGGCAGGCGCTCGCCCTGGTGGCGGGGACCGGCCACACCTCCGGCGAGGCCCACACCTGGGACACCCTCGGCTACGCCCATCACCATCTGGGCCAGTACGAGGAGGCGGCCGCCTGTTACCGGCAAGCCGCGTTGCTCTTCCACGAGTTGGAGGACCGCTACTTCGAGGCGGACATCCTCGCCCACCTCGGTGACACCCACCACGCCGCCCGGAACCGCGACGCGGCCCGCACCGTCTGGACCCGGGCCCTGGCACTCTTCGAGGAACTGGGTCACCCCGACGCCGAGCCGCTGCGGGCCAGGCTCCTGCACCACCTCGACAAGGATCCGGCCGACACCGTACTCCCGGAGCGCGACTGACCGGGGCGTCTCCCTGAGGCGTGACCCCTGCCTGCGCACGCCCCCGCTACGCGCGGTAGAGCGCCTCGACCTCCGTCTCGTACGCGTTCTCTATCGCCTTGCGCTTCAGTTTCAGGGACGGTGTCAGCAGGCCGTGTTCCTCGGTGAACTGGTGGGCCAGTATCCGGAACGTGCGGATCGACTCGGCCTGGGAGACGAGGGTGTTCGCCGCGACCACGGCCCGGCGTACCTCCGTCTCCAGGTCGGGGTCCCGGACCAGCTCCGAGGGGGCGAGCTGGGGCTTGCCCCGCATCTGCAGCCAGTGTTCGACGGCCTCCCCGTCGAGCGTGACGAGCGCCGCGATGTACGGCCGGTCGTTGCCGACGACGATGCACTGCGCGACCAGCGGATGGTCCCGCACCCGCTCCTCCAGGACACCCGGCGAGACGCTCTTGCCGCCGGAGGTCACCAGGATCTCCTTCTTGCGCCCGGTGATGGTGAGATAGCCGTCCTCGTCGAGCGAACCGAGGTCCCCGGTCGCCAGCCAGCCGTCGTGCAGCGCCGCGTCCGTGGCCTTCGGGTCGTTGAGGTAGCCCTGGAAGACGTTGTCGCCGTGCAGCCAGATCTCACCGTCGTCCGCGATGTGCACGGTCGTGCCCGGGATGGGCTGGCCGACGGAGCCGTACCGGGTGAGCTCGGGCGGGTTGGCGGTCGCGGCGGCCGTGGACTCGGTGAGCCCGTACCCCTCGTAGATCTGCACACCGGCGCCCGCGAAGAACAGCCCCAGCCGCCGGTCCATCGCGGAACCGCCGGACATCGCGTGCCGCACCCGCCCGCCCATCGCGGCACGGATCTTGGAGTAGACCAGCTTGTCGAAGAGCTGGTGCTGCATGCGCAGCGCCGTCGAAGGGCCGGGGCCGATGCCCCACGCCTTGTTCTCCACCGCGTCCGCGTACCGCACCGCGACCTCGACGGCCTTCTCGAACGGGCCGCCCTTGCCCTCCCGCTCGGCCTTGCGGCGCGCAGCGTTGAAGACCTTCTCGAAGATGTACGGCACGGCCAGGAAGAACGTCGGCTGGAACGCCGCCAGGTCGGGCAGCAGGGCCGACGCGTTGAGCTGCGGCTGATGGCCGAACTTGACCTTGCCCCGGATGGCCGCGACCTGCACCATCCGTCCGAAGACGTGCGCGAGCGGCAGGAACAGCAGGGTGGCCGCCTCGTCGCCGCGCTTGGAGTGGAAGAGGGGTTCCCAGCGCCCGATCGCGGTGTCCGTCTCGAACATGAAGTTGGCGTGCGACAGGACACAGCCCTTGGGACGGCCGGTGGTGCCGGACGTGTAGATGATCGTCGCGGTGGACTCCGGGGTGACCGCGCGCCGGTGCCGGTGCACCACCTCGTCGTCGATGTGGCCGCCCGCCTCGTACAGCTCCTGCACGGCGCCCGCGTCGAGCTGCCACAACTTGTGCAGCGTCGGCAGCCGGTCGATGACCGTGGCGATGGTCATCGCGTGGTCCTCGTGCTCCACCATCGCCGCCGACACCTGCGCGTCGTGCAACATCCAGAAGACCTGCTCGGCCGACGAGGTGGGGTAGATCGGTACGACCTGGGCGCCGATCGACCACAGCGCGTAGTCGAAGAGGGTCCACTCGTACCGGGTACGGGACATGATCGCGACCCGGTCGCCGAACCGGATGCCGTGGGCCAGCAGGCCCTTGGCCAGTGCGAGGACCTCGTCACGGAACTCGGCGGACGTCACGTCCCGCCACCTGCCGAGATCGTCCTTGCGGCCTAGTGCGATGTAGAGAGGATCCTCCTGGGCATACTCGAAGACGGCATCGGCCAGGCCGCCCACCGGCGGTGCCGACGCCAGGGGAGGGTTGGTGAACTCGCTCAATCCCCGCTCCTTGTGGTGCTCCGCAGCGCGGTGAAAGCTACCCCACCCAAAGCCGCTGCGGGAGGGGCGGCGAATGGCCCCGGGGTCGGGTGTCCGCACAGGTCAACCCCTGAAATCCGGCCACAAGGGGGAAGGCCGGGACAGAATCCTTACCCAGACGTAAGTTTCGGTTCCGCAATCTCCACGGAATCTGTACCACCCGCTTACGCGGTACCGGGCGGGTCGCCGGACCGCCCCGGGAGGTACCCGCGAGGGGCTCAGCGGGCGCGGTGCAGCCGGTCTCCCGCCGACAGGATCGAGCCCGCCAGCGCGTCCGCCGCGCCCCGGGCCGCCGTGTGGCGTCTGCCGTGGATCAGCACGAACTCCACCTCGCCCAGCTCCGGCAGGCCCGCACGGTCGGGAACCCGGACGAGCCCCGGCGGGATCAGCCCCCGCGCGTGGGCCATCACGCCGAGCCCCGCACGGGCCGCCGCGACGAGGCCGTTGAGGCTGCCGCTGGTGCACGCCACGCGCCAGGACCGGCCCTGCCGCTCCAGCGCCTCCAGGGCCAGCGCCCGGGAGATGCCCGGAGGCGGGTACACGATCAGCGGGACCGGGCGGTCGGGATCCAGCCGCAGGCGTTCCGTACCGATCCAGACCAGGCGGTCGTGCCAGACCAGCTCGCCCCGCGGGTCCTCGGGGCGGCGCTTGGCCAGCACCAGGTCCAGCTTCCCCTCGGCCAGCCGCTCGTGCAGGGTGCCGGAGAGCTCGACCGTCAGCTCCAGGTCGACCTCGGGGTGGTCGTGGCGGAATCCCTCCAGGATCTCCGTCAGCCGGGTCAGGACGAAGTCCTCCGAGGCGCCGAACCGCAGCCGGCCGCGCAGCCGCGTCCCGGTGAAGAACGCCGCCGCCTGCTCGTGCGCCTCCAGGATCCGGCGCGCGAACCCGAGCATCGCCTCACCGTCCTCCGTCAGCTCCACGGAGTGGGTGTCCCGGGTGAACAGCTGCCGCCCCGCGGTGGCCTCCAGCCGGCGCACATGCTGGCTGACCGTGGACTGACGCAGCCCGAGCCGCCGGGCCGCCCGGGTGAAGCTCAGCGTCTGGGCCACGGCGAGGAAGGTGCGCAGCTGCGCGGGGTCGTACACACCGGCCACGCTATCGCGGTTCGTGATGACAGTCAGAGCGGTGTGACGGATTCCCGATCACGGCCACGGGGAGGACGATGGAGAGGGCACGAGCCGGCCCCTGATCCGGCGCGTGATCCGGTACGCGAACCAACCAGCACACGCACCACCGAGACTCAGCAACGGAGCACCGTGAAACGCCTGAAGTGGCCGTCCTGGCTGCCGATCGACCCGTACATACTGGTGCTGCTCGGGACGGTGGGTCTCGCCGCGCTCCTGCCCGCCCGGGGCACCGGCGCGGAGGTCGCGTCCGGCGCCTCCACCGCCGCGATCGCCTTCCTCTTCTTCCTCTACGGGGCGCGGCTGTCCACCCGCGAGGCGATGGACGGCGTACGGCACTGGCGGTTGCACCTCACGGTCCTGGCCTGCACGTTCCTGCTGTTCCCGGTGCTCGGCCTGGCGGCCCGCGGCCTCGAACCGCTGCTCCTGGACCACTCCCTCTACACCGGACTGCTCTTCCTGACCCTCGTCCCCTCGACGGTCCAGTCCTCCATCGCCTTCACCTCCATGGCGCGCGGCAACGTGCCCGCAGCGATCTGCGCGGGCTCCTTCTCCTCCCTGGTGGGCATCGTGCTCACCCCGCTGCTCGCCGCGGCGCTCCTCGGCGGCACCGGCGGCGGGTTCTCCGCCGACTCGCTCCTGAAGATCGTGCTCCAGCTGCTGGTGCCGTTCCTCGCCGGACAGCTGCTGCGCCGCTGGATCGGGGGGTTCGTCGCCCGCCACAAGAAGGTCCTCGGCCTGGTGGACCGCGCCTCGATCCTGCTGGTCGTCTACACCGCCTTCAGCGAGGGCATGGTGCAGGGCATCTGGCACCAGGTCAGCCCGCCGCGGCTGGGCGCCCTGCTCGCCGTCGAGGCCGTGCTGCTCGCCGTGATGCTGGCGCTGACCTGGTACGGCTCCAAGGCCCTCGGGTTCGGCCGGGAGGACCGCATCGCCATCCAGTTCGCCGGTTCGAAGAAGTCCCTGGCGTCCGGGCTGCCCATGGCGAGCGTGCTGTTCGGCGCCCACGCCGCGTTGGCCGTGCTGCCGCTGATGCTCTTCCACCAGATGCAGCTCATGGTCTGCGCGGTCATCGCCAAGCGCCGCTCCCGCGACCCCGAGGCGGCACCAGCCCCCACCGCGCCGGACCTCACCCGGGACCCAGCCGCAGCGTCACGAATCGCGGTCGGTACAGGGACACGTTCCGGCTGAGGTTCGCCTGCGCCGACACCCCGCCGTCCGCGTCCAGCCAGTTCACGTCGTAGCTCAGCACGAGCCGGCCCCGGCCGACCGCGGGATGGACCTGCGGGTTGTACGCGGCCACCCCCGCCCGCTGCTCCGGCAGGGGCGGACTGAAGCCCTTGCCCGGCCCGTGCCAGGGCCCGGTGGGCGAGCACGCCCAGTACGAGGTGACGGTGGTCAGCCCCGCGGTGCCCGCCGCCATCGTGAACAGGACGTACGTCCCCCCGTCGCGGGCGACCGTGAACGCGCTGCCCACCCCGGTGCGCTCGCCGTCCCCCAGCACGGGCTGCATGAGCGAGGGGACGGTCCACCGCTCGCCGTCCCAGTACCGCCACGCCGCCGGGTCCGCGAGCCGCCCCCGCGGCACCCGCGCGACGTACGCGTGCGACGCCGGCCGGGCCGCGGCCCGCGCGTCGTCCCCGCCGAACACGTACGTCCAGTCCTCGTCGTGGGTCAGCGCGGCCGTGCCGAACAGCACCCGCCGCGCCGGATCGCGGACCTGCCGCTGGTCGAGGACCCGGGTGATGCCTTCGAGCCGCAGACCGGGCAGCGACAGCGTGGCGACCTCGGTGGCGGTGGGCACCCCGTAGATCCAGGGGTACGCGCCGGTCGTACGGGTCCACAGCACGACCCGTACGACCTGCTCGGACGAGCCGGGGGAACGGGGCTCGACCCGCGCCGCCACCGGCCAGCGCCACTGTCCGGGCGCCGGGTCGGCGAACAGCGGCGCGGGCAGGGTGCGCCGCAGTCGTCCGTCCTCCATGACCACGGCCGAGTTGCGCACCAGCGGCGCGGTCGTGTCCCGCCAGGCGTACGACTCGCCGGCCGGGTTGGGCGGGCGGTACACCTGGCCGAGATACGTGTCCGAGAACAGCCAGAGCACCCGGCCGTCCGGCAGCCGCACCGAGTGGGTGCCGTCGCCGCCGGTCCAGTCGTCGGCCCGCGAGGCGTCGTCCCCGTACCGTGCGAACTCCTCGGTGACGTCCGTGTCCGCGGTCCAGGAGCGGACCGTACGGGCCCGGCAGGCACCCGCACCGCCCTCCCCGTCGTCGTCGGGGAGGGCGGTGAGCAGCACGGCTCCGAGGACCAGTGCCAGGAGCAGACCCAGGCCGGTCCCCGTGCGCTGTCGTGCTCGTGCGGCGTCGGGCACGCCCGGGACGTTAGTGGCCGGCGCTCACCCGGTCCATGGGCAGCCATAGGACGGTGCCCCGGGGAACCGCCGCGTCCGACGCCCGTACCCCGGCCAGTTCGGTGTCGCCCAGGGCCCGGTCCCAGACCCGGACGTCGTCGATCGCGCCGGTGAAGTGGGCGCGGCTGTCGAGTTTCTGGCCGACGTGCACACCGAACGGCGAGTTGCGGCTCACCGATCCCGGTACGTCCGCCGTGCCGGTCGCGGTCCCGTCGACGAACAGCGTCAGCGCTCCCGCGCCGCGGCGCAGCGCCAGATGGTGCCACTTCCCGTCGTTGTACGCGCCGCTCGTGCGCACGGACACCGACCGCGGGGCGCTCGCGCCGTCCCGGACGGTGATCAGCCCCTGGATCCGGTCGTTCGCGGGCTCACCGCGCAGCCACACCTGCGGCTGGGTGGTGCCGACGCCGCCCATCCACAGCAGCGGCTGCTCGCCCGTCGTGGCCGTGTAGCGGAACCACAGCGACGCCGTGAAGTCCTTGGTCCCCAGGGGCAGCGCGGCGCGGTGCGGCAGGCGTACGGCGTCGTCGGTGCCGTCGAACGCGAGGGCGCCGCCGAACTTCCCGTCCGTCTCCCGCGCCCCGCCGAGGACCGCCGCGCCGGGTGCGCGCGGGGCGAGGTCGGCGGTGGTCGGGTCGGGGCCGCGGCGCGGGGTGAGCCAGTCCTCGGTGAACCGCGCGAAGCGGATCTCGTCGCGGGCGTCCACGGCGCCGCCCTCGTACAGCAGGCCCGCCGTGTCGCCCGCGACGGCCACCAGGTCGGAGTAGCCGGACCAGTCCGTGGTGACCACCGTGCCCCGGTCGACGCTGTCCCAGGTGCGCCCCTGGTCGTAGGAGGAGCGGATCGTCATCGTGCGGCGGCGGTCCGGATCGGCGGGGCAGGCGAGCAGGATCCGGTCGCCCAGGCGCAGCGTGGAGCCCTGGACCTGGGGCGTGTAGAGGTCGGGGAGAGCGCGGAAGCGCGCGGTGAAGCTGTCGCCGCCGTCGGTGCTGAACGCCTGGGTGCGGTGGCCGAGGTCGGTGCCGTCCTGCTCGCGCCCGCTGACGAGGACCGTCCCGTCGGCGCGCTCGGTCACGGTCATCTCGGACGGCTTCTGCCGGAACGTGCCGTCCTCGGCGATCGGCCACGAGTCCGTCGCGCCGACGCTCCAGTGGTCGCCGCCGTCGTCGCTGACGACGAGCGCGGCGTGGTTCGCGCTGACGCGGCTGCCGTCCCACGTCTCGGTGTTGACGGCGAGGACGAGGCGGCCCGGGTGCCGGCCGCGGGTCAGCTGGACGCCGTGCACCGGTCCGGTCGCGTACCAGGAGTTCCAGTGGGCGGGCAGGATCTCGGCGCTGAGGTCGCGGGGCGCGGACCAGGTGAGTCCGTCGTCGTCGCTGTGCTGCAGATGCGGGGTGCGGTCGCACGGGACCTCGCAGTTGTGCCCGTCGGTGCGGCCCGTGTTGTACGTCTCGGCCAGCAGGATCCGGCCGCTCTCGCGGTCCACGACCGGCGCGGGGTTGCCGTGGGTGTCGCCCGCGCCCTCGTTGACGACCTGGAGGGGGCCCCAGGTGCGGCCGCCGTCGGTGGAGCGCTTGAGCACGAGGTCTATGTCGCCGGCGTCGCTGCAGTCGTTCACCCGGCCCTCGGCGAACGCCAGCAGGGTGCCCTTGACCGTCTTCACGACCGCCGGGATCCGGAAGCAGGCGTATCCGGGATCCTGGGAGGCCTTGAAGAGCACCTGCTGTGTGAACTGTTCGGGTGCGGCGCTCCCGCCGGGCTCGACGGCCGGCCGGGCGTGTCCGGTGCTCGGCAGCGCGAGCAGCGCGGTGGCGGTGAGGACCGCTGCGAGGACGGTCCTGAGGGGGGTTCTTCTTCGCCCGGCGGAGCCGAGCGTTCGGGAGAGTGCGCGACGACCTGACGGCATGGTGCGACCTGCCCTTCATAAGTCTGGACATCCGGACATCCCACGTCCAATGTGCGCGCCACAGACGCTACTTGGGCTCTCAGGCACCTCACAAGAAGCGTGCACCGGTCGTGCTGGTCGTGATGGTCGTGGTGGGGGAAGGTCGCACACGGCGGCCGGGGGATCGCGGTGCCGCGCGGACGGAGGGCGACAGCCCTAGCGGAGTTCCCTCCGTCGGAGCAGGGGCGGCGGCAGCGGGAGGAAGCCCGAGGGCTCGGGAGAGGGCGCGTCGGCGCCGCGTCTGCGGCAGATCAGGGCGTCGGGGTCGTTCGCGGGCACCTGGAGGCTGTAGCCCGCCGGACAGGCGGGCCCGGGATCGCCCTTCTCGCCCTTCTCCCCCTGTTCTCCCCGGGAGCCGCTGTCCCCCCGGATGCCCTGGTACCCCTTGGCACCGTCGGGACCGGGCGGCCCCGCCGGTCCACCGGCGCCGTCGGTCCCGTTCGTGCCGTCGGTCCCCGGGGGGCCCTGGTCGCCGGAGTGCCCGGACGCTCCCGGCGAACCCGACGGCCCCGGCGACCCGGACACGCCACGCACGCCGCGCTCCCCACCGGGTCCGGTCTGCCCGCCCGCCCCCGTCGCGCCCCGCTCGCCCTTGGCGCCCGGTTCGCCGTGGGCGGCGGTCGGCACCCGCACCCGGTCCAGCAGGTCGTCCACCGCGTCGGAGGGGTCGGGGGCCGCCGGAGTGCCGCCGCCGGCCTCGACCTGGGCGCGCAGCGCGCGCACGTCGTGCGCCAGCGTCGACACGGCGTCGCCCCGCCGGTCCGACTCGGCCCGCAGTTCGTCGGCCCTGCGGTCACCGGAGTCGATCCGGGCCCACAGGATCACCGCGACACCACTGAGCGCGATCAGCACACAGACGAGGAAGAGGCTGCGCCAGCGCACAGCCAGTACCCGTTGGACCCTGGTCACGGCGCTCCTCCGAGGCGGTGGATGTCGAGCCGCAGCCGCGCGATCTCCGACTGGTCGGCGGCGTGCAGCGAGGACAACTCGTCGATGCGCGAGTCGCGTTCGGCGATCTGGCGCTCAAGGCGGTCGCGCTCCGACTGAAGCTTTTCGGTCAGGCTCGAAAAGCCGTTCAGGGCGTTCTCGCCCCGCTTTCCCAAGTACGCCACGAGAGCCGCGCCCAGCACGCCCGCGCAGGCGAGTGACGAACCGAGCAGGGTCGTGCCGGCATCCAAGTAACCGCCTCCTACCTGGACGACGGGCCGGCTGAGGGCCCGTTCGAGGTCGTCAGGGAGAACGAGCCGGGGCCCGCCGGGGTACGCGCCTGCCGCGGTGTACGTCCGGATGAGTGCTGACGGAGCGTCACACCGGCCTGTACCACCTCCTCGCGCGTCAGGCGGCGAGCCCCCGGGGCCATCGGCGAAGGGGCCGAACGCGACTGGTTCTCCGCCCCGTTGATCCGGATCTCCCCTACGGAGGGCTCGCGCGGGCTAACGTTCCGTCATGAACGCACCCGGCATGGAACCCCGTTCCGCCCTCGACCCCGCCCGCACCGCCCTCGTCCTCGTCGATCTGATGGACCGCATCGTGGGACTGCCCCTGGAGCCCCGCAAGGGCACCGAAGTGCAGTCCGTCGCCGAAGAGTTGGCCGGCGCCTTCCGCGCGGTGGGCGCGCCCGTCGTGCTCGTCCGCGTCGAGCGGTCCGGCGTCCCCGAGCAGCCGCCCGGCAGCGGACTGGTGGCGGGGCTCGCGGCCGACGGCGACATCGAGATCGTGAAGCGGACCATCGGCGGTTTCCAGGGCACGGGGCTGGACGAGCGGCTGCGCGAACGCGGCGTCACCACCGTGGTGTTCGGCGGGATCGCCACGAACCTCGGCGTCGAGTCCACCGCCCGCGCCGCCGGCGACCTCGGCTACGACCTCGTCTTCGTCGAGGACGCCATGGCGGCGCTCACCGCCCCCGAGCACGAGGCCTCGGTGAAGCTGGACTTCCCCCGCCTGGGCACGGTCGTCACCGCCGAAGAGGTGCGCTTCACGGAGAGGAGCTGAGCACCGGACACAGCAGGGCCCCTCCGGCGCAGGGGGCGCTCCCCGCCAGGAAGGGGCCCCGCCGCCGTGCCGCGGGGGAAACCGGTCAGCGCTGGGCGGCCGCGGCCTGCAGAGCGATGCGGTGCTCACCCGCGTACACGTTCATGGAGGTGCCCCGCAGGAAGCCGACCAGGGTCAGGTTCGACTCGGCGGCCAGGTCCACCGCCAGCGAGGACGGCGCCGAGACCGCCGCGAGCACGGGGATGCCGGCCATCACCGCCTTCTGCGCGAGCTCGAAGGAGGCGCGCCCCGAGACCAGCAGCACCGTGCGGGAGAGCGGCAGAGTGCCGTTCTGGAGGGCGCGGCCGACCAGCTTGTCGACCGCGTTGTGCCGGCCGACGTCCTCCCGGATGTCGACCAGCTCGCCGTCCTCGGTGAACAGCGCCGCCGCGTGCAGACCCCCGGTCCGGTCGAACACGCGCTGCGCCGCGCGCAGCCGGTCGGGGAGGCTCGCGAGCAGGTTCGGTTCGAGCCGTACCGGGGGAGTCGTGTCGCCGTGCGTGTCGTCGATCGTCCACCGGGCCGTCGTACGGACCGCGTCCAGGCTCGCCTTGCCGCACAGACCGCAGGACGACGTCGTGTACACGTTCCGTTCGAGGGTGATGTCGGGGATGACGACGCCGGGCGCCGTCCGGACGTCGACGATGTTGTACGTGTTCGAGCCGTCCACCGTCGCGCCCGCGCAGTAGACGATGTTCTGCAGCTCGTCGGCCAGCCCCAGGACCCCCTCGCTGACCAGGAAGCCCGCCGCGAGCGCGAAGTCGTCGCCCGGGGTGCGCATCGTGATCGCCAGGGGTTTTCCGTTGAGCCGGATCTCCAGTGGCTCCTCGGCGACGAGCGTGTCCGGGCGGGTGGAGACCGCCCCGTCCCGGATGCGGATCACCTTGCGTCGTTCCGTGACTCGTCCCATGTCCTGATCAGTCCCGGTTCTGTACGTGCTGGTAGCCGAAGCGGCCCTTGATGCAGAGGTTGCCGTGGGTCACCGGGTTGTCGTGCGGCGAGGTGACCTTGACGATCTCATTGTCCTGCACGTGCAGGGTGAGATTGCAGCCCACTCCACAGTAGGCGCACACCGTGGTCGTCTCGGTCTGCGCCGACTCGTTCCACGTACCCGCCGCGCGCATGTCGAACTCCGATTTGAACGAGAGAGCACCGGTCGGACACACCTCGACGCAGTTGCCGCAGTACACACAGGCCGAGTCGGTGAGGGGAGCGTCGTGCTCGACGGCGATCCGGGCGTCGAAACCGCGCCCGACCACGGAGATCGCGAAGGTGTTCTGCCACTGGTCGCCACAGGCGTCCACGCACTTGTAGCAGAGGATGCACTTGCCGTAGTCGCGCACGTACAGGTCGTTGTCGACCCTCGGCTCCTCGTCCACCCGGGCCGCGTCGGGACCGAACCGGCCGGGCTTCGCCTCGTACTCCTTGAGCCATCCGGCGACCTCCGGTGTGGTCGACAGGTCGACCGAGGACGCCAGGAGTTCGAGGACGACCCTGCGGCTGTGCCGGGCCCGCTCGGTGTCGGTGCGCACCTCCATGCCGGCCTCCGCCCTGCGGGAACAGGCCGGGACCAGGGTGCGCGCGCCCTCGACCTCGACGACGCACACCCGGCAGGCGTTCTTCGGGGTCAGGGTGTCGCCCTGACACAGCGTCGGGACGTCCTTGCCCGCCGACCGGCAGGCGTCGAGGATCGTCGAGCCCTCCGGTGCCCGCACGGGCGCGCCGTCGATGGTGAACTCCAGGAGCCGACGCGGGATCCCCAGCGGTGTCACGGTCATTCGTACGCCCCCAGACGGTCGATGGCGGATTCCACGGCGTTCCACGCGGTCTGCCCGAGACCGCAGATCGAGGCGTCCTTCATGGCCCGGCCCACGTCCCGCAGCAGCGTGATGTCGGCGGCGGCGTCCGCGCCGGTCCGCTCGACGATGCGGTGCAGCGCCTCCTCCTGGCGCACGGTCCCGACCCGGCACGGCACGCACTGCCCGCACGACTCGTCCCGGAAGAACTCGGCGATCCGCAGCAGCAGCCGGGGCAGCGGCACGGTGTCGTCGAAGGCCAGCACGACCCCGGAGCCGAGCGTCGTGCCCGCCTCCCGCGTGCCCTCGAAGGTCAGCGGGATGTCCAGCTCGTCGGGCCGTACGAAACCACCGGCCGCGCCGCCGAGCAGCACCGCCCGCAGACGCGTGCGCACGCCCGCCAGAGCGAGCAGCTCACCCAGCGTCGCGCCGAACGGCAGCTCGTAGACCCCGGGCCGGTCCACACTGCCCGACACACAGAACAGCTTGGGCCCGGTGGACCTGCCGGTGCCGATCGCCGCGTACGCCGGGGCGCCCATGGTGAGGATCGGCAGCACGTTGACCAGCGTCTCGACGTTGTTCTCGGCGGTGGGCTTGCCGAACAGGCCCTTCTCCACGGGGAACGGCGGCTTGGACCGCGGTTCCCCCCTGTACCCCTCTATGGAGTTGAAGAGGGCGGTCTCCTCGCCGCAGATGTACGCGCCCGCGCCGCGCCGGATCTCGATGTCGAACGCGTACCCCTGGCCGAGGACGTCGTCCCCGAGCAGCCCGCGCGCGCGTGCCTGCCCGATCGCGTGCTCCATGCGGCGCAGCGCCCGCGGGTACTCGCCGCGCAGGTACAGATAGCCCCGGTGCGCCCCGACCGCGTACGCCGCGATCGTCATCGACTCCACGAGCGCGTACGGGTCGCCCTCCATGACCACCCGGTCCTTGAAGGTGCCCGGCTCCGATTCGTCCGCGTTGCACACCAGGTAGTGCGGACGGTCGGGCGCCGACGCCGTGGCCTGCCATTTGCGGCCGGTGGGGAAGGCGGCGCCGCCGCGCCCGACCAGACCCGCGTCGGTGACCTCGCGGATGACCCCGGCGGGGCCCAGCGCGAAGGCCTCCCGCAGGGCCGTGTAGCCGCCGTGCGCCCGGTAGTCGTCCAGGGACGCCGGATCCACCACGCCGACCCGGCTCAGCAGCGTCAGGGCGGGGTCCCCGGCCTGCGGGACCGCCAGCACGGCCGACGGCTCCTCGGGCACCGAGTCGGGCGCGCTCGCCGCGAGCACGGCCCGCTCGACGGTCGTGGGCGCGGACACGGCCGTCCGCACCGGGTCCCCGGCCTTGACCGCGAGGGCGGCCGGGGCCCGCTCGCACAGGCCCAGACAGGGGCTGCGCTCGACGCTCACCCCGCTGCCGGGGCCGAGCCGGGCCTCGATCCCGGCGCACAGCTCCGGTGCGCCCGCCGCCGCGCACGCCAGGTCCGTGCACACGTGCAGGACCGTCGCGGGACGCGGCTTCACCGAGAACATCGCGTAGAAGGTGGCGACCCCGTACGCCTCCGCGGGCGGCACGGTGAGCCGGCGGCACAGGTAGTCGAGGGCGCCCTCGCTGATCCAGCCGATCCGGTCGTTGACCGCGTGCAGCCCCGGCAACAGCAGGTCACGGCGGTCCCGGGCCGCCCGCCCGCCGCGTGCCCACCTGAGGTCGGCGTCGGAGCGGTCCGCGCCCTCCCACGAGGACTCCGGAGGGCCGAGCAGCGTGTCGATGGCCGCCCGTTCCTCGTCCGTCGGTCTGCTGTCACCGAAGTGCAGGTCCACTTGACATCACCTCACTCGAATCGCAACCGGCAGCTTCTCGATCCGGATCGCCGACGCCTTGAACTCCGCCGTCCCCGCGATCGGGCAGTTGGCCTCGATCGTCAGCTGGTTGGTGTCCACCTCGTCGGGGAAGTGCATGGTCATGAAGGCGAGGCCGGGCCGCAGCGCGGGGTCCACCCACACCGGGGCCACCACCGCCCCGCGCCGCGAGGAGACCTGGACCTCCTCGCCCACCGCCACGCCGTAGCGCTCCGCGTCCTCCGGGCACAGCTCGACGTACTCGCCGCGCCGCATCGGTGAGGCGAAACCGCCGCTCTGCACCCCGGTGTTGTACGAGTCGAGCCGCCGCCCGGTGGTCAGCCGGATCGGGAACTCCTCGTCCGTCAGATCGACGGGCGGGTCGTGCTGGACCAGACCGAACGGCGCGAGCCGGCCCCGCGCGGCCGGGTCGGACTCCCACAGCCTGCCGTGCAGATAGGTCGGTTCGAGCCGGTCGGTCTCCGGGCACGGCCACTGGATGCCCTGGTGCTCCTCCAGCCGCTCGTACGTCATCCCGTGGTGGTCCGGGGACACCGACCGCAGCTCGTTCCACACGGCCTCGGAGTCCGCGTACTTCCACTCGTGGCCCAGCCGCAGGGCGAGGTCGCAGAGGATGTCGATGTCCTCGCGGGCCTCACCGGGCGGCGTGACGGCCCGGCGCACCCGCTGGACCCGCCGCTCGCTGTTGGTGGTGGTGCCCTCGGTCTCGGCCCAGCCGGCCGTCGCGGGCAGGACCACGTCCGCCAGCTCGGCCGTCTTCGTCAGGAAGATGTCCTGGACGACGAGGAAGTCCAGGCCCCGCATCCGGCGTACCGCCTGCTCGCTGTCGGCCTCCGACTGCGCGGGGTTCTCCCCGATGCAGTAGACGGCCCTGAGCGAGCCCTCCTCCATCGCCTCGAACATCTCGGTCAGGTTCAGCCCGTAGTGGGGCTCCATGACCGTGTCCCACGCCGACTCGAACTTCAGCCGGGTGTCCGGGTCGAGGATGTCCTGGAAGCCGGGCAGCCGGTTCGGGATGGCGCCCATGTCACCGCCGCCCTGCACGTTGTTCTGCCCGCGCAGGGGCTGGAGCCCCGAGCCGAAGCGCCCCACGTGGCCCGTCAGGAGCGACAGGTTGATGAGCGCGCGGACGTTGTCCGTGCCGTTGTGGTGCTCGGTGATGCCGAGCGTCCAGCACAGCTGGGCGCGCTCGGCGCGGGCATAGGCGTGCGCCAGCTCCCGGATCGCGGCGGCCGGGACGCCCGTCACCTTCTCGGCGAGCGACAGCGTCCACGGCTCGACGAGCTCGCGGTACTCCGCGAAGCCGGTGGTCGCCCGTTCGATGAACGCGTCGTTCGCCAGACCCGCCCGGATGATCTCGCGGCCGATCGCGTGGGCCATCGGGATGTCCGTGCCGACGTTCAGCCCGAGCCAGCTCTCGGCCCACTCGGCGGTGGAGGTGCGGCGCGGGTCGACCGCGTACATCCGGGCGCCGTTCCTGATCCCCCTCAGGACGTGCTGGAAGAAGATCGGGTGCGCGAAGCGGGCGTTGGAGCCCCACATCACGACCAGGTCGGTGTGCTCGACCTCGGCGTACGAGGAGGTGCCGCCGCCCGAGCCGAAGGCCGCCGACAGGCCCGCCACGCTGGGCGCGTGACAGGTGCGGTTGCAGGAGTCGACGTTGTGGGTGCCCATGACCACGCGGGCGAACTTCTGCGCCACGTAGTTCATCTCGTTGGTCGCGCGGGCGCAGGAGAACAGGCCGAACGCGCCGCGCGCCGCGCCCAGGCCCCGGGCGGTCCGGTCCAGGGCCTCGTCCCAACTCGCCCTGCGGAAGGGCTCGTCACGGGAGTCACGGATCAGGGGGTACTCGAGTCGGGTGTAGGTCTTGGGAGTTCGGTCGCGTTTCTTCATGCGGCGGTCCTCAGTGCGAGCAGGTCCGAGATGGCGTGGACGGTGCGGAGCGTGGGCACCGGGACGTCGGTGATCTCCGCGAGTTCGACGACGGCGGCGAGCAGCACGTCGAGTTCGAGCGGCTTGCCGCGCTCCAGGTCCTGGAGCGTCGAGGTGCGGTGGTCGCCGACGCGCTCCGCGCCGGCCAGCCGCCTCTCGATGGAGACGCCCACCCGGCAGCCCAGTGCCTCGGCGACCGCGAGCGTCTCGGTCATCATGATCTCGATGACCCGTCGGGTGCCGCCGTGCAGACACATCTGCCGCATGGTGGCGCGGGCCAGGGCGCTGATGGGGTTGAAGGAGATGTTGCCGAGCAGCTTGAGCCAGATGTCGTTGCGCAGATCGGGCTCCACCGGGCACTTGAGTCCGCCGGCGACCATGGCCTCGCCGAACCCGGCGCAGCGCACCGAGACCGTGCGGTCGGGCTCGCCGACGGAGAAGCGGGTGCCTTCGAGATGGCGGACCACGCCCGGCCCCGCCAGCTCGGTCGCCGCGTAGACGACACAGCCGACGGCCCGGGAGGGCGCGATCACCGCACTGACCGCGCCGTCCGGGTCCACGCTCTCGACGCGATGGCCGTCGTACGGGCCGCCGTGCCGGTGGAAGTACCACCAGGGGATGCCGTTCTGGGCGGCGACGACCGCCGTCGTGTCGTTCAGGAGAGGCTCGATGAGCGGCCCGCACGCCGCGTACGAGTTGGCCTTCAGGCCCAGGAAGACGTAGTCGACCGGGCCGACCTCGGCCGGGTCGTCGGTGGCGTGGGCGCGGGCGGTGAAGTCACCGCGCGGGCTGAGCACGCGCACTCCGTGCTGCCTCATGGCCGCGAGATGCGGTCCACGGGCGATGAGGTGCACATCGGCACCCGCGCGATGCAGCGCGGCACCGACGTAGGCGCCGATCGCACCGGCGCCGAGAACTGCGACCTTCACTTGAGGGGCTCCGTTCGGTCGAGGGTACCGAGGAGACGCTGAACAGCGGTGAGTCGGGATGAGCGTTGTCGACTGAATATTGTCTACAGTATGGGAGTTGGGGCAGCAAGGGTTCGCGCAGCACCTGGCACACGGCGGCCCCCGCCCTCGTGATCCCTCCTCGTCGCGATCCCTCCCGGGAGGGATCGGGCCGCCCCGGGGCTCGCTGTGTGTCGCGCCCCGAACACCCTTGGTAGAGATGCGGAGCCTGGCTGGAAATGCCGTTCGTCGGCCGGAACCGACCGTTCACCGCACGCCGCATACCGTTCACCGCATACGGTCGACCAGTTGGGGTGGACCGCCTTCCCAACCGAACAACCGGTTCCTATCGTCCGGGATCATGAGTCCCCCTGTAGCCCCACCGGGCTGGAGCCGCTGGCTGGTCCCGCCCGCGGCCCTTTCGGTCCACCTCTCCATCGGACAGGCCTACGCCTGGTCCGTGTTCAAGCCCGCCCTGGAGTCCTCGCTCGACCTCAGCGGAACCCAGAGCGCCCTGCCCTTCCAGCTCGGCATCGTGATGCTCGGCCTGTCCGCCGCGTTCGGCGGCACGCTGGTGGAGCGCAACGGGCCGCGCTGGGCGATGACGGTCGCCCTGATCTGCTTCTCCTCGGGCTTCCTGCTCGCCGCGCTGGGCGCCGCCACCGAGCAGTACTGGCTGATCGTGTTCGGCTACGGCTTCGTCGGCGGGATCGGCCTGGGCATCGGCTACATCTCACCCGTCTCGACGCTCATCAAGTGGTTCCCGGATCGGCCGGGCATGGCCACCGGCATCGCCATCATGGGCTTCGGCGGCGGCGCGCTGATCGCCTCGCCGTGGTCCGCGCAGATGCTGGAGTCCTTCGGCTCCGACAGCTCGGGCATCGCGCTGGCCTTCCTCGTGCACGGACTGACGTACGCCGTCTTCATGTCGCTCGGTGTGCTGCTGGTGCGCGTGCCGCGGCCCGCGAAGACCGCGGCCGACGGCACCCCGGCCCCGCTGGAGGGCGTACAGGTCTCCGCGAACAACGCGGTGCGCACCCCGCAGTTCTGGCTCCTGTGGATCGTGCTCTGCATGAACGTGACCGCGGGCATCGGCATCCTGGAGAAGGCCGCGCCGATGATCACCGACTTCTTCGCGGACACCTCGACACCCGTCTCGGTGTCGGCGGCGGCCGGTTTCGTCGCGCTGCTCTCGGCGGCCAACATGGCGGGCCGTATCGGCTGGTCGTCGACGTCCGACCTGATCGGGCGCAAGAACATCTACCGCGTCTACCTGGGCGTCGGCGCCCTGATGTACGCGCTCATCGCCTGGGTCGGGGACTCCTCGAAGCCCGTGTTCATCATCTGCGCACTGGTGATCCTCTCCTTCTACGGAGGCGGCTTCGCGACCGTCCCCGCCTACCTGAAGGACCTCTTCGGCACCTACCAGGTCGGCGCGATCCACGGGCGGCTGCTCACCGCCTGGTCCACGGCCGGCGTCCTCGGCCCCCTGATCGTCAACTGGATCGCGGACCGGCAGGAGGAGGCCGGCAAATCCGGAGCGTCCCTCTACGGACTGTCACTGATCATCATGATCGGGCTGCTCGTGGTCGGATTCGTCGCCAACGAACTGGTCCGGCCGGTGCACGCCCGCCACCACATCGCACCGAAGGAGGCCGCGGATGTCCACGAGCGACAGCAGTCCGCCTGACAGCACCGCGCCCGACGCCGCCGTGCCGGACGGCGGCTCGCCGGACCGGCGCGCACTGATCGCCTTCGCGTGGGTGTGGGTGGGAGCGCCACTGGCCTATGGTCTGTACGAGCTCGTACGGAAAGCCACCCAGTTGTTCACGGGCTGAGCGGCCCCTCGCCACCGGGCGGACGCCCGGACACCGCAGGGTGGACGCCCGAACGTCCGCAGGGTAGGTGTTCGGGCGTCCGAAGGTCTGACGGAAGCCGACAAGGGTGGGCCGCCATTCCTGTGACTTTACGTGCCCTCATACCCGTGAGTACCTGATCAGACTGGTGAGTCCCGTTAGCCAGGCAACCAAGGGGACCACCCATGAACGGCTCACGCATCGCCGCTGTCGGCCACTACCAGCCCGCCAGGATCCTCACCAACGAGGATCTGGCCGAGCTGGTCGACACCAGTGACGAGTGGATCACGAGCCGGGTGGGCATCCGTACGCGCCACATCGCCGGACCCGACGAACCGGTCGACGAGCTGGCCGCGCACGCCGCCGCCAAGGCCCTCGCGGCCGCCGGTCTCGCCCCCGAGGACATCGATCTCGTCCTGGTGGCCACCTCCACCGCCATCGACCGGTCGCCGAACATGGCCGCCCGGGTGGCGGCGCGCCTCGGCATCCCGTCACCGGCCGCCATGGACATCAACGTGGTCTGTGCGGGCTTCACCCACGCGCTGGCCACCGCCGACCACGCGGTGCGGGCCGGCGGGGCGCGGCGGGTGCTGGTGATCGGCGCCGACAAGATGTCCGACGTCTGCGACTGGACGGACCGTACGACCTGCGTGCTCGTCGGGGACGGCGCGGGCGCCGCGGTCGTCGAGGCCGCCGAGGAGAGCGCCATCGGGCCCGTGCTCTGGGGCTCGGTGCCCGAGATGGGGCACGCGGTACGCATCGAGGGCACCCCCT
Organism: Streptomyces sp. CWNU-52B; assembly: GCF_047444975.1. NCBI lineage: Bacteria > Bacillati > Actinomycetota > Actinomycetes > Kitasatosporales > Streptomycetaceae > Streptomyces > Streptomyces sp. CWNU-52B. Next base: position 121,834 of record NZ_JBLFJV010000021.1, on the reverse strand, counting down.
CGCGGTTCGCCCAGGAGGGCCAGAGCGTCTACCGGTGGGCGACCACCAAGCTGCCGGCCATCGCGCGCAAGGCCTGCGAGCGCGCCGGGCTCACCCCCGAGGACCTCGCCGCGGTCGTGCTGCACCAGGCGAACCTGCGCATCATCGAGCCGCTCGCCGGGAAGATCGGCGCCGTGAACGCCGTCGTCGCGCGCGACGTCGTCGAGTCCGGCAACACCTCCGCGGCCAGCATCCCGATCGCGCTGTCCAAGCTCGTCGAACGCGGCGAGATCTCCACCGGGGACCGGGTCCTCCTCTTCGGCTTCGGCGGCAACCTCTCGTACGCGGGACAGGTCATCCACTGCCCGTGACCTGCGTGTTCGTCGCAGTGTGACCGGATCGACTCCCCCTCGGGCTGGCCATTGTGCGCCGTAGACTGTAGACGAAAGACAATCAATACTGGTTGCCGAGGCTGCTGTCGTGGCGCTGCCGCCCAGGAGGGGGACACGCGATGTTGTCGACCGGACTGCCGCAGGGGGCGGTGCCGAAGCTGGAACGGCCCGGCCCGCTCAGGGACCGCGTCTACGAGGCCCTGCTCGAACTGATCACGACGCGCGCTCTTCAGCCCGGCCAGCACCTGGTCGAGAGCGAACTGGCCGGGCACCTCGGGGTCTCCCGGCAGCCCGTACGGGAGGCGCTGCAGCGGCTGAACACGGAGGGCTGGGTCGATCTGCGGCCCGCGCAGGGCGCGTTCGTGCACGAGCCGACCGAGGCGGAGGCGGACCAGCTCCTCACCGTGCGCACGCTCCTGGAGGCCGAGGCGGCGCGGCTCGCGGCGGCCAACACGGGCACCTCGGGCATCGCGGCCCTGGAGGCGCTGTGCGCCGAGGGCGAGGAGGCGGTCGGCGCCGACGACGTGGACGCCGCGGTCGCGACGAACGCCCGCTTCCACGCCAAGGTCATGGAGCTCGCCGGCAACACGGTCCTCGCGGAACTGGCCGCGCAGGTCGACCGGCGCGTGCGCTGGTACTACACGCCCGTCGCCCGGCAGCGCGGCCGCCAGTCCTGGATCGAACACCGCGACCTGATCGCCGCGATCTCGGCCCGAGACGAACAACGAGCCACAGAAATCATGCGAGCCCACACAGAACACACCCGCAGGACCTACCACGCCCGCCCACGAGACTGACCCCCACGGAGGGTCGCGGGATGTGCGAGGGGTGGCTGGCGCTCTACTGTTCGGCTGCGCCCCGCCGGGCCCCGTAAGGGGCGCGGGGAACTGCGCGCTCAGCCCCCACGGGCGGTCGCGGGACGTGCGGGGGTGGCTGACGCTCTACTGTTCGGCTGCGCCCCGCCGGACCCCGTAAGGGGCGCGGGGAACTGCGCGCTCAACCCGCACGGGCGGTCGCGGGACGCGCGACGGTGAGTGGCACCTCGCTGTCTGGCCCCCGGCAGGAGCCCGTCGTGCTGTTTCACGTGATAAGTACCGTTTCACGGTACTACTCCACTGCTCTTTGTCCTCTGAGTGGAAGAAGTCGTAGGTAATTCCTGCGCAACTTCTTCCCAGTCCCGGCAGCCACTGCTACGTTCCCCTCGAAAGACAACGACGGCGGTGCCGATGAGGCGGGGAGGGGCTCGTGAGACGTATGACAGCGCGACCCGGGAACGCCCACCAGGCGCGGCTGCTCACCCTGTTGCGTGACGGCGGCCCCAACTCACGGGCCCAGCTGGGAGACCAGGTCGATCTCTCGCGGTCCAAGCTGGCCGTGGAGGTCGAACGCCTCCTGGAGACAGGCCTGGTCGTGGCCGACGGACTCGCCGCCTCCCGCGGCGGCCGCCGGTCCCACAACATCCGCCTCGCCCCCGCCCTGCGCTTCCTGGGCGTCGACATAGGGGCCACCTCGATAGACGTAGCGGTCACCAACGCGGAGCTGGAGGTGCTGGGACACATCACCCAGCCCATGGACGTACGCGAAGGCCCGGTCGCGGTCTTCGAGCAGGTCCTGTCCATGGCGGCCAAGCTGAAGGCATCCGGCCTCGCGGAGGGATTCGACGGCGCCGGCATAGGCGTCCCCGGACCCGTCCGCTTCCCCGAGGGCGTCCCGGTCGCCCCGCCGATCATGCCGGGCTGGGACGGATTCCCGGTGCGCGAGGCGCTGAGCCAGGACCTCGGCTGCCCCGTCATGGTCGACAACGACGTGAACCTGATGGCGATGGGGGAGCAGCACGCGGGCGTGGCCCGCTCCGTGGGCGACTTCCTCTGCGTCAAGATCGGTACCGGTATCGGCTGCGGGATCGTCGTCGGCGGAGAGGTCTACCGCGGTACGACAGGCAGCGCGGGCGACATCGGCCACATCCAGGCCGTACCGGACGGCCGCCCGTGCGCGTGCGGCAACCGGGGCTGCCTGGAAGCCCACTTCAGCGGCGCCGCGCTGGCCCGCGACGCCACGGAGGCCGCCCAGCAGGGCCTCTCCCAGGAACTCGCGGCACGCATGGAGGCGGCGGGCGCGCTCAGCGCCATCGACGTCGCCGCCGCGGCCGCCGCGGGCGACGCCACCGCCCTCGACCTGATACGTGAGGGCGGCAACCGCACCGGCCAGGTCATCGCCGGACTCGTCAGCTTCTTCAACCCGGGCCTGGTGGTGATCGGCGGCGGAGTGACCGGCCTCGGCCACACCCTGCTCGCCGCGATCCGCACCCAGGTCTACCGCCAGTCGCTGCCCCTCGCGACCGGCAACCTCCCCATCGTCCTGGGGGAGCTGGGCCCCACCGCCGGAGTCATCGGCGCGGCCCGCCTCATCAGCGACCACCTGTTCTCACCCGCGTAACACCCGCACCCCGAGCCGCACCGACGCCACACCTCTCCGTACCGACGCCCCACCGCCCAGAGCCGACACAGAGCCACACCCGTACCCACCCCTGACCACACACCCTGCCTCGCCCTGCCTCACTCAGCCCTGCCCTGAGACCGGCCGGCCCGTACGCCGAGGGGAACCGTCATGGCACCCGAACCACCCCTTCTCACGATGTCCGGCATCACCAAGTCCTTCCCCGGTGTCCGGGCCCTCGACGGCGTCGACCTCGACGTCCAGACCGGTGAAGTGCACTGCCTCCTCGGCCAGAACGGCGCCGGAAAGTCCACACTCATCAAGGTCCTGGCCGGCGCCCACCAGCCGGACGACGGCACCATCGGCTGGCGCGGCGAGGAGGTCACCCTCCGCTCGCCCATCGCCGCCATGCGCCTCGGCATCGCCACCATCTACCAGGAACTCGACCTGGTGGAAGGCCTGTCGGTGGCCGAGAACGTCTACCTCGGCCACGAACCCACCTCCGCCGGATTCGTCGTACGCGGCAAGCAGGCACGGACGTCGACCGCCGCGCTGCTCAAGCGGCTCGGCCACCCGGAGATCGACCCGTCGCGCCTGGTCGGCGAGTTGTCCGCCGCCCAGCAGCAGATCGTCTCCATGGCGCGGGCGCTCTCCCACGACGTACGCCTCATCGTCATGGACGAACCGTCCGCGGCCCTCGACCCGGACGAGGTCGCCAACCTCTTCCGCATCGTCGGGGACCTCACCGCCGAAGGCGTCGCCGTCGTCTACATCTCGCACCGCCTGGAGGAGATCCGCCGCATCGGCGACCGGGTCACCGTGCTCAAGGACGGCCGCGCGGTGGCCGGCGGACTGCCCGCGGAGTCGACCCCGACCAGTGAGGTCGTCGCGCTGATGACCGGCCGCAACGTCGAGTACGTCTTCCCGGAGCGGCCCGCCCACCCGGCGGTGTCCGAACCGGTCCTCGAAGTCCAAGGGCTGGCCCGGGACGGCGAGTTCGAGCCCATCGACCTCACCCTGCGGCCCGGCGAGATCGTCGGCCTCGCGGGACTCGTCGGCTCCGGCCGCTCCGAGATCCTGGAGACCATCTACGGCGCCCGCAAGCCGACCGCCGGTCAAGTCCGGGTCGGAGGAAAGCAGTTGAGGCCGGGCAGTGTCCGCGCCGCCGTCGCCGCGGGACTCGGCCTCGCGCCGGAAGAACGCAAGGCACAGGCCCTGCTCATGCTGGAGTCCGTCACCCGCAACGTCTCCGTGTCCTCCATGTCCCGCTTCTCGTACGGCGGCTGGCTGGACAGGAGCGCCGAACGGGACGCGGCCCGCAAGGCGACCCGCGAACTGTCGCTGCGCCCCGACAACCCGTCCGCCCTCATCCGGACCCTCTCCGGCGGCAACCAGCAGAAAGCGGTCCTCGCCCGCTGGCTGCTGCGCGGCTGCCGGGTGCTGCTGCTCGACGAACCGACCCGCGGAGTGGACGTGGGCGCCCGCGCCGAGCTGTACGCCGTCATCCGCCGCCTCGCCGACGAAGGCCTGGCCGTGCTGCTGGTCTCCAGCGAAGTACCCGAGGTCCTCGGCCTCGCCGACCGCGTCCTGGTGCTCCGCGAGGGGCGCGTCGTCCATACGGCGCCCGCCCAGGAGCTCGACGAACACCGTGTACTCGACCTCGTCATGGAAGGAAGCCCGGCGTCATGACGCAGCCCGTGTCCCCGCCCAGGGACGCCACCCCGAAGATGTCCCCGAAGACGGAACCCGGTCCGTGGCGGACGGTCGTGGCCCGTGCCGACGTCCGCACCCTGTCACTGCTCGGTGTGCTCGCCGTCCTGATCCTCATCGGAGGCATCACCAAACCCGACGAGTTCCTCGACACCCGCAACCTCCAACTCGTCCTCACCCAGGCCTCGGTGATCGGTGTCGTCACCGTCGGCATGACGTTCGTCATCACCTCCGGCGGCATCGACCTGTCCGTCGGCGCGATCGTCGCCCTCGCCTCGGTGTGGGCGACCACCGTCGCCACCCAGGAGTACGGCTTCGCCGGGATCTTCTTCACGGCGGTCGTCGTCGGGGTCGGCTGCGGCCTCGTCAACGGGCTGCTGATCGCGTACGGCGCCATGGTGCCGTTCATCGCGACCCTCGCCATGCTCGCCTCGGCCCGCGGCCTCGCCCTGCAGATCACCGACGGCAACACCCAGGTCGTCTCGGTCGACAGCATCCTCGACCTCGGCGAGCGGGACTCCTACGTCCTGGGCATCCCGCCCCTCGTCATCATGTTCGCGGTCGTGACCGTCATCGGCTGGCTCGTGCTCAACCGCACCACCTTCGGCCGGCGCACGATCGCCGTCGGCGGCAACGCGGAGGCCACCAGGCTCGCCGGGATCGACGTACGCCGCCAGCGCCTCTACCTGTATCTGCTCTCCGGACTGTGCTGCGGCATCGCGGCCTTCATGCTGATCATCCTGTCCGGCTCGGGCCAGAACACCAACGGCAACCTGTACGAACTGGACGCGATCGCCGCCGCGATCATCGGCGGCACCCTGCTCACCGGCGGCCGCGGCACCATCACCGGCTCGGTGCTCGGGGTCCTGATCTTCACCACGATCACGAACATCTTCGCCCTGAACAACCTGCAGAGCGACGTCCAGCAGATAGCCAAGGGCGCCATCATCGTCGCCGCCGTACTCGTCCAGCGCCGCACCGCGAACACCACGTAACACGAAGACCAGGTAACGCGAGCACCAGGCAGCGCGAACACCAGACAGCGCGCCGCGCGGCACCTCGCCGCACCCACGACCCGGCACATCACGTGAAGCACCACGCACAGCACTCCCCGCACGACCCGAGGGACACGCCTTGAGGAAAGGGACCACCGACATGCCAGAGCTCACGAGCCGCAGAGGACTGCTCTTCGGCACCGCCGCCGTCTCGGCCGGTGTCCTCCTCGCCGGTTGCACCAGCAACGAGTCCGACGACGAGCCGGCCTCCAACGACAAGCCCGCCGCCGACGACAAGCCCGGCAAGCAGGTCACCATCGGCTTCGCCGGCCCGCAGGCCGACCACGGCTGGCTCAACGCGATCAACGACAACGCCAAGAGCCGCGCCAAGAAGTACTCGGACGTGACACTGGAGATCACCGAGGGCTCCAACGACACCGCCGCGCAGATCGGCCAGGTGGAGACCCTGATCAACAAGAAGGTCGACGTCCTGGTGGTGCTGCCCGCCGACGGCAAGGCCCTCACCCAGGTCGGCCTGACGGCCATGCGCGCCGGCATCCCGGTGGTCAACCTCGACCGCATCTTCAACTCCCCGCAGGCGTACCGCTGCTACATCGGCGGCGACAACTACGGCATGGGCTTCAACGCCGGGAACTACATCGGCGAGAAGCTCAAGGACAAGAAGAACGCCAAGGTCATCGAACTGGCCGGGATCGACAACCTGGAACTCACCAAACAGCGCACGGCCGGTTTCGACGCGGCCCTCAAGAACTACCCGAACATCAAGAAGGTGGCCCGCCAGGCCGCCGACTTCACCGTCGAGTCGGGACAGGCCAAGATGTCCCAGCTCCTGCAGGCCCAGTCGAGTTTCGACGCGCTGTGGAACCACGACGACGACCAGGGAGTCGGCGCCCTGCGCGCCATCGAGCAGGCCGGACGTGACGAGTTCCTGATGGTCGGCGGAGCGGGCGCACTGTCCGCGATGCAGGCCATCGAGTCGGACAACAGCGTCCTCAAGGCCACCGTCCTCTACCCGCCGACCATGGCCGCGTCCGCGATCGACCTCGCCCGCGCACTCGGCCAGGGCAAGGGCGTCAGCGGCCTCGCGGAGTTCGAGATCCCCACCTCCCTGACGCTCTACTCGGCGGTCGTCGACAAGGAGAACATCAAGACGTACCTGCCCACCGGCTTCAAGTAGGCCGCAGCCCCGTCAAGGGCGCCCGCCAGGGACGCCCTACCAGGGGCGCGGGGCTGTGACATGTACGGCTCCGCCGTGTGGGCGCGACCAGCCACAGCGAACCCGCACTTCCCCACACCGCGAGCCGGCGGCAGCGCGCCCCCCACCGCGCCACGACGAAGAGGAGGACCTCCGTATGGCACAGCCGCAGCACCCCGACGAGGCACAGGCCGGGGCACAGGCCGGCACGCCCCCACTGGGCGTGGGCATGGTCGGATACGCGTTCATGGGTGCCGCCCACTCCCAGGGCTGGCGCACCGCGGGCCGCGTCTTCGACCTGCCGCGCCGGCCCGTCCTCGCCGCCGTCTGCGGCCGTGACCCTGGTGCCGTCAGAGCGGCGGCCGACCGGCTCGGCTGGGCGGCCGCCGAGACCGACTGGCGGGCCCTGATCGCCCGCGACGACGTCGACCTCGTCGACATCTGCACCCCCGGCGACAGCCACGCCGAGATCGCCGTCGCCGCCCTCGCCGCGGGCAAGCACGTGTTGTGCGAGAAGCCCCTCGCCAACACGGTCGAGGAGGCCGTGGCGATGACCGAGGCCGCCGAGGCCGCCGCGGCGCGCGGCCAGGTGGCGATGGTCGGCTTCAACTACCGCCGGGTGCCCGCGACGGCACTCGCCAGGAAGATGGTCGCCGAGGGCCGCATCGGCGCCCTGCGCCACGTACGGGTGACCTACCTCCAGGACTGGCTCGTCGACCGGGAGTTCCCGCTGACCTGGCGGCTGAGCAAGGAGACGGCCGGCTCGGGCGCGCTCGGCGACCTCGGCGCCCACATCGTCGACCTCGCGCAGTACCTCGCGGGAGAACTGGTGACCGGGGTGTCCGCGATGACCGAGACCTTCGTACGGGAGCGGCCGCTGCTCTCCGGAGCGTCCAGCGGCCTCTCGGCGGCCGGCGGCGGCGAACGGGGGCCCGTCACGGTCGACGACGCGGCCCTGTTCACCGGACGGTTCGCCTCCGGAGCGCTCGCCTCCTTCGAGGCCACCCGGTTCGCGACCGGCCGCAAGAACTCCCTGCGCATCGAACTCAACGGCGAGCGGGGCTCGTTGGCCTTCGACCTGGAGCGCCTCAACGAACTCTCGTACCACGACGGCACCGAACCCGGCACACACGCGGGCTTCCGCCGCATCCTCGTCACCGAACCCGACCACCCCTACCTGGAGGCCTGGTGGCCGCCGGGCCACGGTCTCGGCTACGAGCACACCTTCGTGCACCAGGCCCGCGACCTGGTCCACGCGATCGCGGACGGCGGACAGCCACTGCCGTCCTTCGCCGACGGGCTGCAGGTGCAGCGCGTGCTGGCGGCGGTCGAGGAGAGCGCCGAGAAGAACTCCGTCTTCACCCCCATCGCGAGCTGAGGAGGGCCAGTCCCATGCCACGCACCTTCACGCTGTTCACCGGCCAGTGGGCCGACCTGCCACTCGAAGAAGTCTGCCGCCTCGCCCGCGACTTCGGCTACGACGGACTCGAACTCGCCTGCTGGGGAGACCACTTCGAGGTCGACAAGGCCCTCGCCGATCCCGGGTACCTGGACTCCCGGCGCGAACTCCTCGACAAGTACGGGCTCAAGTGCTGGGCCATCTCCAACCACCTCGTCGGCCAGGCCGTCTGCGACGCCATCATCGACGAACGCCACCAGGCGATCCTGCCCGCCCGCATCTGGGGCGACGGCGAGGCCGAGGGCGTACGGCAGCGGGCAGCGGCCGAGATCGCCGACACCGCGCGCGCCGCGGCGGCCTTCGGCGTCGACACCGTCATCGGCTTCACCGGCTCCTCGATCTGGCACCTGGTCGCGATGTTCCCGCCGGCCCCCGAGTCGATGATCGAGCGCGGCTACGAGGACTTCGCCATGCGCTGGAACCCCATCCTCGACGTCTTCGACACCGAGGGCGTGCGGTTCGCGCACGAGGTCCACCCCAGCGAGATCGCGTACGACTACTGGACGACCCAGGCCGCCCTCAAGGCAGTCGACCACCGGCCCGCCTTCGGGCTCAACTTCGACCCGTCGCACTTCGTGTGGCAGGACCTCGACCCGGTCGGCTTCCTGTGGGACTTCCGCGACCGGATCTACCACGTCGACTGCAAGGAGGCGCGCAAGCGCCTCGACGGACGCAACGGACGCCTCGGCTCGCACCTGCCCTGGGGCGACCCCCGCCGCGGCTGGGACTTCGTGTCCGCGGGCCACGGCGACGTCCCCTGGGAGGACGTCTTCCGGATGCTGCGCTCCATCGACTACACCGGACCCGTCTCGGTCGAGTGGGAGGACGCGGGCATGGACCGCCTCCAAGGCGCACCCGAGGCACTCACCCGGCTCAAGGCCTTCGACTTCGAACCCCCGACGGCCTCCTTCGACGCGGCCTTCGGCGGCAACGACTAGGGCCACTTTCGCAACAGGCCCTGGCCCCCGACCACCAGCCACCCCACGACCAGCCACCCCCCTCGCAGAGTTCACTCCGGGATGACGGCGCACCCCGGCGTATCGCACCCGCATGTACCACCAGCCCCAACTCTGGAGGCACCCGTGCACGCGAACGACCCCACCGGCAGCACCAGAACCGAGAACCACAGACGACGCCCGAGACTGCGACTGCGCAAGTCGCTGGCCCTGCTCACCGGCGCACTCCTCGCCGGTGCCTCGCTGACCCTCGCCACACCCCCGGCGGGCGCCGCCGTCGCGGACCCCGGCGCCGCCCCCGCCACGACGGCCGCGGCGGAGGACTTCCAGCAGGTCACCCTCGCCAAGGGCGAACCCGAGGTCGGCGAGCCCATGTCGCTGGCCGTCCTGCCGGACCGCTCGGTGCTGCACACCTCACGCGACGGCGAACTGCGGCTCACCGACAGCGCCGGGAACACCGAACTGGCGGGCAAGCTCGACGTCTACTCGCACGACGAGGAAGGCCTGCAGGGCGTCGGCGTCGACCCCGGCTTCGCCGACAACCGCTTCATCTACCTCTACTACGCCCCGCCGCTCGACACCCCCGCGGGCGACGCCCCCGAGACGGGCACCGCGGCCGACTTCGCGCCCTTCGACGGAGTCAACCGCCTCTCCCGCTTCGTCCTGAACGCCGACGGCACCCTCGACAACGCCAGCGAGAAGAAGATCCTCGACGTCCCCGCGACCCGCGGCATCTGCTGCCACGTCGGCGGCGACATCGACTTCGACGCGGCCGGCAACCTCTACCTGTCGACCGGTGACGACTCCAACCCGTTCCAGTCAGACGGCTACGCGCCCCTCGACGAGCGAGCGAACCGCAACCCCGTCTTCGACGCCCAGCGCACCTCCGGCAACACCAACGACCTGCGCGGCAAGATCCTGCGCGTCAAGGTGAACGCCGACGGCTCGTACACGGTCCCCGACGGCAACCTCTTCGCGCCCGGCACCGACAAGACACGCCCCGAGATCTACGCGATGGGCTTCCGCAACCCGTTCCGCTTCAGCGTCGACAAGGCGACCGGCATCCTCTACGTCGGCGACTACGGCCCGGACGCCGGCGCGGCCGACCCCGCGCGCGGCCCCGCGGGCCAGGTCGAGTTCGCCCGGGTGACCGAGCCCGGCAACTTCGGCTGGCCGTACTGCACGGGCGACAACGACGCCTACGTGGACTACGACTTCGCGACGGGCACCTCGGGCGACTCCTTCGACTGCGCCGCACCGAAGAACACCTCGCCGAACAACACCGGTCTGACGGACCTCCCGCCGGCCCAGGCCGCCTGGATCCCCTACGACGACGGCTCCGTGCCCGAGTTCGGCACCGGCTCCGAGTCCCCGATGGGCGGACCGGTCTACCACTACGACGCCGCGCTCGACTCGCCGGTCAAGTTCCCCGAGAGCTACGACGGGGACTTCTTCGCCGGGGAGTTCGGCCGCCAGTGGATCAAGCGGATCACGTCGGACGGCAGCGGGACCGTGCAGTCCATCAACGACGTGCCGTGGACCGGCACCCAGATCATGGACATGGCCTTCGGCCCGGACGGCGCGCTCTACGTCCTCGACTACGGCCTCTCCTGGTTCGGCGGCGACGAGAACTCCGCCCTGTACCGAATAGAGAACGCCACCGACGGACACTCGCCCGTGGCCCAGGCCACCGCCGACCGCACCTCGGGACAGGCGCCGCTGAAGACGAAGTTCTCCTCCGCGGGCTCCACCGACGCCGACGGCGACACCCTCACGTACAGCTGGGACTTCGGTGACGGCGGTACGTCGACCGCGGCCAACCCGACGCACAAGTACCGGACGAACGGCACCTACACCGCGACACTGACGGCGAAGGACGCGGACGGCCGCACCGGCAGTTCGAGCGTACGGATCGTCGTCGGCAACACCGCGCCGAAGGTGACACTCCAACTCCCCGCAGACGGACAACTGTTCAGCTTCGGTGACGCGGTGCCCTTCAAGGTGAAGGTGACCGACCCGGAGGACGGCACCATCGACTGCGCCAAGGTCAAGGTCACCTTCGTCCTCGGCCACGACAGCCACGGCCACCCGGTGACCACCGCCAACGGCTGCTCCGGCACCATCCAGACCAGCGCCGACGGCGGCCACGACGAGGACGCCAACATCTTCGGTGTCTTCGACGCGGAGTACACCGACGGCGGAGGCGGCGGCCAGGAGGCCCTCACCACCCACGGCCAGTCCGTCGTCCAGCCCAGGCACCGGCAGGCCGAGCACTTCGGCACCTCCGAGGGCGTCACGGTCACCACGAGGGCCGGCGCACACGGCGGAAAGACCGTCGGTGACCTCCACAAGGGCGACTGGATCGCCTTCGAGCCGTACGTCCTGAGCAACGCCAAGAAGCTCACGGCACGCGTCTCCTCCGCCGGCGCGGGCGGCAAGCTCGAGGTCCGCGCGGGCTCGCCCACCGGCCGGCTGCTCGGCACCGCGACCGTCCCGGTGACCGGTGACTGGGAGACCTTCCAGGACGTCGACGCCCCACTGACCCGCGCCCCGCGCGGCACGACCACGCTCTACCTCGTCTTCAAGGGAACCGGCACCGGACCCCTGTACGACGTGGACGACTTCACCTTCACGACCGGCTGAGGGAGGTCCGCCATGCAAGCAACCACCCGCACGGCGACCGCCGTCGTCGGCGCCGCCCTGCTCATCGGGTGCGTGTCGGGACCGGCCGCGTCCTCGCCCTCCGCGTCGCAGCCGAAGCCCTCGGGGCACGCGACGGGTGAGCGCGTCCTGGTGTTCTCCAAGACCGCCGGGTTCCGCCACGACTCCATCCCCGAGGGGATCGCCGCGGTCGAGTCCCTCGGCGCCGAACACGGCTTCGCGGTGGACGCCACCGAGGACGCGCGGGCCTTCTCCGCCCGCAACCTCGCCCGGTACGACGCCGTGGTGTTCCTCTCCACGACCGGGGACGTCCTCGACAAGCCCCAGCAGAACGCGTTCGAGCGGTACATCGGACACGGCGGCGGTTACGTGGGCATCCACGCGGCCGCCGACACCGAGTACGACTGGGAGTTCTACGGCGGCCTCGCCGGCGCCTACTTCGACTCGCACCCGGCGATCCAGCCCGCCCGGATCGAGGTCGAGGACCGGTCCCACCCGGCCACCTCGCACCTGGAGGAGTCCTGGAACCGCACGGACGAGTGGTACAACTACCGCTCCAACCCACGCGACCGGGCCCATGTCCTGGCCTCCCTCGACGAGTCGTCGTACACCGGCGGCACGATGAGCGGCGACCACCCGATCGCCTGGTGCCAGGAGTACCGGGGCGGCCGCTCCTTCTACACCGGCAGCGGCCACACCAAGGAGTCGTACGCCGATCCCGCCTTCCGGCAGCACCTGCTGGGCGGCATCCGCTGGGCCGTCGGCGACACACAGGCCGACTGCCGTCCGGAGAAGGGCTACACACCGCTCTTCGACGGGACCGCCGAGTCACTGGCGCGGTGGAAGCAGGCAGGACCGGGCTCGTTCTCGCTCGCGGACGACGGAACGCTCACGTCGTCCGGCGGCCTGGGCCTGCTCTGGTACCCCGCCTCGGAGTTCACCTCGTACTCCCTGAAGCTCGACTGGAAGATGGCGAGCGCCGGCGGTGACGACAACTCCGGTGTCTTCGTGGGCTTCCCGGCCTCCGACGACCCCTGGTCGGCCGTCGACAACGGGTACGAGATCCAGATCGACGCGTCCGACGCCCCCGACCGCACCACCGGGGCCGTGTACAGCTTCCAGTCCGCCGACCTCAAGAAGCGCGACCGCGCGCTGAACCCGCCGGGGGAGTGGAACACGTACGAGATCCGCGTGGAGGGCGAAAGGCTCCGCGTCTGGCTCAACGGCGTGAAGGTCAACGACTACACCAACACCGATCCGGCGCGCAGCCTGCGGGACGGTCACATCGGCCTCCAGAACCATGGAGCCGAGGACCAGGTGTCCTTCCGCGACGTCCGGATCAAGCACCTGCCGGTGCGACCCACCGCGCAGGGCGAATGAGCGGCGGCGGGCGAGGGACGCCGGACCCCCGCCCGCCGTCTTTTCCCCCTCCTCCGGCACCGTCCGAATTCCCCGGATTTCCCGGACCGCGTACGACCGCGCCTCCGGTTCGCGTATGAGAGGGAGGCTGCCCATGTCCGCCGAACCGTCTGTTTCCCCTTCTCGGATCGGAGTGTGGCTGATCGGAGCGAGGGGCTCCGTCGCCACGACCGCCGTCGCGGGCTGCGCGGCCGTCACGGCCGGGCTCCATCCACCGACCGGCATGGTGACCGAGACCGGCGCCTTCCACGAAGCGGGCCTGCCCGCCTTGTCGTCACTCGTCTTCGGCGGCCACGACGTGGTGGACTGCCCGCTGCCGAAACGGGCCGAGAGCCTCGCCGCAGGCGGCGTCCTGCCCCCCGACCTGCCCTCCGCCGTCACCGCCGAACTGGCCGCCGCGGACCGCGAGATCAGGATCGGCGGCCCGCTGCGGGGCGACACCCGCAGCGAGGACGAACTGATCGAGGACCTCGCCCGCGACATACGCGACTTCGTGAACCGGTGCGACCTGACCGGGGCCGTCGTGGTGAACGTGGCCTCCACGGAGCCGGTGCCCGAGGGCGCCGCGCTCCCCGCCAGCTCGCTCTACGCGGCAGCCGCGCTGCGGGCCGGCTGCCCGTACGTCAACTTCACCCCGTCCATGGGCCTGCACCACCCGAGCCTCGCCCCGGCGGCGGCCGCGTCCGGACTGCCGTACGCGGGCCGCGACGGCAAGACCGGCCAGACCCTGCTGCGCTCGGTCCTCGGCCCGATGTTCGCGCAGCGCGCGCTGGCGGTCCGCGCCTGGTCCGGTACGAACCTGCTGGGCGGCGGTGACGGCGCGGCCCTGGCCGACCCGGCCGCCGCCGCCGCGAAGAACGCGGGCAAGGAACGCGTCCTCGCCGACACCCTCGGCACGGTCCCCGAGGGCGAGACCCACATCGACGACGTACCGTCCCTCGGCGACTGGAAGACCGCCTGGGACCACATCGCCTTCGACGGTTTCCTCGGCACCCGGATGGTCCTCCAGACGACCTGGCAGGGCTGTGACTCCTCCCTCGCCGCTCCGCTGATCCTGGACCTGGCCCGGCTGGTGGCGCGGGCCCACGAGGTCGGCCTGTCGGGCCCGCTGGCCGAGCTGGGCTTCTACTTCAAGGACCCGGTGGGGGAGGGGCCCGCCGCCCTGGGGGAGCAGTACGCGGACCTGGTGGGCTTCGCCGACCGGCTGCGGACCCCCGGGGGAGGGCCGGGGGCCGGACAACCCCGGGCGGGCCGCGGGGACCCGGAAGGCATCTCGCAGGAACGACGAGGGGAACGACGATGAGCGGCCTGCGCGGCCGCCCGCGCGGCCTCGGAGGACTGACCGGCCTGAGTGTGCTGAGCGGACTGCTGCGGCCCGGTCGGACCACCGGCCCGGCTCGGGCGACGGCGGCCTCGTCACCGGAGCCGAGCGCGCGTGCGGCGAGCGAACAGGAACAGGTGGAGAGCGCGCGTCCCGAGCGTGCGCGCGCGGCGGGCGGGGGAGTGCGCGCCTGGGTGGAACTCCTGCGGCTGCCCGCCCTGTTCACGGTCCCCGGCGACGCGCTCGCGGGCGCCGCCGCCGCAGGGGCCCGCCCCACCCCCCGCACCCTGCTGGCCATCGGCTCCAGCCTCTGTCTGTACGAGGCCGGTATGGCCCTCAACGACTGGGCCGACCGCGCCGAGGACGCCGTGGACCGCCCGCACCGCCCGCTGCCCTCCGGCCGGGTCCGGCCGGCCGCCGCACTGGCGGCGGCCGGGGGCCTGACCGCGGCGGGCCTGGCCCTGGCGTCCCGCGCGGGCCGCCGCCCGCTCGCGATCGCCGGCGCCCTGGCGGCCACGGTCTGGTCGTACGACCTGGTCCTCAAGCGCACCCCCGCGGGCCCCCTGGCGATGGCCGCGGCCCGGGGCCTGGACCTCCTCCTCGGCGGAGCGGCCTCGGGCGGTGACACGCGAAAGGCCGTGCCGTCCGCGCTGACCCTGGCCACGCACACCCTGGCCGTCACCACGGTCTCCCGCCAGGAGACCCAGGGCGGTTCCCCATGGGCCCCGCTGACAGCCCTGGCCACGACAACGGCCCTGACCTGGACCCTGACCCACGACGCCCGCACGCACGACAGCGGAGCGAGTGACGACGGAGCGAGCAACGGCAGGGAGGGCAGCGGCAGGCAGAGGCCGGCCGTCTCCGGGGACCTCGCTTCCCGGCGGGCCGCCCCGAACACCGCGCCCCTGGTCGGAGCGCTCGCCGCCCTCTACGCCGCGACCTCGGCCGTCCCCCTCTTCCACGCCGCTCTCAACCCGTCACCCCCACTCACGCAGAGAGCCGTCGGCGGCGGCATCCGAGCCATGATCCCGCTCCAGGCGGCCCTCGCCGCCCGCTCCGGAGCACCCGTCACGGCCCTGCTGACAGCCGCCCTCGCCCCGGCCGCACGCAGGTTCAGCCGAAAGGTGAGCGTGACATGACCCCTCAGCCGAGCCCGCGTCCCACCACCGGGTGGGCCCCCCACCCCCACCCCCACCCCCTCCGTTTCTCCTACGGCACCAACGGCCTGACCGACCTGCGCCTGGACGACGCCCTGGCCCTGCTCGCCGACCTCGGCTATGACGGCGTGGGGCTGACCCTCGACCACATGCACCTCGATCCGCTGGCCCCCGACCTGGCGGCCCGCACCCGCCGGCTCGCCCGCCGGCTGGACGAACTCGGCCTGGGCGTCACCCTGGAGACCGGCGCCCGCTACGTGCTCGACCCCCGGCGCAAGCACGGCCCGTCCCTGCTGGACCCGGACCCGGACCAGCGAGCTCGCCGCGTCGACCTCCTCATCCGTGCCGTCGAGATCGCGGGCGACCTCGGTGCCCACGCGGTGCACTGCTTCAGCGGCATCCTCCCGAAGGAACCACCGGGCCGGGCGGACGGCGCGATGGCCGAGGAAGCCGCCTGGAAGCGTCTCGCCGAAGCCCTCACCCCCGTCCTCGACGCCGCCACCGCCGCCGGGATCCCGCTCGCCGTCGAACCCGAGCCCGGTCACCTCCTCGCCACCCTCGACGACTTCCACCGGCTGCGCACCACCCTCGGCAGCCCGGACGCCCTCGGACTGACCCTCGACATCGGCCACTGCCAGTGCCTCGAAGAGCGGTCGCCCGCCGACTGCGTACGCGCCGCCGCTCCCTGGCTGCGGCACGTCCAGATCGAGGACATGCGCCGCGGCGTCCACGAACACCTCCCGTTCGGCGACGGGGAGATCGACTTCCCGCCCGTCCTCGAAGCCCTGGCCGCCACGGGCTACGAGGGACTGGTCTCCGTCGAACTGCCCCGCCACTCCCACGCCGGCCCTCAACTCGCCCAGCGGTCCCTCCCCTTCCTCCAGTACGCGGCCTCGTCCGCCGCCCAGCGGGCCGCCGGGCCGGCCGTCCCCGGTGAGGGCCCCGTCGCCGCCGAAGGGAGCACCCCGTGAACGACCTCCACGACGTCCCCGGCACCACCGCGCCGGAGGCCCCGCCCGCCCTGACCGCCCTGCACACCCGCCTGAACTCCCTCCTCGACGGCGCCGCCCGCGCCTGGCTGGACCAGGCCCTCGACGAGGCGGCCGCCGACCAGGGCGCCCACGCCCGCCCCGTCCCCGGGTGGGAACTGCGGATCGCCGAGGCGGGCCGCCGCTGCGGACCCGAGCACGCCGAGGCGGCCCGCGTCCTCCTCCTGCACGCGGCCCGCGCCGACGCCCCGGCCCTCACCCGCGTCTACCGCCAGGGCACCGCCGACGAACGCCGCGCCGTCCTGGCGGCCCTGCCCCACCTCGTGTCCGGGCCCGAGGCGCTGCCGGTCGTCGAGGACGCCCTGCGCACCAACGACACCCGGCTGGTGGCCGCCGCCGTCGGCCCGTACGCCGCCCGGCACCTCGACGTCCACAACTGGCGGCACGCCGTCCTGAAGTGCCTGTTCACCGGTGTCCCCGTGGACGCGGTGGCCGACCTCGCCCGCCGGGCCCACGCCGACACCGAACTGGCCCGGATGCTCGACGACTACGCCGCCGAACGCCGGGCCGCCGACCGGCCCGTCCCGCACGACCTGCACCGCGTCCTCGCCCTCACCGGGCACCCGGCCACCCCCACCGGAACCGCCGCGCCCCAGGGCCCGACCGCCCCCGACGGCACGCACGGCCCCGACGGCAAGGAGTCCTGATGCGCATCTTCGACCCCCACATCCACATGACGTCACGGACCACCGACGACTACGAGGCCATGTACGCCGCCGGCGTCCGAGCCGTCGTCGAACCCGCCTTCTGGCTCGGGCAGCCCCGCACCTCACCCGCCTCCTTCTTCGACTACTTCGACGCCCTCCTCGGCTGGGAGCCCTTCCGCGCGGCCCAGTACGGCATCGCCCACCACTGCACCATCGCCCTCAACCCCAAGGAGGCGAACGACCCGCGCTGCGTGCCCGTCCTCGACGAGCTGCCCCGGTATCTCGTGAAGGACCACGTGGTGGCCGTCGGAGAGATCGGCTACGACTCGATGACACCGGCCGAGGACACCGCGCTGGCCGTCCAGCTCCAGCTCGCCGCCGACCACGCGCTGCCCGCCATGGTCCACACACCGCACCGCGACAAGCTGGCCGGCCTGCGCCGCACCCTGGACGTGGTCCGGGAGTCCGCACTGCCCCCGGACCACGTCCTGATCGACCACCTCAACGAAACCACGGTCAAGGAGGCCAAGGACGGCGGCTGCTGGCTCGGCTTCTCCGTCTATCCCGACACCAAGATGGACGAGGAGCGGATGGTCGCGGTCCTGCAGGAGTACGGACCGGAGAAGGTACTGGTCAACTCCGCGGCCGACTGGGGCAAGAGCGACCCGCTGAAGACCCGCAAGGTCGCCGACGCCCTGCTGAAGGCAGGATTCACCGAGGACGACGTCGACCGGGTGCTGTGGCGCAACCCCGTCGCCTTCTACGGCCTCAGCGGCCGCCTCGAACTCGACGTCGCGGACACGGACACCACCCACGAGGGCAACTCCATCCTCCGCGGCCTCCCCAAGTCCGCCCCGCAGTCCTCTCCCGCCTCTCCCACGACCACGGAGGCGTGACGCATGCGCTTCCGGCACCCCGACGGCTCCACCGTCCACCTCGCCTACTGCACCAACGTCCACCCCGCCGAGACCCTCGCCGGCGTCCGCGCCCAGCTGCGCGACCACTGCGAACCCGTGCGCAGACGACTCGGCCGCGACCGGCTCGGCATCGGCCTGTGGCTCGCCAAGGACGCCGCCCACGCCCTCGTCACCGACCCGTCCGCCCTCCGCGGCCTGCGCACCGAACTCGACCGCCGCGGCCTGGAGGTCGTCACCCTCAACGGCTTCCCGTACGAGGGATTCGGCGCCGAGGAGGTCAAGTACCGCGTCTACAAGCCGGACTGGGCCGACCCCGAACGCCTCGAACACACCACCGCCCTCGCCCGTCTCCTCGCCGGACTCCTCCCCGACGACGTCACCGAGGGCACCATCTCCACCCTCCCGCTCGCCTGGCGCACCGCGTACGACGACGACCGCGCCGCCCTGGCCCACACGGCCCTGCGCACGCTCGCCGAACGCCTCGACGCGCTGGAGGAGCTGACCGGGCGCTCCATCCGCATCGGCCTGGAGCCGGAGCCCGGCTGCACCGTCGAGACCACCGCCGACGCCATCGCCCCGCTGACCGCCATCGGCCGCGACCGCATCGGCGTCTGCGTCGACACCTGCCACCTCGCCACCTCCTTCGAAGATCCGCACACCGCCCTGGACCGGCTGGCCGCCGCCGGCGTCCCCGTCGTCAAGTCCCAGTTGTCGGCCGCCCTGCACGCCGAACACCCTCACCTCCCCGAAGTCCGCGAGGCACTCGCCGCCTTCGACGAACCCCGCTTCCTGCACCAGACCCGCACCCTCACCGCGGCCGGACTCCGCGGCACCGACGACCTCGGCGAAGCCATCGAGGAGGACGCGCTGCCCGACGCCTCCCCGTGGCGCGCCCACTTCCACGTACCGCTGCACGCGGCCCCCGCCGCACCCCTCACCTCCACCCTGCCCGTGCTCAAGGACACGCTGGCCCTGCTGGTCGGCGGCCCGCACCCGCTCACCCGCCATCTGGAGGTCGAGACCTACACCTGGCAGGCCCTCCCGCCGGAACTGCGCCCCCGCGCCCGAGCCCAGCTCGCCGACGGCATCGCCGCCGAACTCACCCTCGCCCGAGACCTGTTGACGGACCTCGGCCTGAAGGAGCTGCCGTGAGCACCCCCGAGACCCCGACCGGGCCGGCCCCCGCCGAAGGCCCCGCGTCGCCCACTCCCCTCCTCGTCCTGGACGTCGTCGGCCTCACCCCCCGTCTCCTCGACCACATGCCGCACCTCAAGTCCCTCGCCCAGTCGGGCTCACGGGCCCACCTCGGGACCGTGCTGCCCGCCGTCACCTGCGCCGCCCAGTCCACGTTCCTGACCGGCACCCACCCCTCCGAGCACGGCATCGTCGGCAACGGCTGGTACTTCCGCGACCTCGGCGACGTACTTCTGTGGCGCCAGCACAACGGCCTGGTCTCCGGGGACAAGATCTGGGACGCCGCCCGACGCGTCCACCCCGGCTACACGGTCGCCAACATCTGCTGGTGGTACGCCATGGGCGCCGACACCGACATCACCATCACCCCCCGTCCGGTCTACTACGCCGACGGCCGCAAGGAACCCGACTGCTACACCCGGCCCCCGGCCCTGCACGACGAACTCACCGAGAAACTCGGCACGTTCCCGCTCTTCCACTTCTGGGGTCCCGGCGCCGACCTCGTCTCCAGCCAGTGGATCATCGACGCCACCCGTCACGTCATCCGCACCCGCCGTCCCGACCTGACCCTCTGCTACCTCCCTCATCTCGACTACGACCTGCAGCGCTTCGGCCCCGACGACCCGCGCGCCCTGAAGGCGGCCGCCGACCTGGACGCGGCCATGGCTCCCCTGCTCGACGACGCGCGCGCGGAGGGCCGTACCGTCGTCGCCCTGTCCGAGTACGGCATCACCCGCGCGGACCGCCCCGTCGACATCAACCGGGCACTGCGCCGCGCCGGACTCCTCGAGGTGCACACCCAGGACGGCATGGAGTACCTCGACCCGATGACCTCACGGGCCTTCGCCGTCGCCGACCACCAGATCGCCCATGTCTACGTACGCCGTCCCGAGGACATGGAGGCCACGAAGGCGGCGCTCGCCGATCTGCCCGGCATCGAGCAACTCCTCGACGACGAGGGCAAGAAGACCCATCACCTCGACCATCCGCGCTCCGGCGAACTCGTCGCCGTCGCGGAGCCGGACGCCTGGTTCACGTACTACTACTGGCTCGACGACGCCCGCGCGCCCGACTTCGCGCAGCTCGTCGAGATCCACCGCAAACCCGGCTACGACCCGGTCGAGCTCTTCATGGACCCGCTCGACCCGTACGTCAAGGTCAAGGCCGCGGGCGCGCTGGCCCGCAAGAAGCTCGGCATGCGCTACCGCATGGCGGTCGTGCCCCTGGATCCCTCACCTATTCGGGGCAGCCACGGCCGCCTCCCCCTGAGCGACGACGAAGGTCCGCTCATCATCTGCTCCACCCCCCGCGCTGTCGGCGACCGCGTCGCGGCCACCGATGTGAAATCCCTGTTGCTCGACCTGGCCGGCCTCGGGTGACACCACCCGGGAAGGTCCGGACGAGCGATTACGAGAAGTGAAACACACGGCACCGACACCGTGTTCGGCCTGTGGATAACTCGTCCGCCGCTCGTCACCGCCACGGCCGGACACCCACCGCACACCCACCGCACATGGCTGTACACCTACCCGAAAGAGAGACACCGTGACCGCGTTCAACGACGAATCCGGAACCGGCGAGGCCCTGCGCCGCACGCTCGGCGTCAACCGCCGCCGCTTCCTCAGCACCTGCACCGCCGTCGCCGCCGGGGCGATCGCCGCCCCGGTGCTCGGAGCCTCACCCGCCCTGGCCCAGGACCGGGGCAGAGACCACGACCACGGCCATGGCCACGACCAGGGCAAGGGCAAGGGCAAGGGGCACGTACTCGTCCCGGCGGGCAAGCGCGGCATCATCCTCTACACCGTCCGTGACGCCACGGCCCGTGACCCGCTCGCCTCGGACCTGCCCTCGGGCTTCCGCGAGGTCTTCAAGCAGCTCTCGCGCCACGGATACCGCCAGGTGGAGTTCGCCGGCTACAACCAGCACGCCAACGCGCCGGGCGGCGCCAGCCTGGAGTCCGTCGCGGGCGCCAGGCTGCTGCGCTCCTGGCTCGACGACTACGGCCTGCGCGCCCAGGGCAACCACGGCTTCATCCCGTCCTCCTGGCCGCTGACCACAGCGGACAAGGAGACCTTCAAGAAGCACCTGGAGATCGCCAACATCCTCGGCATGGACCACATGGGCACCGGTGGCGACCCCACCGGCAGCGAGTACCGCGCCGACTGGGACGTGGCCGCCGACAAGTGGAACGCCCTCGGCGCGATCGCCCACCGGGAGGGCATCAAGCTGTACACCCACAACCACGACGGCGCCTACGGCTTCCTGCTCGACGGCGGCCCGCTGGACGCCCAGGGCCGGCCGACCCGCAGCTCGGGCATCCGGAAGCTGGAGTACTTCCTCAAGGTCACCGACCCGCGGGTGGTCTGGCTGGAGATGGACATCTTCTGGGCGCACGTGGCCCAGTACAAGTTCCCCACGTACACCGCCCACGACGGCTCCACCCGGACGAAGGTCTTCGACCCGGCCGGTCTGGTCGTCCGCAACAACAAGCGGTACCCGCTGTTCCACGCCAAGGACGGTGTCGTGAGCACCACCAACGGCATGGGCTACGACATGGTGCCGTTCGGAACAGGCGTCATCGACTACACCACGTTCTTCTCACGGGTCGGGGAGCGGAACTACCACAACCCGATGATCGAGGACGACAACTCGCCCAGCGCCACGGACCCCGCGCAGTCGCTGCGCGAGGCCAAGATCAGTTACGACAACCTGGCGGCCCTTCGCTCGAAGCGCCACTGACCCCTCGACGCACA
>NZ_JBLFJV010000021.1:9197-99556 GCF_047444975.1 Streptomyces sp. CWNU-52B | reverse complement strand
CCGGAACCGGAGTGTGGGGGTTTCCAGGACTCCAGGAGGTCGGGGACGAGCGCGGCGAACAGAACAGGGGAGGTACGGGAGGAGCAAGGAGACAGCGGCTGGTGTCAGGCCATCTCCTCACCGATCGGGTGCGGATTGGGGACGACGCGCTTGGCGCTGGGCCGGCCGGGAGCGCGCAGGAACAGCGCCAGGACCGCCGAGCCGATACCGATGCTGCCCGCCAGCGCGAAGGCCCCTCCGTAGCCCCAGGCGCTCACCACGACGGCTCCCACGCCGGAGCCGACGAGTCCCGAGATGAGCTTGGAGCTGTACACCATGCCGTAGTTGGACGCGTTGTTGTTCTCACCGAAGTAGTCGGCCGTCATGGCCGCGAAGAGCGGGAAGATCGCGCCGCCGCCGAAGCCGGAGATCATGGAGCAGACCAGGAAGAACGGCATCGAGCCCACGTTCCCGGAGAGGAACACGCCGAACTGCGAGCAGCCGAGCACCAGACAGACGATGACGAGCGTGTTGCGGCGGCCGTAGCGGTCCGATATCCAGCCGATGACACCACGTCCGGTGCCGTTCACGATGGCCTTGAGGGACATGGCGGTGGCCACGATGCCGCCCGCGAACCCCATCTCCTTTCCGAACGGCACCTGCATGGCGATGCCGAAGATGTTGATGCCGGCCGTGCACAGCAGGCAGAACCACATCATCCACAGCACGGGTGTCCTGGCGGCCTCCCGCGGTGTGTACTGCTTGACCGCCGGCGGGTTCTTCGCGAGGGCCCGCACGACCCGCGGGTCGTCGGAGGTCTTCAGCGGGTCGACGTGCGCGGGCCACCAGTTCTTCGGCGGGTCCTTGAAGAACCAGCCGGCGACGGCGACGACCGCGCAGCAGGTCGCGCCGACGAAGACCAGCACGGTCTCGTAGTTGGACAGGTCCATGTACGAGGTGAAGAGGAACACGAAGGGCACGGAGCCGTAGGCGAAACCGCCGTTGACCATGCCGGTCTTGCCGCCCTTGCGTTCCGGGTACCACTTGCCGACCATGTTCACGCAGGTCGCGTAGACGAGGCCGGCGCCTATGCCGCTGAACATGCCGAAGCCTATGTACGCGACGATCACATGCGGTGCGTACGCCAGCGAGAGATAGCCCAGGAACGTACCGAGTGCGCCGAGCATCATGGCGTACCGCGCGGGCAGCCTTCCGCTCTCGCGCAGCTGGCCGGCCGGGAAGGCCACGGCCGCCTGGAAGAAGATCCACACTCCCATCAGCCAGAATATGTGCCCGCTGTTCCAGAGATGTGCCTCGTGCAGGGTGTCCTCGGCGGAGGTGAACGCGTACTCCGAGGAACTGATGCCCAGCATGCCCATCCAGGGGAAGAGCACCATGGTCCAGCGTGGTCGTCCCATGATGTCCCGGTCGGTCTCGCCGATCCGGTACAGACGGCCGTTGCGGTCCGGCACCTCCCGGTACGGGACGGGTGTCGTGATGTCGGTGGTTGTCATGTCGTGTTGCACCCCTTGCGTCGAAAGATCTGGCCAGCGCCCCCTGTCCAATGCCTTTCGTGTGCGCACGGGTCCCGGGGCGGGCCGACGCGCACCGTCGGCCCGCCCCTTCGCCGGGTCAGGTCATGAACCGCCCCCCAACAGCCCCGCGGCCCGAGCCCAGCGGTACTTCGCGCCGAGCACCGCCACCGGCTTCTCGGTGGTGTACGGGTAGGCCACGACCCCGTGCTCGAAGAGGTACTGGCAGGCCTCCTCGACCTCGACGTCGCCCGCGAGCGACGCCACGACGGGCTTCTCGATCCCGCGCTCCCTGAATTCGGCCACCACGCGCGCGGTGAGCTCGGCGAAGACCATGGGAGGGGTCACGATGGTGTGCCAGTAGCCCAGGACCAGCGCGTGGATCCGCGGATCCTCCAGGCCGAGCCGGATCGTCGCCTCGTACGTCGACGGGGGTTCGCCGCCCGTGATGTCCACCGGGTTGCCCGCGGCCCCGAACGGCGGGATGAACGTCCTGAAGGACGCGTCCAGGTCCGGCGGGATGTCCATCAGGGACAGGCCGTTGTCGGTCACCGCGTCGGACAGCAGTACGCCGCTGCCGCCGGCGCCCGTGATGATCACGATGTTGTCGCCCCGCGGAGCGGGAAGCACCGGCAACGCGCGCGCGTACTCCAGCATCTCGTTCAGACCGGGCGCCCTGATGACACCGGCCTGCTTCAGGATGTCCTCGTACACGGCGTCGTCGCCCGCGAGGGCGCCCGTGTGGGAGCCCGCGGCCTTGGCGCCGGCCGCCGTACGGCCCGCTTTCAGGACGATCACCGGCTTCTTGGGGACGGTGGCCCGCGCGGCCTCCACGAAGGCACGCCCGTCCTTGAGGTCCTCCAGGTGCATGGCGATGCAGTGCGTGTGCGGGTCCTCACCGAACCAGGTCAGCAGGTCGTCCTCGTCCAGATCCGACTTGTTGCCCAGGCCCACGATCGCGGAGACGCCCGTCTTCGTCGTGCGCGCGAAACCCAAAATGGCCATCCCTATGCCACCGGACTGCGAGGTGAGCGCGACACCGCCCTTCACGTCGTACGGCGTGCAGAACGTGGCGCACAGGTCCTGCCACGTCGAGTAGTAGCCGTAGATGTTCGGCCCGAGCAGCCGGACGCCGTACCGTTCGCCGATGGCCACGAGCTCGTCCTGGAGCGCGTGCTCACCGGTCTCCGCGAACCCGGAGGGGATCAGCACCGCGTTGGGGATGCCTTTGCGTCCCACCTCCTCCAGGGCCGCGGCCACGAACTTGGCGGGGATGGCGAAGACCGCCACATCCACCTCACCGGGAACGTCCGTGACACTCTTGTACGCCTTGCGGCCGAGAATGTCATCGCCCTTGGGGTTCACCGGATGGATCTCTCCGGAGAAACCGCCGTCGACGAGGTTGCGCATCACCGAGTTGCCGATCTTGCCCGGCACGTCGGAGGCACCGATCACGGCGACCGACGTCGGTTCCATCAGCCGGCGCATCGAGGTGAGGATCTCGTCGCGGCCGTACGTGCGGCGGGGCTCGGCCACCGACTCGGCGAGGATGACCCGGATGTCCGCGGCCACCGCGCCCTGCGGGGTGGCGATCACCGGGTTCAGGTCCACCTCGGCGATCTCCGGGAAGTCCGCGACCAGTTCGGAGACGCGGCGGATCTGCTCGGCGATCGCCCACCGGTCCACCGCGGGCGCGCCCCGCACCCCGCGCAGGATCTCCGCGGCCCGGATCGAGTCCAGCATCGACAGCGCCTCGTCCCCGTCGACGGGCGCCAGCCGGAACGTCACGTCTTTCAGGACCTCGACCAGCACACCGCCGAGCCCGAACGCCACGACCTTCCCGAACGTCGGATCGGTCACCGCGCCGACGATCACCTCCTGCCCCTGGGGCAGCAGTTCCTGGATCTGTACGCCCTCGATGCGGGCCCTGGAGTCGTAGGCGCGGGCGTTCTCGATGATCTTGTGGAAGGCGGCGCGTACGTCTCCCGCGCCCTCCACCCCGACGATCACGCCGCCCGCGTCGGTCTTGTGGAGGATGTCCGCAGAGACGATCTTCATGACGACGGGGCCGCCGAAGCGAGCCGCGTACGCGACCGCCTCCTCGACGTCGGTCGCCAGTTCCTCACCGGGTACGGCGATCGCGTACGCGTCGGCGAGCACCTTGCCCTCGGGTGCGGTCAGCGCGGTCCGTCCCTCGGCCCGCACGGCGTCGAGCAGCGTACGTACCCTCGACACTCGGTCCTCGGCCGGCAATCAGATCACTCCGTTCGACTTGAGCAGGCGCAGTTCCTCGTCGCCGAGGCCCAGCTCGCCGATGTACACCTCTTCGTTGTGCTCGCCGAGCAGCGGTGAACTGGTCACGTCCACGGGGGAGTCGGAGAGCTTCAGCGGGCTGCCCACGGTCACGAAGTCGCCGCGCTCGGGGTGCGGCACCGTCACGACCATCTCGTTGGCGATCAGCGACTCGTCCTCGATGATCTCCTTGGTGGACAGGATCGGGCCGCACGGGATGTTGTGGGCGTTGAGCCTCTCCAGCACCTGCCACTTGGGGAGCGTGGACGACCACTCCTCGATCAGCTGGAACATCTTGGTGAGCTGGGGCAGACGCGCCTCCGGGGTCGCCCACTCGGGGTCGTCCGCCAGCTCGGGCCGGCCGATGAGCTCGGTGAGGGGCTTCCAGCCGACCGGCTGCACGATGACGTACACATAGTCGTTGGGGCCGCCCGGCGCGCACTTGACGGCCCAGCCGGGCTGACCGCCGCCGGACGCGTTTCCGGACCTGGGAACCTCGTCGCCGAAGTCGTCGTTGGGATATTCAGCCAGCGGCCCCTGCCCGAGGCGCTGCTGGTCCCGCAGTTTCACCCGGCACAGATTCAGCACGGCGTGCTGCATCGCCACGTTCACGCGCTGCCCGCGCCCCGTGTTCTCCCGCTGGAACAGGGCGGCGAGGATCGCGGCCACCACATGGATGCCCGTGCCCGAGTCACCGATCTGGGCCCCCGTCGCCAGCGGCGGCCCGTCCTCGAAACCGGTGGTCGACATCGACCCGCCCATGGCCTGAGCGACGACTTCGTACGCCTTGAAGTTGGTGTATGGACCGTCCCCGAACCCCTTGACGGAGGCATACACGATTCGCGGATTGATCTCCTGGATGCGGTCCCAGGTGAAGCCCATGCGGTCGACCGCGCCCGGCCCGAAGTTCTCGACCATCACGTCGGAGCGCCGGATCAGCTCGGTGAGGATCTCCTTGCCGCGCTCGGTCTTGGTGTTGAGGGTGATGCTCCGCTTGTTGCAGTTGAGCATCGTGAAATAGAGGGAGTCGACGTCCGGGAGGTCGCGCAGCTGCTTGCGCGTGATGTCCCCGGTCGGCGCCTCCAGCTTGACGACGTCCGCACCGAGCCAGGCGAGCAGCTGGGTGGCGGACGGCCCGGACTGGACGTGTGTCATGTCGAGGACGCGGACGCCTTCGAGAGCCCTGGGCGAGGCCGACGGCGTCGCGGTGGTCGATGCCGTCGCCGGCGTCGTTGTCGTCGTTGTTGTCAACGGGGCCACCTCACTTGTACATCGTCTGGTTCATGGTTCCGGGTGCGTACGCGTCCGGGTCGACCCAGACGTTGATGAGCGACGGCTTGCCCGACTCACGGGCGCGCCGGAGCGCCGGGCCGAT
This sequence comes from Streptomyces sp. CWNU-52B, assembly GCF_047444975.1. Taxonomy (NCBI): domain Bacteria; kingdom Bacillati; phylum Actinomycetota; class Actinomycetes; order Kitasatosporales; family Streptomycetaceae; genus Streptomyces; species Streptomyces sp. CWNU-52B. The sequence goes on along the minus strand of NZ_JBLFJV010000021.1, from coordinate 94,378 downwards.
GTCGGCGGGGTCGCGGACCTCCTCGCCGTGACCGCCCAGCATCTGCGCGAACTTGTCGTAGTGGACGTCGCCGAGGGTGTTGCCGACGCGCTCGCGCTCCAGGCCGTACTTGGCGGCCTGGCCGTAGCGGATCTGGTTCATGGAGGAGTTGTTGCCGACGACGCCGACGAAGGGGAGGTCGTAGCGGACGAGGGTCTCGAAGTCCCAGCCGGTCAGGGAGAAGGCGCCGTCCCCGAAGAGGGCGACGACCTCCTTGTCGGGCCGTGCCTTCTTGGCGGCGAGCACGAAGGGGATGCCGACGCCGAGCGTGCCGAGCGGTCCCGGGTCCATCCAGTGGCCGGGTGACTTGGGCTGCACGACCTGCCCGGAGAAGGTGACGATGTCGCCGCCGTCGCCGACGTAGATGGAGTCCTCGGTCAGGAAGTCGTTGATCTCGCTGACCAGCCGGTACGGGTGGATCGGCGAGGCGTCCGACTTCAGGCTGGGCAGCCGCTTCTCGATGGCGGTCTGCTCGGCGGCGCGCAGCTCGTCGAGCCACTCCTTGCGCTTGGCCGCGCCCCCGTTGAGGCGCCCGGAGGCGGCCTCGGCGACCGACTTCAGGACCAGACCGGCGTCCCCGACGATGCCCAGGTCGATGTCCCGGTTCTTGCCGACGGTCCGGTAGTCGAGGTCGATCTGCACGACGGTCGCGTCCGGCGACAGCCGCTTGCCGTAGCCCATGCGGAAGTCGAAGGGCGTGCCGACGATCACGATGACGTCGGCGTGCGAGAAGGCGTAGCGGCGCGAGAGCTGGAAGTGGTGCGGGTCCCCGGGCGGCAGCGTGCCGCGTCCCGCGCCGTTCATGTAGGCGGGGATGTTGAGACCGCGGACGAGGTCGATGGCGGACTCGGTGCCGCGGGTCGTCCACACCTGGCTGCCCAGCAGGATCGCCGGCTTCTCCGCGTGCACGAGGAGGTCGGCGAGCTTCTCGACGGCCTCGGGGTCGCCGGCCGAGCGGGTGGAGGCCCGGTACTGCCCGGCGGCGGGCACCCGGGCCTTGTCCACCGGCACCTTGGCGTCCAGGACGTCGCGCGGGATCTCCAGGAAGGACGGGCCCGGCGCCCCGTGGTAGCACTCGCGGAACGCCATGGACACCATGTCGGCGGCCCGCGCCGTGTCCGGCACGGTCGCGGCGAACTTGGTGATCGGCGTCATCATGTCGACGTGCGGCAGGTCCTGGAGCGACCCCATCTTGTGCTGCGTATGGGCGCCCTGGCCGCCGATCAGCAGCATCGGGGACTCCGCGCGGAAGGCGTTGGCGACACCCGTCACGGCGTCGGTCGTGCCGGGACCGGCGGTGACGACCGCGCAGCCCGGCTTTCCGGTGATGCGTGCGTATCCGTCGGCGGCGTGGGCGGCGACCTGCTCGTGACGTACGTCGACCACCTCTATGCCTTCGTCGACGCAGCCGTCGTAGATGTCGATGATGTGGCCGCCGCAGAGCGTGTAGATGACCTCCACACCCTCCGCTTTGAGTGCCTTGGCGACCAGGTGCCCACCGGAGATGAGGTTCTGGCTGGTGTCGTCGGGCATGGCGAAGTCCTGTCCCTTCGTAGGGGATTGGGCGCGCTGAAGTGCAGCTCACACGGGGTGCGCGCACTGCTCGTGGATGCCGTCGCGGTACATTGCATACAGTCGACGAATACTGTATGAAGCTTGTTATCCCGCATCCGGTGGGTGGTGTCCAGGGGGCGTGCGGCACTTTTACGAGGGAGCCGAGATGGACCTGTTCGAGCACCAGGCAAGGGAACTCTTCGAAGAACACGGCATCTTGGTGCCGCGGGCGGAGATCACCGACTCGCCCAAGGAGGCACGTGAGATCGCCCGCAGGCTGGGCGGCCGCGTCGTCGTCAAGGCACAGGTGAAGACCGGCGGACGCGGCAAGGCGGGCGGAGTGAAACTCGCCGCCGACCCGGCCGCCACCGAACTGACGGCCCGCCAGATCCTCGGCATGGACATCAAGGGCCACAGGGTCGGCACGGTGATGCTGGCCCAACCGGTCGACATAGAAGCCGAGTTCTACGTCGGTTACGTACTGGACCGCGCGGCCGGCCGGTTCCTCGCGATCGCCTCGGCCGAGGGCGGCATGGACATCGAGGAGGTCGCCGCGACCCGTCCGGACGCCGTGGCGCGCGTCCACATCGACCCGGCCGAGGGGGTCACCTCGGCGAGGGCCGCGGAGATCGCCGAGGCCGCCGGCCTGCCCCCGCAGGCCGTCGACGTGCTGGTCAGGCTCTGGGACGTACTCGTCCGCGAGGACGCCGTCCTCGTCGAGGTGAACCCCCTCGTCCGTACCGCCCAGGGGCAGCTCCTCGCCCTCGACGGCAAGGTGACCCTCGACGACAACGCCCGTTTCCGGCAGGCTCGTTGGGGTGACCAGGAGGCGGAGCACGACGACCCGTTGGAGGCCGCGGCCATGGCCAAGGGCCTCAACTACGTGAAACTGGACGGCGAGGTCGGCGTCATCGGCAACGGCGCCGGGCTGGTCATGTCGACCCTCGACGTGGTCGCCGGCTGCGGCGCGCGCCCCGCCAACTTCCTCGACATCGGCGGCGGCGCCTCCGCCCAGATCATGGCGGACGGCCTCTCCGTCATCCTGTCCGACCCGGCCGTCAGGTCGGTCTTCGTCAACGTCTTCGGCGGCATCACGGCCTGCGACGCGGTCGCCGACGGCATCGTGCGGGCCCTGGACACCGTCCAGTTGACCAAACCGCTGGTCGTCCGGCTCGACGGCAACAACGCCGCACGCGGCCGCGCGATCCTCGACGAGCGCGCGCACCCCCTGGTCCAGCAGGCCACCACCATGGACGGCGCCGCGCGCCGCGCCGCCCAGTTCGCCGACGCCACCTGAAGGAGCGGGACATGGCCATCTACCTCACCAAGGAGAGCAAGGTCCTCGTCCAGGGCATGACCGGCGGCGAGGGCATGAAGCACACCCGGCGCATGCTCGCCGCGGGCACCGACGTCGTCGGCGGCGTCAACCCGCGCAAGGCGGGCCGCAGCGTCGACTTCGACGACCGTGCCGTTCCCGTCTTCGGCTCCGTACGCGAAGGCATCGAGGCGACCGGCGCCGACGTCAGCGTCGTCTTCGTCCCACCGGCCTTCGCCAAAGCGGCGGTCGTCGAGGCGGTCGACGCCGGAATCGGCCTCGCGGTCGTCATCACGGAGGGCATCCCGGTCCACGACTCGGTCGCGTTCACCACGTACGCGAGGGAGCGGGGCACGCGGATCGTCGGCCCCAACTGCCCGGGACTGATCACCCCCGGCCAGTCGAACGCGGGCATCATCCCCGCCGACATCACCAAGCCGGGCCGTATCGGCCTGGTCTCCAAGTCCGGCACGCTCACCTATCAACTCATGTACGAGCTGCGGGACATCGGCTTCTCGACCTGTGTGGGCATCGGCGGCGACCCGGTCGTCGGCACCACCCACATCGACTGCCTGGCCGCCTTCCAGGACGACCCCGACACCGAACTCATCGTCCTCATCGGGGAGATCGGCGGCGACGCCGAGGAACGCGCGGCCGCGTACGTCCGCGACCACGTCACCAAACCCGTCGTCGGCTACATCGCCGGCTTCACCGCTCCCGAGGGCAGGACGATGGGCCACGCCGGCGCCATCGTGTCCGGTTCGTCCGGCACGGCACGGGCGAAGAAGGAGGCCCTGGAGGCGGCCGGCGTACAGGTGGGCGTCACGCCGACCGGGACGGCCCGACTGGTGGTGGACCGCCTTGACCGCCTGGCCCGCCAGGACCCGCCCGGAAGCGGAGCATGACATCACCCACGGTTGACTGACATCACCCACAGTCGCCGCCCGGTCTCCTCCGGGCGCCGACGAGCCATGAACGACCGCCCCCGACTGTGCACCGAGAGCGGAGCAACCGAATGGCACCCACCGTCCCACCCACTCTCCCCACCCTCCCGTCCACCCTCACCCTCAAGTCCCGCACCTCGTGGACCGACGCCTGGCGGCGCTGTCTGACCGTGGCGCCCGAGGCGTTCCGGGACGACCGCGTCCTCAACCTCTGGGGCGCCGCCTGGCAGGCGGACGGCCGGGCACTGCCCGCCACCAGCCCCGTCGACGGAGGCCCCGTCGCCGGGCCGCCGCGACTGGACGGCGCCACGGCCCACCAGGCCGTCCGCGCCGCCCTCGACCACCACCGCGCCTGGCGGCACGTCCCCCTCGACGAACGCCGGGCCCGCGTCGCGGCCACCCTCGACGCGCTCACCCAGCACCGCGAACTGCTCGCCCTCCTCCTCGTCTGGGAGATCGGCAAGCCCTGGCGCCTCGCGCAGGCCGACGTCGACCGTGCCGTCGACGGCGTGCGCTGGTACGTCGACGGCATCGAACCCATGGTCGCGGACCGGGCCCCGCTGGACGGCCCGGTGTCCAACATCGCGAGCTGGAACTACCCGATGAGCGTGCTCGTCCACGCCCTGCTGGTACAGGCACTGGCAGGCAACGCGGTCATCGCCAAGACCCCGACCGACGGCGGCGTGGCCTGCCTCACCCTGGCCTGCGCGCTCGCCGCCCGCGAGGGCATCCCCGTCACCCTCGTCAGCGGCAGCGGAGGCGAGCTGTCCCGGGCGCTCGTGCGCGCGCCCGAGATCGGCTGCGTCTCCTTCGTCGGCGGCCGCGACACCGGCGCCGCGGTGGCCACGGCAGTCGCCGACCTGGGCAAACGGCACGTACTCGAACAGGAGGGCCTGAACACCTGGGGCATCTGGAACTACACGGACTGGGACGCGCTGACGGCCGTCGTCCCGAAGCTCTTCGACTACGGCAAGCAGCGCTGCACGGCCTACCCGCGCTTCGTCGTCCAGCGGGAGCTGTTCGACGAGTTCCTCACGGCCTACCTCCCGGCGGTGAGGACCCTGCGCGTCGGGCACCCGCTGGCCGTCGAACGGCCCGAAGACCCGTACCCGCGGCTGGACTTCGGGCCGGTGATCAACGCGGCCAAGGCGAAGGAGCTGCACGACCAGGTCGCCGAGGCCATCGACCGCGGCGCCGTACCGCTGCACCGCGGCAGGTTCGCCGACGCCCGCTTCCTGCCCGGCCAGGACACCTCGGCGTACGTCCAGCCGGTCACGATCCTGAATCCGCCCCCGTCCTCCCCGCTCCACCACGCGGAACCCTTCGGCCCGGTCGACACCATCGTCCTGGTCGACACGGAGGCGGAGCTGCTCGCGGCGATGAACGCGTCGAACGGCGCACTGGTCGCGACCCTCTCCACGGACGACGAGGCCACGTACCACCGCCTGGCCCCGCAGATCCGCGCCTTCAAGGTCGGCCACGGCAGGCCCCGCTCCCGGGGTGACCGCGACGAGCTGTTCGGCGGCTTCGGCGCGTCCTGGCGCGGCGCGTTCGTGGGCGGCGAACTCCTGATCCGCGCGGTCACCCACGGTCCGGTGGGGGAGCGGCTGCCGGGGAACTTCCCGGAGTACCACCTGATGCCGTGAGCCCGGTTCCTCGTCCCGCCCGGACCCCCGGCGGGGCGAGGAAACGCAGGTGAAAGCCACTCCGAAAGCTTGGTATTGTTGTCCATGTCGCCGCGCGGAGCACCTCCGTGCAAGCGGCAGACACCTGGTCCGGGTGGCGGAATGGCAGACGCGCTAGCTTGAGGTGCTAGTGCCCTTTATCGGGCGTGGGGGTTCAAGTCCCCCCTCGGACACATTTTGGACATATCTTCTTGGGCGTATCTTCTTGGATATGTCTTCGAAATGCCTGCTCACTGCGCTGAGCAGGCATTTTGCGTGAGGCGTCGATCGCGTGGCCGCAGAGGTACGACCGCGTGGCCGCGTGGCCACAGCGGAGGCGCGACTCCTCGGCGGCGTGCTCCCGCCGCGTCCCGGGAACGCGGCGCGCCCGACCGCGGACCGTTGACCTTGCTGACCTGCCGACCGTATTCTGGCCGCACAACACACCCCGCACCGCATCGCAACTACCCATGGGACAGGGTCAGTTCGCGCACTTGACTGGCTATTGCCCCCTGTCTGGGTGACCCTGGCGTGAAAGGCGTTCGGGGGTGCCGTGAGTGGGACCGGTCCTTGCTCGACCGGTCGAACGTGCTGCTCGCCTACCGGGTCCTCGGGACCTGACCGAGATGGTCTTCGGCTGTAGAGACGGGACAGGGTGGTGATGTTGTTGAGCGCCATCACACCGCGCGACAGCATGTCCCGTTCGCTGTCGGCTGGGACCGGCGGTCCGGCCCCTGGCGGGTACCGAGCGTCCCCCGCGCCCGCGACGCGGCGTCGGTCATGGATGGACCAAGGGCGGTTCTCCTCATGAAGGATCTGCGTCGGCCTGGGCCCGCGTCCGTGAGGGGCGGCAGGAGCACGGTGCTGGCCGCCTGGGAAAGGTTCATGCAGGGCGAGGACGACGTCCGCGGTGTCCGGCCCGAGGTGGCGATCTCCTGGCATCGATGTCGGGAGCAGTACCGGGTCGACCCCCATCTCACGGAGGCTCCCTCAGCTCTCGGGAGCGTCGACCACACGCTTGAACATGACGTGATCTTCACTGAGCTGGGTGGTCTCGCCGCGTCCGTGGCGCACGAGGTGGACGGGCTCAACGGCATCGTCACCGTCGCCGACGCCGCCGGCCGGATCCTGGCCTCCTGGGGTGACCGGGCCACTCTCGGCAGAGCCGCCGACGCCAATCTGGCGCCCTGGGGCTGCTGGAGCGAGTACGCGGTCGGCACGAACGGGATGGGCACGGCTCTCGAGGCGCGCGGCCCGGTACTGATCAGGGGCGCGGAGCACTGGTGCAAGGCCTTCCACGACTGGGCCTGTGTCGGCGTGGCGGTGCGCCATGTGGTGACCGGCGAGCCGATCGCGGTGATGAACATTTCCTGCTGGCGCACCCAACTTCCGGAGGCCGCGACCCGGTGGCTGGGCAACGCGGCCACCACGGCGCAGGGGACGCTGAACCGGCGCGCTCGTGACAGCGGCGCGGAGCTGGCCGCCGCGTTCACCCAGGTCAAGGCTCTTTCCGGCACCGGAGTGGCCGCGGTGGACACGGCGGGCAAGGTGGTGATCGCCGACGAGCCGGCGAGCCTTCTGATGGGCGTCCGCCCCGACGTCTCGGCAGTCGACCCGGACCAGCGGTGGGACTCCGGGCTGCCCGACCTCACCCGCATCGTGCGGTACGCCAGCAAGACGGCCGCCCACACCCCGGACTGGGTCGGTTCCACACAGATCTACGCCCACCTGCGCGACGAACCGACGCCGATCACGATCCGGCCCGTGTTTCTCCGCGGTGGCCTCGTCGGGCACCTGATCTGGCTCGGCGCCTCCGAGGGAGCGCAGACCCCCACGGTGACGGGGCCCGGCCATCCGTGGATGAAGCCGCGCCGGCTGGTGGCGGTACGCGAGGACCGGACGGTGCTGCTACGGCTGCCGGAGGTGTGCTTCGCCGAGTCGGACGGCAACAACGTGTGGCTCTTCACCGACCAGGGGCGGTTTCGTTCCGCCTCCCAGGGCTTGGACAAGCTCGACGAGGAGCTGACCGACGCCGGCTTCCTGCGGGTCCACCGCCGGTACGTGGTGAACCTCAGCCGGGTCCGGGAGATCGAGCGCGGGTTCAAGGGGGAGCTGTTCCTGGTCATGGACAACCGGAAGGACGACATGGTGCCGGTCTCACGTCGGCACGCGTCAGCCGTGCGCAGGGCCCTGGGCCTGTGAACCCGGGTCGGACCGCGGTGCGTTAGCCGCGCCCACCGTCGCGCCCGCCGTCGCGTCAGCCGGGCAGGAGGGGCAGGGCGACGGCCGCGAGTATGAGCGCGCCACCGCTGAGCAGGTCGGAGCGGATACGGATGAGGTGCGCGGCGAACCTCCCCATGTGCAGCCCGATCAACGTCATCACCGCGGTAGCGGCCCCGAACACGATGGCCGTGACCCAGGGGGCGAATCCGAGCAGTCCCAGACTCGCGCCGCCGACCAGGTTGTCCAGGCTCAAGGAGAGCGGGATGCCGAAGAGCGTCACCCACGGGTTGTCGATCTCGTCGGGGGACTCCGGGTTCCGCAAGGCCTGGACGAGGAGGTACAGCCCGTAACCGCCCAGCGCTATCGAACCCGCGATGGTGGAGATCGGGCCGATCGCCTGGCCGGCGTAACGGCCGAGCAGCAGGCCGACCAGCGGCATCACGCCGTCCCACACGCCGAATATCAGGGCGACCTGGAACGCGCGGCGGAGGCTGAACGGAACCGTGCCGAGCACGACGGCCACCCGGAAATTGTCCAGGCTGAGGACGAAGCCGGCACCGAGGAGCAACCAGATCGAGTGCATGTATCAGAGCCTTCCTGCGTCTGAACCCGTTGTGGTCGGCAGCCGGCGCCGCGAACTACCCCTGGCTCGGGCGGCCGCGGTGTGGCCGGGGGACGAGTACGCCGTCGCCGAGCCCGGTCCCCTCGTTGGCGGCGCGCACCCTCTCGGCCACGATCCCGTGATCGGGAGAGAGATGGCAGACCGGATCGGTGCGTGCCGCGTCGCCGGTGAGCTGGAAGGCCTGGCAGCGGCAGCCACCGAAGTCGATCTCGCGGCGCTCGCAGCTTCGGCACGGCTCCGGCATCCAGTCCGTACCGCGGAAACTCCGGAACAGCGGAGAGCGGGCCCAGATCCGTGCCAGGGAGTCCTCGTGCACGCTCGCGCGCGGCAGGGGCAGCGCGTGCGCGGCCGGGCAGGGCAGCACGTCGCCGTTCGGGGTGACCGTCAGCTGCCGCTTCCCCCAGCCGCCCATGCAGGGCTTGGGGTACTGGCTGTAATAGTCGGGAAGGACATAGACGATGTCCATCCGCCCCTTGAGCCGCTTCCGCGCGGCACGCACCACTGCCTCCGCCCGATCGAGCTGCGCCCTGCTGGGCAACAGCGCATCACGGTTGCGCCACGCCCAGCCGTAGTACTGGGTGTTGGCCAACTCGAGCTGGTCGGCCCCCAGTTCCTCGGCCAGGTCCAGCACGGCGGCGACCCGGTCCATGTTCCGGCGGTGCAGGACCACGTTCAGGGTGAGGGGCCACCCCAGCTCCTTCACCGTGCGAGCCGCCTCGATCTTGCTCGCGTAGGACGGAGTGCCGGCGATCCCGTCGGACAGGGTCGGCTCGTCGGCCTGGATGCTGATCTGCACATGGTCGAGACCGGCCGCCCTGAGCTGCTCCGCGCGGCGCCGGGACAGGCCGAGGGCACTGGTGATGAGGTTGGTGTAGAGGCCCAGGTACCGGGCGCTGGTCACCAGGTCGACCAGGTCACGGCGTAGCAGCGGCTCTCCGCCCGACAGATGGAGCTGCAGCACGCCCAGCTCCTGGGCCTCGATCAGCACGCGCTGCCACTGCGCCGTGGTCAGTTCGTCGTGGTAGTCACCGAGGTTGACCGGGTTGGAGCAGTACGCACACGCCAACGGGCAGCGGTAGGTGAGTTCGGCCAGTAGTCCGAAGGGGCTATCCATCGCTCATCTCCACACACCGCTTGGTGGCCAGCCGGTCGAGGAAGCGCCGCACCTCGTCGTCGACGACCCCGTCGTATCGGCTCTGGAGCGTCGCCACGATCTCCGCCACCGTGTGGTGGCCGTCGCACAGGCTGAGGATGTCCGCGCCCGTCGGATTGAGGACCATGACCGACTCCGGCCTCAGCAGGACGTGTTGTCCCCGCGCCGCGTCGAACCGCATGCGAACGTGGGACGCCAGTTTCGGACGGCTCGACGACGTCGCCGCGGTACGGCTTCGGTCGGCCGCGCGCCGGTCACTTCGGGTAGGTTTCGCCGATGGCATCCAGCATCCTCCAGAGCAGCTCGCACTTGAACGTCAGCGCCGCCACGGCGCGCTGCTGTGCCTCAGCCGACCGGCAGTGCGCGGTCACGACCTCCAGCGCGTGCTCGGCGTCGCGGGGCGCCTGCTCCAGCCGGACTCGGAAGTAGGCCAGGCCATCCGGGTCGATCCAGGGGTAGAAGCGCTCGAACGCGACGATGCGCTGGGCCATCAGGTCCGGGGCGAAGAGTTCGGTCAGTGAGGACGCCACCGCCTCGGTCCAGGGCCGGGTGCGGGCAAAGGTGACGTAGTCGTCGACGGCGGACCGGACCCCGGGGGCGACATGGCGTTCGTCCCGCAGCTCCTCGCGGGTCAGTCCCACCGCATCGCCCAGGCGGAGCCATGCTTCGATGCCGCCCTCGCCGCTCCGGGTGCCGTCGTGGTCGTGGATACGACGGATCCACCGACGGCGCACCTCGATGTCGGGGCAGTTGGAGAGGATCGCGGCATCCTTGCGGGGGATGTTCGCCTGGTAGTAGAAGCGGTTCGCCACCCAGCCCTGAATCTGGTGCCGGCTCAGCCGGCCGTCGTTCATCTCGATGTGGAAGGGGTGCTGATGGTGGTAGCGGCGCGACTGGGCGCGCAGCGCCTCCACCAGATCGTGGGTCACCTCTGGCTCGACCTCGGTTGACGTCATCGCAGCTTCACACCCGTATCTCCAGCCCGTCCGCGGCCACTTCCATTCCCTGCTTCTCGACCAGACGTCGTTCAGGCGCGTCCTCCAGGAGAATGGGATTGGTGTTGTTCATGTGCACGTAGATCTTGCGCTCGACGGGAAGAGACGAGAGCTGTTCGAGGCTGCCGTCCGGACCGTCGATCGGCAGGTGGCCCATCTCTCGTGCCGTCTTGCCGGCCAGGCCGAGCCGGATCAGCTCGTCGTCGTGCCAGCAGGTCCCGTCGACGAGCAGACACGCGCAGTCGTCCAACTGCGCGCGTACCGCCGGGGTGAGCTGCTGCAGCCCCGGGAGATACACCGCTGACCGGCCGCCGCGCTCGTCCGTCAGGCGGTAACCCACCACCCGGCCCGGCCCGTTCGTGGGTCCGAAGCGCGCCTGCTTGGTCGTGGGTACGTCGAAGGCCCGGTAGCTGAGGCCGTCCCCCAGGGACACGTCGGCTCCTGGAACGACCGTTCGCCACTCGACCGCGCAGTAGCGCTCCAAGGTGCGGAGCAACGACGTCCCGTCGTACAACGCCTCGTGCACCGCTTGAGTGGCGTGCACTTCGAGGGCCCGTCCCTCGCGCAGGAGCAGCAGGCCGAGTGTGTGATCGAGTTCGGCGTCGGTGAGCAGTACCGCTGCCAGCGGCGTCGTCCGGCCCTCGCCCCGTCGCGGGGCCGGCAGGGACTCGATGTGGGCGTGGACGTCAGGGGAGGCGTTGAGGAGGAACCACCGCTGGTGATCGGGGCTCACGGCGAGGGAGGACTGGGTGCGGGGCCGGCAGGGCCGAGAACCGTCCCGTACCGCGCGGCATCCCGGGCAGCCGCAGTTCCACTGCGGAAACCCGCCGCCCGCCGCCGAACCCAGCACCCGCAGCCACATCCTGGTCCTTCTTCCGCTCCTGGGTCGATCTGGACGGTCCGATGCGATGTCGCCTGGTGCTGGAGGCCGGGGGCGCCGGGCGCGTGGATCCGGAGCCGCCCGACCGACCAGCTGTGCGTCCGACCGGCCGGACCGACTAGTCGTCCGCCTCGGCGAAGTAATACATGGTGACCTCGGCTCCGCAGCCGATTTCCTCGAATTCGGGCGTCTCCCACGATGCCATTCGCTTACCTCCTCTCGGTCGATCTCATGACGGAGGAATGTGCAGGCTCGGGCCCGCCCCTTGCGCGTACCCGGTGACGGCACCGGACCCGAAGAGCCTGAGATCCGGTGGCGCCTCCGCATAGCCCGTCACCGACCATTACGTCACTCCGGTCGGGCTGATCCGGGCGGTCGAGGCGAGTGGCCAGGGGCGCCATCGGGCTCGTACTGTACGCAGCCGATAACGCACCCACAAGAGTGCCCGTGCATATCTTCCAGGCCCCTGCCGTTCGTTCGTCAATGGCTACCGTTCAAGCCCCGATCGGCGCCGTTGGAGGCTGAGCAGTTGCGGATCACGTGATACGCGCACGAGTATCTAGCCTCGATTCGTTCGGCTCCGCCGCCTCGGCGCACGTGTCCGAGGGGACGCTCGGCCGGCCTGCAAGTCCGGAGAAACCTTTCAAGTCCGAAGAAACCCTTGAAAGAAACCCTCGATGAAATGAGTGACGATCACCCGGCCATTCTTTCCGCGATCGAATGTCCCAGGTATGCGCGATGATCTCCCAGGCCGCAGGACTTCAGCGCAATGGGTTCGGCGGACGACATGACGTACGTGGACCACGCGGCCACCACGCCGATGCTGCCCGACGTGGTGACGGCGATGAGTGAGGCGCTGTCGCGCACCGGGAACGCCGCGTCGTCGCACTCCTCCGGCCGGGCGGCCCGCCGCGCGGTCGAGGAGTCCCGCCGGTCGATCGCCGCGGCTCTGCGGGCCGGGCCGTCCGAGGTGGTGTTCACCGGCGGCGGTACCGAGGGTGACAACCAGGCGGTCAAGGGCATCTATTGGGCGCGGCGGAACGCCGATCCGCGCCGGAGACGCGTCCTGGTCTCGGCCACCGAGCACCACGCCGTGCTCGATGCCGCCGGGTGGCTCGCTCAGCACGAGGGCGCCGAGGTGGAGCTGCTGCCCGTCGACGCGGTGGGCCGGGTGCGCCCGGAGACGTTGCGCGAGGCGCTCGCCCGTGCCCCCGAGCGCACCGCGCTGGTCAGCGTGATGTGGGCGAACAACGAAGTCGGCACGGTGAACCCCGTCGGCGAACTGGGCGTGATCGCGCGCCGGTTCGGAGTACCGCTGCACACCGACGCGGTGCAGGCGGTCGGCGTGCTGCCGGTCGACTTCGCCGCTTGCGGCGCGGACGCGCTGACCCTGACCGGGCACAAACTGGGCGGCCCGTACGGCCAGGGCGCGCTGCTGCTGCGCCGGGGGCTGGAGTGCACGCTGTTGTCGCACGGCGGAGGCCACGAGCGTGACCTGCGCTCCGGGACCCCGAACGTGCCGGCGGTGATCGGCCTGGCGGTGGCAGTCCGGCACGCCGTCGCCGAGGCGCCCCGCCTGGCCCGTGAACTGGCCGACCTGCGTGACCAGTTGGTCCGCCGCGTGCTGGACGCGGTCCCGGACGCGGTGCTCCACGGCGACCGGGGGCAACACATGATCCACGGCGGGCCGTCCCGGCTGCCCGGCAACGTCCATCTGTCCTTCCCCGGGTGCGAGGGCGACGACCTGGTCATGCTCCTGGACGCGCAGGGCATCGAGTGCTCCACCGGTTCGGCGTGCACCGCCGGGGTGGCCCGGCCCAGCCACGTCCTGCTGGCCATGGGAGTCGACGAGGTCACCGCGCGCGGTTCGCTGCGGTTCTCCCTCGGCCGTACCTCCACCGCCGAGGATGTCGCGGCGGTGGCCCGGGTGATCGGGCCGGTGGTGGCGCGTGCCCGCCGGGCCGGGGACACCGGCGGCCGGCGGAGGGCCGGGCCGGCCGGGTGGCGGTCGCGGCGAGGAGTACCTCGCCCCGCCGCATGGCTCGCCTCGGCGCGGAGCGGGCGGTGGAGGCGCCGCCCGACGGACGCATGACGGATCGAGTCGTCTGACGGATCGAACGGACACGACCGACCAAGGAGTGGGGAAATGGCCCAGCAGGTACGCGCAGTGGTCCCGCACAGCAGGGGCAAGCCCGTGTCGGTGGAGACGATCACGGTTCCGGACCCGGGGCCGGGCGAGGCAGTGGTGGCGGTGCGGGCCTGCGGGGTCTGTCACACCGCTCCGCACTACCGGGAGGGCGGGATCGACGACGACTTCCCGTTCCTGCTCGGCCACGAGGCGGTCGACCCGGGCGACAGGTCGCTCACCCCGTCGCCGACCGACTCCACCAGGTCGGCGCGGGGCGAGCCGTGGTCCTGCTTCAGCACGCACAACGCCGGGCAGCCGATGACCCTGGCCTCCGGGCAGCCACTGAGCCCGGCCCTGGGCATCGGGGCCTTCGCGGAGAAGACGCTGGTGGCCGCCGGACAGTGCACGAAGGCCGACCCGGCGGCCGAGTCGGAGGTGGCCGGGCTGCTCGGCTGCGGCGTGACGGCCGGGATCGGCGCGGCCGTGAACACCGGCCGGGTGCGGCCGGGCGCGTCCGTCGCGGTGATCGGCTGCGGCGGGGTCGGCGATGCGGCGATCGCCGGCGCCCGGCCGGCCGACGCCACCCACACGGCCGACTCCCAGCGGCGCGACGCCGTCGAGGCGACCAAGTCGTCCTGGTACGGCGACTGCCTGCCCAGCCGGGACCTCCCCAGGCTGATCGACCTGCACCCGCGGGGCCGACCGCCGCTGGAGAGGTTCGTCTCCGAGACCATCGGGCTCGACGAGATCGAGGGGGCGTTCCACCGGATGGAGCGGGGCGAGGTACTGCGCTCGGTGGTGGTGCTGTGAACCGGCGCGAAGTCCACCGTCACGGGTCGGCGGTCGAACGCGTCGTGACCAACGGGACGTTCTCGCTGGACGGCGGGGTCTGGGAGGTGAGCAACAACGTCTGGATCGTCGGTGACGACGTCGAAGTGCTGGTGATCGACGCCGCCCACGACGCGGACGCGATCGCGGCGGCGGTGGGGGACCGGCGGGTGGTCGCGGTGGTGTGCACCCACGCACACGACGACCACGTCAACCAGGCACCCGCGCTGGCCGATCGGTACGGTGCGCCGATCGTGCTGCACCCGGCCGAGGCGCCGCTGTGGGAGATGACCTGGCAGGAGCGCACACCGGACCGGGCGCTGGCCGACGGCGACGTGCTACGCGCCGGCGGAGTCGAGCTGCGCGCGCTGCACACGCCGGGGCACTCGCCGGGGTCGACCTGTCTGTACGCCCCCGAGCTGGGCACACTCTTCAGCGGGGACACGCTCTTCTCCGGCGGTCCCGGCGCCACCGGACGGTCGTTCTCCTCGTTCGACACGATCATCGAGTCGGTCCGGGACCGGCTGCTCACCCTGCCGCCGGAGGTCGAGGTGCGCACCGGGCACGGCGAGGCGACCTGGATCGGCGCCGAGGCACCGCACCTGCTGGACTGGGTGGCCCGAGGACACTGACAACCTCGACCGGCTCGACATCGCCGGTGACTTGAGCGCCGCGCCGCACATCGCTTCGAGGCCCCGGAAGGAGCTGCCATGCCGGAGAACCCCGACGCCGTCGTCGTCAGCAGGACGTACGACCAGGTCCTGGGCACCCGCCGTGCGGCCGGCCGCCGTCGTCACCCGGCGGCCGGCGGGGACAGCCGTGACTGGTGGCCCGACCGGCTCGACCTGAGGATGCTGGCCAGGCATCAGTCCGCGACCGGCGTGCTGGGCGAGGAGTTCGACTACGCCGCCGCATTCCGGACCATCGACCTGGACACCCTGGCACACGACATCGACGAGACGCTGACCACCTCGCAGGACTGGTGGCCCGCCGACTTCGGCCACTACGGACCGCTCGTGCTCCGGATGGCGTGGCACTGCGCCGGCACGTACCGCGTCGGCGACGGCCGGGGCGGTGCGAGCAGGGGGATGCAGCGCTTCGCGCCCACCAACAGCTGGCCGGACAACCGCAACCTCGACAAGGCGCGCCGATTGCTGTGGCCGGTGAAGCGGAAGTACGGCCGCACGATCTCCTGGGCCGACCTGATGGTGTTCGCGGGCAACCGTGCGCTGGAGACGATGGGCCTGCGGACCTTCGGCTTCGCGGGCGGCCGGGAGGACGCCTGGGAGTCCGACGAGGACGCCTACTGGGGCCCGGAGCGCACCTGGCTCGCCGACGAGCGCCACACCGGTGTCCGGGACCTGGAGGAACCGCTGGCCGCCGATGAGATGGGCCTCATCTACGTCGACCCGCAGGGCCCGGGTACCCTGCCGGACCCCGTGGCGGCCGGCCGCGCCATCCGCACCACGTTCGGGCGCATGGGGATGAACGACGAGGAGACCGTCGCGCTGATCGCGGGCGGGCACACGTTCGGCAAGACGCACGGCGCGGCCGACCCGGGCCGCCACCTCGCCGCCGGGCCCGAAGGCGCCCCCGTCGAGGACCAGGGACTGGGCTGGCGGAGCAGCCACGGCACCGGCAAGGGCCCCGACACGATCTCCAGCGGCCTTGAGGGCATCTGGACTCCCACCCCCACCACGTGGGACAACACCTTTCTCGAGACCCTGTTCGCCTACACGTGGGACGTCGAGCTCAGCCCCGCCGGTCTGTGGCAGTGGGTTCCCGGCGACGGCGAAGGACGAGGCACCGTGCCGGATCCTCACGACCCGTCGAAGACCCACACCCCGAGGATGCTCACGACGGACCTCGCGCTGCGCGAGGACCCTGTCTATGGGCCCGTCGCCCGGCACTTCCTGGAGCACCCGGACCGGCTGGCGGACGCGTTCGCCCGCGCCTGGTTCAAGCTCACGCACATCGACATGGGCCCGATCCAGCGCTACCTGGGGCCGCTGGTCCCCGCCGAGCGGCTGATCTGGCAGGACCCGGTGCCCGAGGTGGACGGCGAGCTGGTCGACGCCGCCGACGTCGCCGAGCTCAAGAACCGGATCCTCGCCTCAGGACTGCCGGTGTCCCGACTGGTGCTCACGGCCTGGGCGTCGGCCTCGACGTTCCGCGGCAGCGACAGGCGTGGCGGGGCGAACGGAGCGCGTATCCGGCTGGAGCCACAGCGCGGCTGGGACGCAAACGGCCCGGATACGGTCACGACCGTGGTGAGCACCCTGGAAGGGATCCAGGAGCGGTTCAACGCCGAGCAGCGCACGGGCAGGAGGGTCTCGCTGGCCGATCTCGTCGTGCTCGGCGGATGCGCCGCCGTGGAACGCGCCGCCGCCGAGGCCGGGCACGAGATCCAGGTGCCGTTCACCCCGGGCCGTACCGACGCCACGCAGGAGTGGACCGACGCGGAGTCGTTCGCCGCGCTGGAGCCGGCCGCGGACGGGTTCCGCAACTACGTCGGAGAGGACAACCGGCTACCGGCGGAGTACCTGCTGGTCGAGCGCGCCGACCAACTGACGCTGAGCGCCGCCGAGATGACCGTCCTCGTCGGCGGGCTGCGCGTCCTGGGCGCCAACCACGGGCAGTCTCCGCTGGGCGTGTTCACCGAGACGCCGGGGTCGTTGACCAATGACTTCTTCGTCAACCTGCTCGACATGAATACGCAGTGGGTGGCGAACGCGGCGAACGGCGCGGTCCCGAAGACCTTCGAGGGCCGTGACCGGCGAAGCGGTGAGATCAGGTGGACCGCGGGCCGGGTCGACCTCGTCTTCGGGTCGAATTCCGAGCTGCGTGCGCTGGCGGAGGTCTATGCGAGCGATGACGCCGGAGAGAGGTTCGTGCGCGACTTCGTGGCGGCCTGGAACAAGGTCATGAACCTCGACCGGTTCGACCTGGCTTGACCGTCCGGCCCGACCACCCCGCCGGCTCGGACGGGGCACAGCACGCTGTCCGGTGGATGTTCTGTGGTTCCTATTCCGGTCCGAGCGGTAGGTCACACCGTGCGAACGGTGTCGCGGGCCGGACCGGCGGTCCCCCCTTTCGGGGTGGTCGTGCTGAGCGTAGTGTCCAGTCTCGTTGCGGGACATTGATTGCCTATTGATGCCCGGTCCATTGGAATTCCGGTTGTGTCGGCGGCTCGAATTTCCTCGATTCGGCATGTGCTGTCGTATGCGCGACGAACTAAAGGCGAACCACCTGACGGGATGACAGGGTCTTCAACATGAGGAGGTGAAGTCCAATGGGGGCAGTTCAGGAACGCGCTGATTTGCTGAACGAACTCGGATTGGACGCACAGAACCAGGCAGCGATCGGTCGCGTCCTCGGAACCGGAAGCATCGCGAGGGCCACGGAGCGAGCCGACGGAACGATGGAGGCGACGATCCGGATCAAGGAGGACGAGATCGCCTGGGATCCCGCGATCCTGGTCCTGCCGCACGGTGGTGATGTCGAGCTGACGGTCATCAACGACGACAAGAACACGCACGCCTGCCTGCTGCCGAGCAACGGCGACAAGAAGTTCATCTGGCTGCTGAACCACTCGAAGGGCCGGGCGAAGCTCAACCTGGACGGCCCTGGCTACTACTGGTACAGCTCGCCGGGCGGCAACGACGAGGGCCGTGGCCTGACCGCCGCCATCGTCGTGCTCGGAGAGGTGCCTCCGGAGGCCCGACTCGACCGTCCCGACCAGCCGCGCCGGTAGAGAGGAACGAACCCATGACAGTCGAGTACGTGGACGCGGGTGAGGCGATCGACCACGGAGCGCTCAGCGCCGCCTCCGGCACCGCGCCCGCAGTGGCCAACAACGTCAACTACAAGCGCCTCCTCAACGCGCGTGCGGAATCTGAGAACTGGCTCACCTACTACGGCGACTACGACGGCAAGCGGTACAGCCTGCTGGACCAGATCAACACGGAGAACGTCAAACGCATCGGGCCCGCCTGGATCTTCCAGGCAGGCGCCTCGGGCCAGATCGCGGGTGCGTCGACCTACGCGTTCGAGGCCTGCCCCATCGTCGTGGACGGCGTCATGTACGTCACCGGCTGGGACGGCTGGTTCTGGGCTCTGGACGCGAAGACCGGCGAGCAGCTCTGGCGATACAAGCACGCGGTGCCGTTCGACGTCTCACTCTGCTGTGGGAACGTCAATCGCGGCTGCGCGGTGGCGGGCGGCAAGGTCTACTTCGTCACCCCGAACGCCCACCTGCTGGCCCTGGACGCCACCAACGGCAAGAAGGTCTGGGAGAAGACCACCGGGGACGTGCGCGCCGGCGAGAGTGCCACCCTCGCTCCGCTGGTCGTCAAGGACACGCTCATCACCGGCAGCTCCGGCGGCGAGTTCGGCGTGCGTGGCCACATCGACTGCTGGGACCTGGAGACCGGCGAGCACCGTTGGCGCTGCTACACCGTGCCCAAGCCCGGCGAGCCGGGCTCCGAGACCTGGCCCGCCGACGGTGAGGCCTGGGCGCGGGGCGGCGCGAACCACTGGGTCACCGGGAGCTACGACCCGGAGACGAACCTGTACTACGCGGGCACCGGC
This sequence comes from Streptomyces sp. CWNU-52B, assembly GCF_047444975.1. Classification (NCBI taxonomy): domain Bacteria; kingdom Bacillati; phylum Actinomycetota; class Actinomycetes; order Kitasatosporales; family Streptomycetaceae; genus Streptomyces; species Streptomyces sp. CWNU-52B. Next base: position 75,443 of record NZ_JBLFJV010000021.1, on the reverse strand, counting down.
AACCCGGCGCCCGACTTCGACGGTGAGGTCCGTGAGGGCGACAACCTCTACACCGACTGCGTCGTCGCGGTGGACGTGGACTCCGGCCGGATCGTCTGGCACTACCAGTTCACCCCGCACGACCTCTGGGACTACGACTCCACGATGGAGATGATCCTGTTCGAGCGGGACGGGAAGAAGCTGCTCGCTCACTTCGACAAGAACGGTTACTTCTTCGTGCTGGACCGCACCAACGGCCAGTTGCAGCACGTCACCCCGTTCGTCGACCGGATCGACTGGGGCACCATCACCCGTGACGGCAGGGTGACGCCCCGCAAGTACCCGGACAAGGAGGGCGAGCCCGTCCACTTCTACCCCGGCCCGGCGGGCGCGAAGGAGTGGACGCACGCGGCGTACAGCCCGCGCACCGACATGTTCTACGTGCCGGTCGCCGACGTGGGAGCCACCGCCACCCGGCGGCGCCGTGAGTTCAAGGAAGGCATGCCGTACTGGGGTGCCGCCGTGCAGGTGGACATCGACAACATGGCCGGGTCGGTCAGCGCGTTCGACTCCCACGGCGAGGAGAAGTGGCGCTGGCGCAACCAGCACCCGATGGCCTCGTCGGTCCTCGCCACCGCGGGGGACCTGGTGTTCTCCGGTACTCCGGCGGGTGAGTTCATCGCGCTCGACGCCCGCACCGGCGACGAGTTGTGGAAGTTCCAGTGCGGCAGCGGCCACCACGGCAGCGCGATGACCTACAGCATCGACGGCAAGCAGTACGTCGCCGTGCCGGTCGGCTGGGGTGGCTGGCTCGAGGGCATCATCCCCGGCATGCTCGGCGCGGGCCACGGGGACGCGCTGATCGTCTTCGCGCTGCCGGACTGATCAGGAGCGCCGCAGACCAGGAAGGCAGAGACAGAGGTGATGGCCACGACCGTCGTCGACGGCGCGGTGGCGTGAAGCCGGGGGACCTCCGGGCGGCCTGCGAGCGCATGACGCTCGAACGACCCGTCCGGGGGTCCCTACGCCCTTGGTCAGTACCACAGCGCGATGGCCCACGCGGGGTCCAGTACCACGGTCACCTCGTCGCCCGGACGGGCGTCGAGGTGCGCGTCGGCGTGCGCGCGGAGCACGATGTCGCCCACGGCGACGACCACTTCTTGGCGGTCACCGAGGTATTCGCTGGACGTGATGCGCGCGGTGAACCGATTCGGACCCTCGGTGTCCGGCGCCCCGGGGGTGACGCGGATGTTCTCGGGCCGGATGCAGACGGACAACTCCTGCCCGGCGGCGGGGAGTACCGGGGGAGTGGTGAAGCGCTCGCACCGCACCACCCCCACCGCGGTCTTCGCGTCGATCGCGCGGTCACCGGCGCCCACCGCTTCTTCCGTCACGCCGGGGATCAGATTGGCGCTGCCGACGAAGTCGGCGACGAACCGCGAGGCCGGCGAATCGTAGATCTCGCTCGGCGATCCGATCTGCTCGATCCGGCCCTGGTTCATGACGACGATCGTGTCGGACATCGCCAGGGCCTCACCCTGGTCGTGCGTCACGTAGATCGTGGTGACGCCGAACTTCAGCTGGAACGCCCGTAGTTCGGCGCGCAGTTGTGAGCGCAGCTTGGCGTCCAGGTTGGACAGCGGTTCGTCGAGGAGCAGGACCTCCGGTTCGCAGAGCAGGGCCCTGGCCAGTGCCAGCCGCTGCTGCTGGCCACCACTGAGCTGGGTGGGCCACCGGTCGGCGTACTCGGACAGTCCCACCTGTTCGAGCATGCCGAGGACACGCTGTCGTGTCTGGTCCCGCGGATAGGTGGTGCGGCCGTACCGGAGGGGGAACGCGGCGTTGTCGAAGACCTTCATGTGCGGCCAGATCCCGTAGGACTGCGGCACCATCGCGATCGGCCGGGCGTCGGGAGAGACATCACGGCGGTCCGCGGCGGAGAAGACCGTCCTGCCGTTCATCGAGATCTCACCGTGATCGGCTGTCTCCAGCCCGGCGAGACAGCGCAGGGTGGTCGTCTTGCCGCAACCACTGGGCCCCAGCAGCGTGAAGAACTTGTTGTGCGGGACGGTGAAGCTGACATCTTCGATGCCGCGGCTCACTTCCCCTCCGCGCTGGGGGGTGTATCGCTTCTCCAGGCCGGAGATCTCGACGGAGTAGTCGACGCAGGAGCCGGAGGAATGGTCGGGGGAACGGTCGGAGGAGACGAGGTTCTGCACGGTCAGGACACCTCACATGTGTTGTTGGAAGCCGCGACGGTTGACCCACCAGACCGAGACGGAGGAGAGGGCGAGCAGCAGTACGGCGAGGGCACTGGCCTCGGGATAGTTCGCGCTCTCGCCGATCATGTCCCACAGCAGTACGACGACCGTGCGGTTGTCGGAGCTGGACAGCAGCAGCGCGATGGGCAGCTCCCCCAGCGCGTTGGCGAACACCCACAGCCAGGTCCGCGACACGGCGGGCGCGAGGAGGGGCAGTACCACCCGGCGCATCACGGTGGTGTTCGTCGCCCCCGAGACACGGCCCACCTCTTCGAGGCCGGGGTCGAGCTGCAGCAGAGAGGTCTGGATCATGCGTGAGCCACGCGGGATGTAGCGGGTGGTGAGCGCGATGACGATGATCCACACCGTGCCGTACACGGGGATGGGCAGGTACAGGTAGAGGAACAGCACCGCCATGCCCAGGACGATGCTGGGGATGGCGAAGACCAGGAACGACAGGTCGAAGAGCACCCGGCCGGTGCGCCCGCCGCGTGCGGAGGCCAGCGCCAGCCAGGTGCCGAAGGCGGCGGTCAGGGTCGCCGTGAGCAGGCTGATGACGAGCGTGTTGACGAGCGCGTGGCTCAGATTCGGGTCGGCGAAGATCGACGTGTAGTTGGCCAGGCTGAGCCCGTCCAGGCTGTCGACGCTGATCGGCTGCAGGAACGGGGTCAGGCTCGTCCAGACCAGGGTCAGGATGGGTACGACGATCGCGACGAGCACGTACAGCGCCACGACGGTGACGATCGGGACGCGCCACCGCCCCAGCTGCACCGGCGTGGCCCGGTAGCCCTTGCCGCCCACCACCCGGAAGCGGTGTGCCTCGCGGGTCTGGCGCCGGTAGACGGCGATCATCACGAGGGACAGCAGGACCAGCAGAATGCCGTACGCGCTGGCCCGGCCGTAGTTGGGCAGCCCCGACGGCGGCTGCAGCGCGGCCTGGACGTAACTGCTGAACACATAGATCTGGTTCGGCATCCCGAGCATCGCCGGGATGGCGAACTCCTCCAGCGCGATGACGACCAGCAGCATGCTCGCCGCGGAGATGCCCGGCAGGGTGAGCGGCAGGACCACCTTGCGTGTCCGTGTCCACCAGCCGGCTCCCGAGGTGGCTGCGGCCTCCTCGAACTCCAGGTTGAGCCGGGCGAACGTCGGCGCGAGCATGATGTACATGCCCGGTACGCCGAAGATGCCGGCCACCAGGATCATGCCGGGCAGCGAGTAGATGTTGATCGTGAATCCGAGGGTCCGCTCGATGGCGAGGGCGATCGGACCGTTGGCCGGGTTGGCCGCCAGGACCCACGCCACTGCCATGACCGTGGCCGGCACGGCCATGGGAGCCAGCGTGCTCGGTGCGAGGACACGGCGCCCGGGGATGTCGGTCCGCTCGAAGAGATAGGCGAGGCTGACGCTGATGACCAGGGCCAGCACCACGGTGCCGACCACGAAGAACAGCGAGTTGAGCGTGACTTCGAGCAGCCGCTCGGAGGTGAAGATCTGGGTGAAGTTGGCGAGCGAGAACCCGGATATCTGGAAGGGCAGTTTGAACTCGCTGTCCTTGAGGCTGCTGTAGACCAGCATGCCCAAGGGGAAGATGACGAGATAGGCGAGGACGGCGCCGATGGCGATGTTGATGCCACCCAGGACGCGGTCCCGGCGTCCGGGGTGTACGGCGGTCACGTCGGCTGCGTCGGCCTCGACGGGGCCCGGGTGGTCAGGGCGTACACCGGCGGAGGGCTGGGTGCCAGACTGCATCGCTGAAGTCTCCAAGGGTGAGCGGACGAGTTCTCTGCCTGCCTGTGGTTGCCGGTCGCAGGCAGAGGTGCGCCGGTGAAGGCCTTCAGTCGACGTCGGTGCCCAAGGCGTCTTCGACCTTGGGGAAGAAGGCTGAGAACTGCGTGTACTGCTTGACGTCGGTTTCGCTGAACCACTTGATGCCGGCCTTGCACAGGGCGCCGATGACGCGGTTGGTGGCGGCGTCCGTGCAGTCGGTGTCGGTGGGGATGACCGAGTTGTAGGTGTCGACCAGGGCGGCCTGGCCCTCTTCGGAGGCGAGGAAGGCGGTCAGGAGCCGGCCCGCCGCCGGGTGGGGCGAGCCCTTGGGCGCGAAGAGGTAGGACTTGTTGGCGTTGGTGGGGCCGATCGGTGCGACGGCGACCGGCGCGCCCTTGGCCTGGTCGTCCAGTACGAGGTTGATCAGGTCGGTGCCCACCGGTGTCTGGCCGGAGACGATGTTGGTGTGGGCCTGTGTGGTGTTCTCGGTGTAGTGCGGGCTCAGCTCGGCCAGCCGCGAGGCGTAGGCGAGTCCGGCGTCGGCGCCGAGGGACGGGGCCTGAGCCCACGCGGTCATGAAGGAACCACGTGACTCGACGGTCAGTTTGCCCCCCTTCCACCGCGAGTCGAGCAGGTCGTTCCAGCTCGCGGGTACGTCCTTCTCGGGGACGGCGTCGGTGTTGTACGCCCAGACCTTCGGTACGGCCCAGACGTAGACGAAGTTGTCGGCGAAGACCTGGTCGGCGGGCACCCCGTAGTCGGCCCAGTCCACCTTCGCCGCCATGTCCAGCGACGGCAGCACGGTCAGCCCGCCGGCGTTGGAGACGTCGAAGCTGACCCGGTTCGCCGCTTGTTCGACATTGAGCTGGGTGACGAGGTCAGGGGCCTTCTTGTTCGTGTACTTGACCTTGATCCCGGGGTACTTCTTCTTGAAGGCGTCGATGGCCGGCCGCATCTGTGACTGCGGTTTCGGCGTGAACCAGATGACCTCTCCCTCGGCCTTGGCCTCCTGGTACAGGGAGTCCAGGTCCTTGGCCTTCGGATCGGGAGGCGGACCGCCGCCGCACGCGGTGGCGAGCAGGGCGACCACCAGGCCCAGGGCGGCCAGGACGACGGAGCGGTGCCGGGCTCGGTTCATGGACACCGCCTAGCTCCGGGAGGCGGAGTTGGATGCGGAGTCGGATGTGCCGGTGGAGGCGTCGGCAGGGGCAAGCCCGTACAGCTGGGCGGCTGTGCCGCCCGCGATCATCGCCAGGCCCCCGGCGTCGAGCGAGGGCAGCTGTCCCTTGACGAGATCGGCCAGCTCGGACAGCGTCCCGGCCGAGGCGGGGTAGTTGGAGCCCCACATCACGTGCGCCGGGCCGAACTCCTCGACCAGCGCGCGGAGCAGCGGAGCCGCGGAACCGGCCTCGCGCTGAGCGCGTAGGACGGCCGGCGGGGTGAGCTTGATGAAGACCCGGCCCGTCTCGCTGAGCGGGGTGACTCCAGGGGTGGCTCCCGGGGCGGTTTCTGAGGCGGCTCCTGAGGCGTCGGGATACAGCGGCGTGTCGTCGCCCAGTTGAGGCCGCCCCGCGTGGTCGAGGACCGCGGTGAGTCCCGGGTACTGCTGGAGGAGCCCCGCGAGGATAGGGGCGTGCTGGGCGTGCATCTGTATGCAGACCGGCACCCGGCGGTCGGAGAGGAACTGCCAGACCGGCGCCATGCGCTCGTCGTCGAGCCCTCGGCCGGGGGTCGGAACGGCGGTCGTCCCGTCGGCGGCGCGGATGCGGACCCCGGAGAAGCCCCGCTCGTCGATCCAGTGACGCAGGTCGCCGACGGCGTCGGGGGAGAGGAAGTCGACCGAGCAGATTCCGCTGATGCGGTCGGCGTGCCGGGCGAGCTGGTCGGCCACGTAGTTGTTGTCGAAGCCGTAGACCGTGGAGGCCTGCACGACGACGAGGCGGTCGACGCCGGCGTCGTCGGCCGCACGCAGGAGGCCGTCGATGTCGGTGGGCCGTTCCTGGCTCCAGGTGGAGCGGTGGCCGCCGAGCGGAGCCGCGGGGTAGGCGGCGGTGTCGGGCGAGATGATGTGGGTGTGCGTGTCGACGTGGAACATGAGCACCTCTGTACTGGTGAAGGGCGCAGCTGTACTGGCGGAAGCGGCGGAAGCGGCGGAACCGATGGAACCGACGGAAGCGATGGAAGCGACGGACGGCGCGACGGCCGGGTGTGATCAGGCCCGCTCGCCGAGGTGCCGGGTGAAGTCGCCGAGGAGTTCGTCCACGGTGACGGGCGTGCGGATCACGTTCTGCTGCAGGGCGTAGTCGATCGCGGTCCGCAGACCGGCGACGAGCTCGTCGCTCACCCCGAACCGCAGGGCGCGCACACGGGGGCCGGGGGAGGTCTCGGCCGTCTTGCGTGCTTCGATCCTGGCACCGAAGGCCTGGTAGAGCTCGGACACGGCCCCCGGCTCGGCTTCCAGGAGATCCCGTCGGACGGTGAGCATGTGGTTGATCGGAACCGTCCCGTGGCGGGCGCCCCAGGCCTCTTCGGCCTCGCGCCAGTCCGGAATGACGGGCACCAGGGGGCCCTGCGCCCCGTCCAGTGCCGGTGGACCCAGAACGGCGGCCACGACGTCACCGTGCTCCAGCAGGTCGAGGACCTTTCCCGTGGTGCGTTCGACGTTGGGCGGCTTGACGTAGCTCGCGACGTGCGGTTCCTCGGTGGTGACCCAGGTGACGTCCTCGGCGTCGACGCCGAACTCCTCGTGCAGGATGCCGCGGACCCACAGTCCGGTCGTCTGGCTGTAGGCCCGGACACCGACTCGCCGGCCCGCCAGGTCCGATGGGCCGATCTCGGCCGATCCGGGCCAGCGGGTGAGGGAGTGGTGGTGGAAGGCGCCACTGAGCACCACCGGCAGCAGCGCGACGGGCACGCCGGCCTCATGGGCCTGGAGGAAGGTCGCGATCGCCAGCTCGCTGACGTCGTACCGCAGCTCACGCACCATCGGGGCGAACACCTTGTAGATCGGATCGGCAGCCGCGAGCTCGATGTCGTGCCCGGCGATGCCGAAGCCGGGTTCTGCGAGGAACGTCGTGTGCGGAGAGGACTTCACCGCGACGGACAAGGTGCTGGACATGAAGCAACTCCTTTGTTGCGTCCCAACCCGGGGAGTGCGGTGGTGCCCGATCGCTGATGGCGTGACTCGACCGACGGATTGACCTGAACTGTCTGACACTTTTGGCCACCGTACGCCCGTCAAAAGGCACTATCAAGGATTCTTCGGCTGGATCGTCAAACAATCCGCAGGGTGGGATGGTGAAGACTCATTGGCTTGACGGAGCCCGGCGACCGATCGCCGGGGACTGCGGAGGGCGGAGCGCGGTCATGGGTGGATGAACTTCGTGTAGTCGGCGAACAGCTCCTCGGCCGTCACCGCGGACCGGATGAGCTGCTGCTCACGGGCGTACCGGATGGCCAGTCGCACCCCTGCGAGGAGCGTGTCGTCGAGGCCGTGGGTGACGGCACGCTCCCGGACCGACCGTGAGGTGTCCGTCCTGGTGTCGTCGATGCTCGCGGTGAAGGCGTCGTAGATCCCGCGGACGGCCTCCGGGTCGTTCCTCAGCAGGTCGGTGCGGACGGTGAGCATGTGATTGATCGGCACGGTCGCGTGCCGTCCGAGCCACGCCGCTTCGGCCTCCTCCCAGTCCTGGACGACCGGGACGAGCCCACTCCCGCCGCCGATCACGGCGGCGATGTCGCCGTCGTGCAGCAGGTCCTTGAGGGTGCTGGAGGACCGCTCCACGTTCGGCGGCTCGACGTACTCCTCCACGTGCGGGCCCTCCGTGGTGACCCAGGTGATCCGGTCGGCCTCGACCCCGTAGTCCTCCTTCAGGACGCCGCGGACCCACAGCCCCGTGGTCTGGCTGTACGCCCGCACGCCGACCCGCCGGCCCACCAGCTCGGCGGGGTGGCGGATCCGGCCGTCCGGCAACTGCGCGAGCGTGTTGTGATGCGGGCGGCCGCTCATGACGATCGGCAGCAGGCTGATCCCCTTGCCCTGTTCCCAGGCCTGCAGATACGTGGCGATCGCCAGCTCGGCCACGTCGAACCTCAGCTCGCGGACCATGGGGGCGAACGCCTTGTGGATGGGGTCGACCTCGACGAATTCGAGGCCGCAGTCGCGGATCTCGCGCTGCCCCGTCTTCAACGGGGTGGTGTGCGCGTAGTCCCGTACCGCTGCGGTGTACGTGCTCAAGAGTGCTCACTTTCCCATGGCGTGCGGGCGTCATGACTCGTGCCGCTGCACGCTGCTCACGCTGCTTCGTGGTTCTTGACGGTTCTTCGTGAGCCCCGGCGCCCCGCGGGTCAGGGGGTGTCCCGTACGGGATGTCGGTGATGCGTCACGGTGGCCATCCGCTGTCAGGCTGAGGTGCCCAGTCAGGGCTTGTCAACCCGCTGGCACGACATTGATTGCCAAAGTTGTTGGACAACTATTCCGTTTGATCAGGAGTACTTGCGGCTCATTGGATGACGGTGTTACGTTCCATCTGCAAGTTGTAAAACAATCTCGATGCCCACGTGAGTGACGGGACGCCACCGCGGCGCGGTAGCCCGCCCGCTTCCCGGCCGGCTTTCCGGCCCACTGCCCGAGGGCTCCGTGCCCCGTGCCGTCAAGTCGCCGTGGCCGCCGCCCCCTTTCCTCTCCATGCCGTCATGTCTGTCGCCGAGTGAGGTCACCGCTTTGATATCGATCACGGACGAGATAGCCGTGCCGAGTCCGCCCCGACGTGTCTGGGAGGTCATCTCCGACCCCTCGGAGGTCGTGGGCTGCATCGGCGGCGCCGAACTGGGGCCTTCGCACGAGGACGGGTCCTTCGACGGGTCGCTGGCCATCAGGTTCGGCGGGATACGGGTCAGGTTCGCGGCCCGGATCACCCTGGACCTGGACGAGCCCGCGCACGAGGGCCGGCTCTCGGCCCGGGGCAGCGACGGGCAGGGCGCCACCCGCTTCAACGCCCACGCCACCTTTCGTGTCGCCGAGGGGGACGCTCCCGGGACCTCCCGGATCCACGTCGACGGCGAGATCAAACTCAACGGAAAACTCGCCAAGTTGATCGAATCCGGTGCGGGAGCGGTGGTCTCGCGCATGACGAAGGAGTTCTCCGACCAACTGGTCCAGCGATGCGCAGCGACCCCCGAGCCCGTCCCCATCACGGCCACGTCACCCGAGCCGCTCGTGGCAGCACCTCGACCGGCCGGACTGCTGGGCCGCCTGCGTGGCTGGTGGTCCGGGCTGCGGCTGAGGTCCGGGAGCCGCGGGACACGGCGTTCGGTGGACAACTCCGGTGAGGCACTCGGTCAGGGAGGCAGGCGATGACGGCGTCCAGGCTCAACAAGGTGATCGGTGCCCTGAGTTCGGGGAAGCACGTCTTCGCGACCTTCTCCGCGGCCGATCCGGCGTCCGCGGTCGAGCTGAGCAACTCGGACTACGACGCGGTGGTGTTCGAGATGGAGCACAAGCCCTGGGACATCAACGCGCTCCGGGACAGCCTGCAGTATCTGCTGAATCGACGTCAGGTCTTCGAGGCCGACAGCCTCGCGCCCGCCGTCACGCCGATCGTCCGTATCCCCGCCAACGGCGCGGAGAAGGCCCAGTGGCATGCCAAGCAGGTCCTGGACCTCGGCGCGTTCGGTGTCGTCTGGCCGCACATCTCCACGGTGGAGGAGGCCCGTAACGCCGTCGCCGCCTGCCGCTACCCGCGGCTGCCCGACGCCCCCCGCCACGAGCCCGCCGGTCTGCGCGGGGACGGCCCGCACGCCGCCACCCGCTACTGGGGCATCTCCAACATCGAGTACTACGCCAGGGCCGACGTGTGGCCGCTGGACCCGGACGGCGAGATCCTGGTGGGCCTCATGATCGAGGACCAGCTCGGTGTCCGGAACCTGCCGGACATCCTCGACCAGGTGCCCGGGATCGGACTGATCCTCATCGGCGAGGGCGACATGAGCCAGGAGCTGGGAGTCCCGCGCCAGTACGAACACCCGCGCGTCCTGGAGAGCAAGCGGCGGATCCTCGACATCTGCGCCGCCCGCGGGGTGGCCGTCGGCCATCCCCATGTGACGGCCGGCAACGTCGAGCGGGTGCTCGACGACGGTTACCGCTTCCTGATGTCGGCGCCGGTGCGCACCTACCCCGGCCTGACGAAGGGCCGAGAACTGACCGGCCGCGGCTGACGACGCGTAACCGGCCGGGCCGCGGCCGACGGGTGCACAGCCGGCCACGTCGCGGCCGAGGACACGTAACCGGTCCGTTCGCACACCACGAGACCACCGCAACGCGAGTTTCGGAGCATTCATGATCATCGACTGCCATGGCCACTTCACCACGGCACCCCCCGCGCTGGGCAAGTGGCGGGAGAAGCAGATCCGGGCGTTCGAGGAGTCCGGTGCGCGCGTCTCGCCCGACGAACTGCACATAGGTGACGACGAGATCCGCGCCGCCGTCGAGAACGGTCAGCTGAAGCTGCAGACCGAGCGCGGCACCGACCTGACGGTCTTCTCGCCGGGTGCGGGCAAGATGGCCCACCACTACGGCGACGAGCGGACCAGCCTCGACTGGTCCCGGGTCAGCAACGACCTGATCGCCCGGGTGTGCGGCCTCTTCCCCGAGCGGTTCGTGGGGGTGTGCCAACTCCCGCAGTCCCCGGGCGACGCCCTGGCCGCCTCGGTACGCAACTCCGTCACCGAACTGGAGCGCTGCGTCGAGGAGTTGGGCTTCGTCGGCTGTCTGCTCAACCCGGACCCGTCGGACGGGTTCTACCAGGCCCCGCCGCTGACGGACCGCGTCTACTACCCGCTCTACGAGAAGATGGTGGAGCTCGACGTCCCCGCGATGGTGCATGTCGCGATGTCGAGGAACCCCGCGATGCAGGGCACCTGTGCCCACTACCTGGCGGGTGACACCGCCGCGTTCATGCAGCTGTGCATGTCGGACCTGTTCAAGGACTTCCCGACGCTCAAGGTCATCCTGCCGCACGGCGGCGGCGCGGTCCCCTACCACTGGGGCCGCTACCGCGGAGTGATGCAGGACCAGGGCCGGCCGCCGCTGGAGGAGTCGATCCTGCGCAACGTGTACTTCGACACCTGCGTGTACCACAAGCGGGGCATGGAGCTGCTCCTGGACATCATCCCCGCCGGGAACGTCCTCTTCGCATCGGAGATGATCGGCGCCGTCCGCAGCGTGGACCCCGAGACCGGGCGCCGGTTCGACGACACCAAATACACCCTCGACTCCATCGACAGCCTGAGCGACACCGACCGGCAGGCGGTCTACGGAGGCAACGCGCGACGGGTCTTCTCCCGGCTCGACGGTGTTCTGAAGGCCAGGGCCGGCACGGCGGCCACCGCGACCAAGGTGAAGGAGTCCCAGAAGTGAAGGTCTACGAGGCGCTGGCCGAGGCGTTCGTCAAGGAAGGCACCAGGGACGTCTTCGGCATGATGGGTGACGCCAACATGCACTGGATGAACGCCCTCGCCGACCGCGGGGTGCGGCTGTTCGAGGTGCGGCACGAGGGATCCGGCCTCGGCATGGCGGACGGCTGGGCCCGTGGCGCGGGGCAGCCAGGCGTGCTCACCACGACCAGCGGGCCCGGCGTCTCGCAACTGGCGACCTCGATGATCGTGGCGAGCCGGGCCCGCACTCCGCTGGTCGCCTTCTGCGGGGAGACGCCCTTGGGGGACGAGAGTGCCACCCAGTACCTCGACCAGCGGCGTTTCGCCGCCGCGATCGAGTGCGGGTTCATCCACATATCCCGGGCCGAGCAGGCCCAGGAAGCCGTACGGCAGGCCTTCTACCTGGCACGGACCGAGTCCCGGCCGATCATGATCAGCGCGCCCTTCGACGTACAGCTGGAGGAACTGGACGACCCTGAGGAGTACGTGCCCTCCACCGCCCTCCTCCAGAAGCGCCGGCTGCTGCCCGACCCGACCGCGGTCCAGGCGGCCTGCGACCTGATCCAGGACGCCAAACGCGTGGTGATCATCGCGGGCCGGGGCGCGCGCCACGCGGGCGCCGGTGAGGAGATCCTCGCCCTCCAGGAACGGACCGGCGCGCTGCTGGCCACCACCCTGCAGGCGAAGAACTGGCTGTGCGACCGCACCGAGTTCCACGTCGGTCTCTCGGGACTGTTCGGTGACAAGGCCTCGATGGAACTGCTCCAGGAGGCCGACTGCGTGATCGCGGTGGGCGCCAGCCTGAACCACTACACCATCGAGAGCGGCTACCTCTATCCGGACGCCAAGTACGTGCAGATCGACACGTCCGCGCACGTGGTGATGGGCAACGGCAAGGCGGCCGACTGTTATCTGCAGGCCGACGCGGTGACCGCCGTCACCGAGCTGACCCGGGTGCTCCAGGAGCGGTCCGTACGGCTGGACGGCTTCCACACGGGCGACGTCCAACAGCGCCTTGCCGTACGGCTCCAGCCGCCGGCGGAGTACGTCCGCGAGCCCGGACTGATCGACCCGCGTGAGGCCATCTGGATCCTCGACGAGGAACTCCCCGGCTCGATGGGCCTGGTGCTGGGCAGCGGTCACCAGACCGACTTCGGCACCATGCTCTTCCAGCGCTCGCGTGACGTGCTCTCCAACTACGGCATGTTCGGCGCCATCGGCCAGGCCCCGCTGATCGCCCTCGGCCAGATGGTCGCGAACGGCAACAGGCCCGGCTTCGTGGTGGAGGGCGACGCGAGCTTCCTGATGCATCTGCCGGAGTTCGAGACGGCGTGCAGGTACGACATCCCGCTGCTGGTCGTGGTGATGAACGACGAGGGCCTTGGCGCCGAGTACCACAAGTCCAAGGCGAAGGGTCTTGACCCGGACCTGGCGCTGATCCCCACACCCGAACTGGGCCTGGTCGCGCAGGCGTTGGGCGGCGGCGGAGCCACGGTCCGCACACCGCAGGAACTGCGTGACGCCTTGGCCCAGTACGTGCGCTCGCCCCGGCCGACCGTGATCGACGTCCGCATCACCCGTCAGGTGCTGAGCACTCCCTACCGCCGTATCCAGTTCGGCGAGGACGTCTGAGCGAGCCAGACCCATGGACCGAGCCAGTCGACACGACAGGAGAGAGACATGAAGTTGGTACTGGGCCGTGACGATCTCGCGGCAGCCGCGGAGTCGGCGGTCCGTGAATCGGGTACGGAGCCGGAGCGGGTCGACATCAAGCCGGTGCACAAGGCCTCCCGCGGCTTTGTGAACGAGTCGGTCGTGGACCTGTGCGAAGTGGCGATCGTGACCGTCCTGCAGGCTCTCGCCCACGGCAAGCCGGTGCTGCTGCTGCCCGTGACCACCCTGGGCAGGCACCAGCACCAGACCTTGGTGACCCTCGGGAAGCTGTCGGCCGAGGAGGTGGAGGGGCGCAGCGTCGGAGTCCGTTCCTGGAGTCAGACCACCGGTGTGTGGATGCGCGGGTTTCTCACCGAGCAGTACGGCGTCGACCTGCGTAAGGCGGACTGGACGACGTACGAGGGCAGCCATGTCGACGGAGCTGAGGACCCGTTCTGGGTGCACCGGGCGCAGGAAGGGGCCCGGTTGCAGACGGACTTCCTGGAAGGACGGCTGGACTTCGGGATCATGGGCAATGAACTCCCCGCGGACGACCGCATCCGCACCGCCGTCGACAGCGCCCACGAGGTCGCCGAACAGTGGTCGAGGGACCAGGGGTTCATCCCGGTCAACCATGTGGTCGGCGTGTCCGAGGCCGCTGCTGCGGAGCACTCCGCTGCCGTTCTCGCCGCGTACGACGCGATGCGGTCGGTGCTCACCGCCGCCGAGGAGGGCGGGCCGGTCGCCCTGCACCCGGTGGGTTTCGAGGCCCTGCGCGGCGCTTTCGCCAAAGCGGCCGTCTACGCCCTGGAGCAGGGTGTCATTCCCCGGGCGGTGGACTACGACGAACTCGTCGAGCGGTCCTGCGCGGCGCTCGGTGTGCCGCCGTCCCGCCTCGGCGGCTGAGGACCGCGGCACGGGCAGCCGAACCAGAACCAGAACCAGAACCAGGACCAGAAGAAGCAAAGGACAGGCCATGGACAAGCTCACGGTGGTTCTCGGGGAGTTCCCGCACGCGCAGCCGCTGCTGGACGGTGACGTCGTGACAGACGGGTACCTGGTCGAGCCGGTGGAGGTCAGGCCGGTCATCGGCGCCTACCGGCGGATGATCCGGGACCTGGAGTTCGACGTGTGTGAACTGGCGCCGGTGTCCTACCTGATGGCACGCCAGGAGGGGATACCACTGACGGCGGTCCCGGTGTTCCTCAACCGGCGCTTCCACCACGGCGATGTGCAGTGTGCCGCGCATTCCGGCATCCGGGTGCCGCGGGACCTGGAGGGGCGCCGGGTCGGCGTGCGCGCCTACTCGGTGAGTACGGGCGTGTGGGTGCGCGGTGTCCTGCGCGACGAGTACGGGGTCGATATCGACTCGATCACCTGGGTGGTGGATGACGACGACCACGTCGAGGGCCGTGCTCCGGCCAACGTCGAGCGGGTCACCGACGGCCGCTCGCTGGGGGAGTTGCTGCGTGCCGGGGAGATCGACGCCGCGCTGACCGGGAACGCCGGGACGGGACGGGCGGGCGCACCCAAGGCCGGCTGGGCGGCGGCGTCCGAACCGAAGACCGGCAGTGACGGAGGTGACGGCGGCCCGTACCCGCTCTTCCCTGAGGCCGCGACCCTCGCCGTGGACCACTATCTGCGCAAGGGCGTCTACCCGCTGCACTCGGTGATCGCGGTGCGCACCGAACTCGTGGAGCGCGATCCCGGCCTGCCGGCCAAGCTGTACGCCGCGTTCGCGGAGAGCAAGCGCCGGCACCTCGCCGACCGGCCCGACTGGTCGGCGGTACCCCGGCTGGCCCGTCAGAGGCGCGTGATCGGTGGCGACCCCGTCCCCTACGGCATCAAGGCCAACGAGCCCAGCCTCAAAGCGATGGTCCGTTTCTCGAAGGACCAGGGTCTGCTCGACGCGAACTTCCCCTCCGACCTGCGCTCACTGTTCGCCGCGGGCGACTTCCCGGACGCCTGAGCCGGCCCGTACGGAACACACCGAAGACGCACACACCGAAGACAAGGGAGCACCACACGTGGACGTCGTCGACGCACACTGCCACATCATCTCCGAGGACCTGACCGGCTACCCCAGGGCCCCGATCGGGGGCAAGCAGTCGCAGTGGGCCGCGACCCGGCCGGTGACCGCCGAGGGCATGGCAGGACGCATGGACGAGACCGGCATCGGCCAGGCCGTCCTGGTCCAGGCCACCACGAACTACGGCTACGACAACTCGTACGTACTCGACAGCAGCCGGCGCCGGCCGGAGCGCTTCGTCGCCGTCGGCACCGTCGACCCGCTCCGTCCGGACGCCGCCGCGAACCTCAAGACCGCGGTCGGCGACGGCGGCCTGGCGGGGGTACGGCTGTTCACCAGCGGCAGCACCGTACCCACGCAGGGGGAGTGGTTCGTCGCCCCCGAGACGTTCCCCTTCTGGGAACAGGCCGGGGAACTGGACCTGCCGGTCTGCCTCCAGATGCGCCTCGGCCCGGCCACCCGGCAACTGGTGGAACTCCTGGAGCGGTTCCCCGGAGTGAAGGTGCTCCTGGACCACATCGGCTACCCCGACATCGCCGCCTCGCCCGCCCGCGCCGGCGCCGACGTCGCGGAACTCGCGGCCCACCCGGGCCTGCACCTCAAACTCACCCACCGCAACCTGGAGAAGCTGCGCGACGCCGGCGAGCGGGCGGCCGAATTCCTCGGACCGGTCGTCGAGGCATTCGGAGCGGAGCGGATCGCCTGGGGATCGAACTGCCCGGCGGCCGAGCAGACCCTGCCGGAACTCCTCACCCTCGCACAGGAAGTCCTCGCAGGGCTGCCGGAGCGGGACCGGCAGGAGATCTTCGCCGGGACGGCCCGGCGCCTGTACCCGGGACTCACCACATCCCGAGCCTGACCCTCACCCTCCTGCCTGATCGTCTCGCCCGCCCCTTCTCAGACGCACATTGTGCAACGATAAGCGGGTGGCGCTTCGGGTCCGGTCCCTTTCGAGGCGAAGAGCGGCTTCTGTAGCTTGCGTCATCCACCGGTTCTCGCCATGCTGTGGTTGAAGTTGTTATACAATATTTCGGACAACGCGACGCGTGTGCTGTATCCGGGCCCACGTTGGAGGACCACACCATGGCGCTAGCTACGGGAGCCACGGGTACGGACCCGGGCAATGAGGGTGGTGCGGACTCGAGTGCCAACCGGACGTCGCAGGCGTACAACGACCTTCGTGCGCTGCTGCTCTCCGGTCACTACGAACCGGACTCACGTCTCACCGAGTCGGAGCTGACGACACGTCTGGGAGTGTCACGCGGCACGCTGCGTTCCGTCCTCGCGCGTCTTGCCCAGGAGGGGTACGTCACCGCTGAGGCGCACCGCAGCGCCCGTACCCGGTCGTTCTCGGTGAACGAGGCCCTTGAGATCCTGGAGACCCGCGAGGTGCTGGAGACGGCGCTGGCGGCGAGCGCCGCCCGACGCGCGACCGACGCCGACATCGCCGCGATGACCGAGACCTGTGAGCGGATGTGGGAGTGCCAGGTACCTGGCGGACGTGACGAGTACTGGAGGCTCAACCGCAGGTTCCACGAACAGATCCGTGCGACGGCGCGCCACGCCACGCTCACCAGATTCGTCGACAGCCTGCTTTACCCCCTCGTCATGCAGCAGTACCGCGACGCGGACCGGGCCCACCCGCGGACCGACTCCGTCAAGGAGCACGAGGCCATTCTCGCCACGATCGCCACCCGTAACCCGGAGGCTGCCGCGGCGGCGATGAAACACCATCTGTCGGCGGCCCGGCGGGCTCTTCAGCTGCAACTCGCCGAGCCCGCCGACCCGCCGCCTCCGACCGGCCGTTAGAGGCGGTGTGCCGGGCCGGGTGTGGAGTGGCGGGGTGCTTACGTATGCACCGAGGTGCTCGTCGGGGTGCCCGGGAGGGCCTCGACGGACCCTCCAGGCTTCCTGTATCAGCCCACCGTCATCGGGATACCTCATCCCTCGGGCGTGGCGTGGCCCACGACAACCGTCACGCCCCGACGTAACCCGCAACCGTTAAAGACCTCTAGCCTCATGGGCGCCTGGTCCGCCGGGCCGTTGCCCTGCTGTGCTCGGACGGCCGGCTCAGTGTGGCCGCCTGCCGTCCGGCCCGTCGCCGCCCGCGCTCGTCCGGTCGTCCTCGGGCTGGATGACGCCGTTCTCGTCCAGGAGTGGGCGGATCCGCATCGGCTCGGTGGTCTCCGGGTCGGAGTGGCGGGGCGGCTCGGGGCCGTCGGGGCCGGTGCGCAGCATGCGTTCGACGCGGCAGATGCGGTAGGTATCGCTCCGGACCGTCATCTCGTTCACGTTCGGTGTGGATTCCAGGTGCTCCGCGGCGCGTGCGTAGGTGTCGCGGGTCGCGCCGTCCAGGTCGTACATCTCGGCCCAGAGCCCGGACAGGCCGCTGTGGAGGACGCGACGAGCGTCGTGCGGGGTCGGCTGGAGACGGCTGGCCGGCCGCCAGCCGGCCCCGGCGCGCTTGACGAGGCCGAATGCGACCGGGAGCAGGGCGAGTTCGGGGTGGTGGTGGACCGCCTCCCGGGACTCGGCACGCATGGCGGGTGGGATGTGCTCACCTTCGTAGGTGAGGTCCCGAAGGCCTTGGCGGGTACCTTCGGCCATGACGCTGGGATACTCCGTGGGACCGGCCGGCAGGGCGTCGAGCGGATGGCCGATGTCGGGCAGGGTCCGGGAGCGGCCGGGCTGGTGACCCCAGGAGCGGTCGGCCGGTTCGGGGTCGGTGGGGCGGGGCGGCTCAGGACCCTCGGTCAGGCCGCAGCGTGTGTACTCGTCGCCCCGTACGACACGGTAGCGGTTGCCGAGCACGGTGAGCTCGTCGATCCGCTCGCACTCCAGGAGGCGAACGG
Organism: Streptomyces sp. CWNU-52B; assembly: GCF_047444975.1. Classification (NCBI taxonomy): domain Bacteria; kingdom Bacillati; phylum Actinomycetota; class Actinomycetes; order Kitasatosporales; family Streptomycetaceae; genus Streptomyces; species Streptomyces sp. CWNU-52B. Next base: position 57,465 of record NZ_JBLFJV010000021.1, on the reverse strand, counting down.
CCGCGAGGAGTTCGCGGCGTTCGGCGACGGTGTCGGCCTCGTCCTTCGCCCGGAGCCACAACAGCGAGTTGAGGGCGTCCCGGGCCTCCTGCGGGGTGCCGTCGGTCGCCTCGGACACCAGTCGCCAGCGGGCATCGGGTTCGGGACCGAGTGCGGCCACGCCGAACACCGGGCCGCGTGGCCACACATGGGGAAAGCGGGTTGAGGCGTTGAGCGCGTCGACCTCGCGGACCAGGGCCACCGGGTCGTCCCGGCGCAGCAGTTCAGCCGCAGCCCGTTCCATCCGTCGCTTCCAGTCATCGTTCATGCACACATTGTGGCCGTGGGGAGTGTGCGGTGTCAGAGAGTTCACGAAGATCACTGTCGGTGCGCAGGCCGCCCCAGCCGAAGTCGCCGTGGTGGTGGAGGGAGGTTCCGTTGTCGTGGAGCAGGCCGAGCAGGGCGAGGGCGGCGGCGGAGGGGGGCTGGCCCTGGAGACAGACCAGGAGCGGGCAGGCGTTGCCGTAGGCGTCGGCGGCGCCGGCCAGGACGGCCGGGTTCTCGCAGATGTACAAGGCGGCGGGCGCTGTCCGCGGGGGTGCCGGGTATCGAGTACGACCGTCTTGCCGACCGCGTACCGGGCGAGACCTGGGCGGGCCTCCACACGGTCGGCGGTGCGAGTGAGCAGGCCGAGCGCGGTCAGCTCGGCCGGCGCCTGCCCCACGAGCTGTGGTTCCGCGCCCGCCTGCTTGGCGGTTGGACCAGAACCCGGCGTGTTCGACGGCCAGTTCGCGTACGCGCCGCTCCGGATCCGCGACGACGACCGGCCCAGCCGCCGTCGCGATGTACTCGGCGACCAGGTCGGCGAGCCGGTCCTCGAAGGTCTGCTCGGTGACTGTGGACGGGCCCTTGCGGCCGACGGGCAGCCCCGCCAGGACACGGCGCTCCACGTCGTACAGGACGTCACCGCTCCCACTCACGTACGCGTCCTCGCGATCCGTCTGATCCGTCCGTCCGTTCGCATCAGCGCAGGTCGCGGACGAGCAGGTCGATCAGTCGATCGTAGGTGTCAGGGGAGCCGGACACCTGCCCGATTCCCCCCAGTTCCAGGTGGACCGCGCCGTGCAGGGCGGTCCAGACGATCTGGGCGGCCTCTCCCGAGTCGGCGAACCGCTTGAGCGAGTCGCGGCCGGCCAGGCCTTCGACGAGCTCGATCAGGACCTCGAAGACCGCGTGGCCGTACACCGACGCCTCGGAGCCCGTAAGGGCGACCGGTCCGCCGCCGCCGAAGACGAGCGCATAGCGCTGCGGGTGTGCCAGCGCGAACTGCCGGTAGCCGGCGCATCCCTGGCGGAAGCGCGCCTCCGCGTCCAAGGAGCGGTCCACCGTGACGGCGTCCCAGAGATCGTTGAGGGCCCGAACCGCCAGCGCCTGCAGCAGACCGTCCTTGCTGCCGAACCTGTTGTACACGCCCATGGGCGCGACGTCGGCCTCGCGGGCGACCGCGCGGACGGTGACGCGGGGCAGACCTTCGCGGTCGAGCACGTCCTGGGCGGCCTCCAGCAGGGCTGCCTGAACCTGGTCGCTCGCCGTGCGCCGTCGGGGTTCCGGCTCGGCTTCGACAGCCATCCGCTCCGCGTCTCCCCTCAGTCGCTCGTACCCTGTGGCACGTTGTCCTGTAGAACAGCGTGCCATAGTCTCCTCGGAAACTGGCGGACCCGGATGCGTACGGAGTGATCACTGGTGCGATCGGACCGATGGGCGGTCGGGGGCCTGCTCGCGGTGGTGGTGGCGTTGGCCGTGGGTGCCGTGTCCGCGGTCGTCGGCGACCAGGGCGACGCGACGACCCTGTGGGTCATCCTCGCCGTGGGAGTGGTGGGTGCCGGGTCGGCCGCACGGGCGTCGCCCCTCGCCGTGATCGTGTCCGCGCTGCTGGCCGGCCTCGAACTGCGTGATCCGGCGCCGTGGGGCACCTGGGCGGTCGCCGGGGGACTGCTGTTCCTGTTCGCGCTGCGGCGACCCCGCTTCGATGCGGTCGCCGCCGGTGTGGTGGTCGCGGGCACCGCGCTGTGCGCGACGTACGTTCCGTGGCTGGGCGGCAGCGGCGGCGGGGCGTTCGGCCTGATCGCCCTCGTGGTCGCGGTGGTCGGGGTGGGCCAGTGGGTGCAGGCGCAGCGGCGTTACGTGATCGCCGAGGCGGGACGGCGCCGGCAGGAGGCGGAACGCAGGCGGGAGGAAGTGGCCCGCCACGTCGCGGAGGAGCGACTGCGCATCGCCCGCGAACTCCACGACAGCGTCGCCCATCATCTCGCGGTGGTCAGCGTCCACACCAATGTCGCGCGGGCGAACCTCACGCGCTCGCCCCAGGTCGCCGGGCGCGCACTCGACGACGTCCAGGTGGCCACCCAGTCGGTGATGGAGGAGCTGGGAGTGATCCTCAGCGTCCTGCGCGCGTCGGAACCCGAACCGCTCTCGTCCACTCCGGTCGACGCCGCCATGATCGACGACCTGCTGCAGAGCTTCGAGGGCATCGGTCTGCGGGTCAGGACCGACGGGCTGGACCATCTGCTCGCGCTGGCGCCGCTGGCCCGTACCGCCGCCCAGCGTCTGCTCCAGGAAGCGCTGACCAACGCGCAGCGGTACGGCGACGGCGGCGCCACGGTGGTCGTCGACGCGCCTGTCGACGGGTACGTCACGCTGTCGGTCCGCAACACATGGGTGCCGCGCGAGACGGCGTCCGCAGGCAGCGGCCTCGGCCTGATCGGCATGGAGGAACGGGTCCACCTGCTGGGTGGCACCTTTCACGCGGGGCCGGACCCGGACGGGTTCGTGGTCACCGCGCAGCTCCCGGCGGCCGCGCCCCGCATCCCGGACAACTCGAAGGAGACGCCCGCATGAGCGTCGTACGCGTACTCGTCGTCGACGACCAGGTCATGATCCGCTCCGGGATACGAGCGCTGCTCGAGACCGGTGACGGTGTCGACGTCGTCGGTGAGGCGGCCGACGGACGCCGAGCCGTCGACATGGCGCGGGCCCTCGTGCCCGACGTCATCCTGATGGACCTGCGGATGCCGGTGCTCGACGGGGTGGGAGCGATCACCCAGCTGCGCGCCGACGCCGTCACCGCGGACATCGGCATCCTGGTGCTGACCACCTTCGACACCGACCAGAACATTCTTGCCGCCCTCCAGGCCGGGGCCAACGGCTTCCTCGGGAAGTCGGCGGACCACGAGGAGCTCATGCGGTCGGTCGAACGGGTCGCCGCCGGAGGCGCGTCCCTGTCCGCCGTCGCGACGGACACCGTCGTCGGGCATCTCGCGAGCACGGCACGCCGGCCCCGGCGGCACGAACCGGCCTCCCCCGAGGACCTGCGCAAGGCCGCCTCCTTGACCTCCCGTGAGCGGGAGATCGCCGTACTGGTCGCCCAGGGCCTGAGCAACGACACCATCGCGGAGCGCCTGTTCATCTCACCGCTGACGGTGAAGACCCATGTGAACCGGGCCATGAGCAAGATGCACGTCGGGGACCGGGCGCAACTCGTCGTCGCCGTACTCCGCGCGGGCCTGCTCGACGACTGACCGCGGTACGCGGCCGGCGGCTGACCGGCCGGTGACGTACGAGCCGGTCATGCCCCGGCCGGTGACGCACAAGCCGGTCATGCCCCGGCCTGCGGCGCGCGAACCTGCGGCGCGCGGGCCGAAAAATACACCGGACGCGGTATGCCCAGTACCGCGGATACGCGACGACCAGGAGGCACCCTCCGGCGGAAGGTGAGGCATCGGGTCCGCACCAGCGGCCCAAGTCCGGCCTTGACCTTGACCGCAGGAGTTCTGATGTCTCGATTGCTGTCCAGGGTCGGCGCGTTCAGCGCCGGCCACCGACTCGTCGTAGCCGGCGCGTGGATCGTGCTGACCGCGGTCTTCACGTTCCTGACGATCAGCGGAGCCAAGTTCTCCGACGCCGAGTTCAGCATCGCGGGCGCGGAGTCGACCACGGCACTCGCCACGATGGACAAGGCGTTCCCCGCGGCGGCCGGCCCGGAGTCCGGTGAGCTGATGCTGGTCGTCGAGGCGCCCGACGGCACGTCCCTCGCCGATCCGGCCGGCAAGAAGCTTGTCACGGGGGCGGTGTCCCGCGCCGCTGAGATCCCCGACGTACTGTCCGCGGCGGATCCGTACGACGAGAACCGCCCCTACGTGTCCGAGGACGGCTCGGTCGCCGTCTCGACGCTCACGGTCGACCTGGAGGCCGACCAGGCAGTCGTGGAGGCCGACATCCGTGAGGCGTCGACCGCGCTGACGGACGAGGGATACACCGTCGAGCTCGGCGGCGCCCTCGAAGACGGACCGCCCGAGATCGCCGGCATCACCGAGGTCGTCGGTGTCGTGGTCGCCTTCGTCGTACTGCTGCTGACCTTCGGTTCACTGGCCGCGGCCGGTGCGAACATGCTGACCGCGCTGGGCGGTGTCGTCGTGGGCGTCGTGGGCATCCTCGCGTGGTCGTCGGCCGGTGAGGGCATCCAGTCCACCACGCTGATCCTCGCGGTGATGCTGGGACTGGCGGTCGGTATCGACTACGCCCTCCTGATCCTTTCGCGGTTCCGCGACGAGCTCCGGCGCGGAGCCGACGTCACCTCCGCCGTGGCCCGCGCCTCCGGCACCGCCGGCACCTCCGTGGTGGTGGCCGGCACCACCGTGGTCATCGCACTGGTGGGGCTGTCGATCGTGCAGATCGCGTTCATCACCGAGATGGGGCTGGGCGCGGCCTTCGCCGTGATCGTGGCGGTGGCCGCCTCGCTCACCGTCGTACCGGTGGTGCTGAAGACCCTTGGGCACAGGGCTCTGCCGCGCAGGGAACGCCCGAGCGCCGGCGCGGTGAGCGGGGACGGGACAGCGGCGACGGTCCCGGTTCGGCGTGCGGTTCAGCGCGCGGTTCCGCGTGAGGCGAAGTCCCGGTCGGGACTGTTGGGCCGCTGGGCCCTGCTGGTGGTCAATCGGCCCGTCGTCACCATCCTGGGCGCCCTGATCGCCGTCGTGCTGCTCGCTCTGCCCGCCCTCTCGCTCAAGACGGAGCTCGAGCCGCCGGGCGGCCCCGACCCGGCCAGCTCGCAGCGCGCGGCCTACGACACCGTGAGCGACGCCTTCGGTGAGGGCGAGCAGAACCCCCTGATCGTGCTCTTCGAGGGTGCGGACGCGGCACGGACCGCCGCCGGTACGACGAAGGAGATCGCCGCGGTGGACGGCGTGGTCGACGTCAGCCCCGTGCAGCCCGCCGAGAGCACGGAGGTCGCCTTCGTGGCGGTCACTCCCGAACACGGCCCGACCGACGCGCGTACCGGCGACCTGGTGACCGCCCTGCGCACGGCGATGGACGACGTGGAGGGTGCGAAGGTCTCGGTGACCGGTCAGACCGCGGTCGACGTGGACGTCGACTCGCAGCTCTCGTCCGGCCTCGTCACCTATCTGATCTGCGTGGTCGGGCTCTCGCTGCTCCTGCTCACCCTCGTGTTCCGTTCCGTCGTGGTGCCGTTGCTGGCCACCGTCGGGTTCCTGATGTCCCTGGCGGCGGGCCTCGGAGTCACCGTGGCGGTCTTCCAGTGGGGCTGGGCGGGCGGCCTGGTCGGCCTCGACGAAGCGCGCCCGCTGGCCAGTCTGATGCCCCTCATCGTGGTGGGCGTGCTGTTCGGCCTCGCCATGGACTACCAGGTGTTCCTGGTCTCCCGTATGCACGAGGCGCACAAGCAGGGACTGCACACCCGGGCGGCGATACTGAAGGGGTTCGGGCAGGCGTCCCCCGTCGTCGTCGCCGCGGCGACCATCATGGCGGCGGTGTTCGCGGGCTTCGCGTTCAGCGGCGGTGACCCCATGGTCGCGTCGGTCGGCCTGGCCCTGACCGTCGGCGTACTGGTCGACGCGTTCGTGGTCCGCATGCTCCTGGTCCCGGCGACCCTGCAACTCCTCGGCGAGGCCAGCTGGTGGCTGCCGCGCCGGCTGAACCGGGTGCTTCCGAACGTGGACACGGAGGGTACGGCGCTGGAGCGGGAAGAGCCCGCCGGATCGCAGCCGCAGTCGCAGTCGCCGTCGCAGGATGGTGAGGACCAACTCGCTGATTCCGTAAGGTCGTAGCCGCCTGCGAAACCACGACAGGCCTCGGTCTGGACGAGGGCTGCGACCTGATGGCCGCGGTCCTCGTCGTGTATGGCGTGTACGGCGCGTACGTCGTGTACCGGACGTCGGCCGGACCCGCCACCGGGCGACACGGGCGGGGCGACACGGGCGGGGCGACACGGGCGGGGCGGTCGGCGAGACCGGCCGTGCCCGAGGTCTCCCCAAGGTCTCCCCGAGGTCTCCTCGGGCGGCCCCGGCGGCGAACGGTCTGGGCCGCGATCGGACTGTGACCGGCGGCGTATGCGCTCGTCGGGCCCGACGTCCGGGACATCCGGTCCGTCCTTCCTGCCCTGTCGTCCTTGCCCCGCTGCCGTCACTCAGGGCACGACCGGGCGCCGCTCTCCCCGCTATGCTCGCCGGTGTTCGAGTGATGCATGGAACCGGTGGCACGGAAGCCATCGGGAGGGGCGTGAGGCGGGCGTGATGTCCGGCAGTGATGATCAGCAGGGTGCGGCTTACGCGGCACGAGGCGCCGGGCGTCTGATCGCCGGCCGGTACCGGCTGACCGGTCAGCTCGGCAGAGGCGGCATGGGCACGGTCTGGCGGGCGCACGACGAACTGCTCGCGCGGAATGTCGCGGCCAAGGAGCTGCACGTCTTCACCCAGGGCGACGAGGACCACCGCGTGTGGCTGCGCCGTGCCGTGCGGGAGGCGCGCGTGGTGGCCCGGGTGCCGCACCCGCACGTGGTCGGAGTCCACGACCTGGTCGAGTCCGAGGACCGGCTCTGGATCGTCATGGAACTGGTCGACGGCCCCTCACTCGCCCAACTCATCGCACAGTACGGCCCATTGGAGCCGAAGCGGGTCGCCTTGCTGGGATCGCAGGTGCTCAGCGCGCTGGACGCCGTGCACGCCGTGGGAGCCCTGCACCGCGACGTCAAGCCGGCCAACGTCCTGCTGCGCCGCAACGGCAACGCGGTCCTGACCGACTTCGGTATCGCCGTCCTCGACGACGGTGAACTGCACACCAACTCCGGTGAGTTCGCGGGCTCCGCCGAGTACATGGCGCCCGAACGCATCAACGGCGGCGAGGTCGGGCCCGCTTCGGACCTGTGGTCGCTGGCCGCGACCCTCGTGACCGCCGCCACCGGGGTGTCACCGTTCCGCCGGGCGGTGAACGTGGCCACCCTGCACGCCGTGGCCTACGACGAGCCCCACCTGTCACCGCAGTTGGGTCCCCTGCTGCCGGTCGTCGAGGCGCTGCTGCGCAAGGCGCCCGAGGAACGGCTCTCGCTCCCCGACGCGACGACCGCGCTGCGGTACGCCGCCGAGGGAGGCGCGGCGGGCGGCGCGGAGCCAGGCGCGGGTCCCCGGTCGCTGCCGGCGCCCACGGTCCGGGCGGCGCTCCCTTCAGGGGTGTCCCCCGACGCGGAGACCCGGATCCACCAGCACACCCCGTGGGTGGACCAGGCGGCACCCACCTCGCGGTACGACGCCCGGACCGCGTCCGAGCTGATGAGAAGAGACATGGCCCGGCGTGACAGACGGGTCCTGGGATGGGTGGTCTCCTCCGTCGCGCTCCTCGTCGTGGGGACCGGCCTGGGCCTCTTCGTCACCGGGGCCCCGCCCTTCGACGGGACGGCGCAGGCCGACGCGGCGGGGGGCCGCGAGGAGCAGGAGGTCGGGGCCTCCTCGCCGGTCGGAACCCCTCTGCCACCGACACCCGTCGTCAGCGAATCGGTGGTCCAGAGCGCCCAGGGCTGGCAGCAGGCCGGCGACACACCCATCGAGGCCGGCGACACCGTCACCGTCCGCTTCACCTCGGGCCAGTGGACCGTGGACGACCCCGAGATGCCGCTGACCGGACCGAACGGCTACGACGCCGAGACCGACAGGGCGCTGTCATTCGCCGCGGCGGACTGCAAGGTAAATGACTCGGCTCCCTTCGGGGCGCTCCTCGGGCGCGTCACCGAGGGCGGGGAGGGCGAGGAGAGTCACCTCGTGGGCGAGCGGTGGGTCTTCGAGGCGAAGAGCGGCGGCACCCTCGAACTGCGCATCAACGACGCCGACGACGGCTGTATCGGCGACAACGCGGGCGAGCTCTCCGTGACGGTGACCATCACCAAGGGAGCCTGAATGGAGGGCGGTTCGCCGGCGTACCGGGTTGTGCAGGGCGCTCCCGAGTCACCGGTGATCCTGCACGTGCCGCACTCCTCCCGGACCGTCCCCGCGGACGCGCGCAGCACCATCGTGCTCGACGACGCCGCGCTGGAACGGGAGTTGGACCACATCACCGACTCGCACACCGCCAGGATCGCCGCGGAGGCAGCCGACCGGTGCGCCGGGCGACCCTGGCAGTTCGTCAACCGGCTGTCCCGACTGGTCGTCGACCCCGAACGCTTCCCGGACGAGCGGGAGGAGATGCGGGCGGTGGGCATGGGAGCGGTGTACACCCGCACGACGCACGGCGCCCCGCTCCGCCGGCACCACGGCAGAGATACGGGCCTCCCGGGCGCCTCTGTCGAGCACCAGCTCCTCGACCGCTACTTCCACCCGTACGCCGCCGCCATGACCGAAGCGGTGGCACGGCGACTGGACGCCGTCGGCCGGGCCGTGATCATCGACGTGCACTCCTACCCGACCCGGCGGCTGCCCTACGAACTCCACGGAGAGGGGCCCCGGCCACCCGTCTGCCTAGGACACGACGCCTTCCACACCCCGCCGGCCCTGCTGGCCCACGCGGAGCGGGCGTTCGCCGGCTTCGGCGGCACAGGCATCAACAGCCCCTTCGCCGGAACGTACGTCCCGCTGAGGTACTACGGCGACGACCGCCGGGTCGGCGCCCTGATGATCGAGATCCGCCGGGACACCTACATGACCGAACCGGGCGGCCCGGCGGGGCCGGGGCTCGCCCGGGTGGCGGGGGCGTTGGCGGAACTGGTCGACGGGGTGGCTGGCGTGCCGGGGACTGCCTGAACCCGGCAGCGGGACGCACACGGGGCTCGCTCGGCCGCCCCGGCAACGGGTAAGGAAGCCCATCGTGGTTCCGTCCCCGGTACCCTTGATCACATCGTTGTCGCGGCCCGACGGGCTTCCGCTCCATCCCGGTGGAGTATCGAAGGACACGCCCCCACCCGCACGAGTCACTTCGTGCTGCCTGGGGGAAGTCGTTGCTGTTCCGTGGGTCCGCTGAAACGGTCGCCCTCATGGCGCTCGACAATTCGTTGTTCCTGCATCTCACCGAGCAGTTCGTCCACACGCACGGGTATGGTCCCGGTGCGTCCGAGGTCCACTCCTGGGAGCGGAGCATTCCGGCGTTGACCGCTGTCCTGAACGAGGCAGGTCTTGGCGATGTCGAAGTCCTGATCGAGTACGCGTTGCCGCTGAGCAGCAAACGTGCCGACGTCGTGCTCGCGGGCGTGCACCCGGTCACAGGTGACCCGTCGTACGTTGTGGTGGAGTTGAAGCAGTGGAGTCAGGCGGTGCCCGATGAGGAGGACCCGGTTCTCTGCCGGGTCGAGCCGTACACACATCTCGTCCTCAACCCCATCGAGCAGGTACGCCGCTATTGCCAGTACCTCGTCAACTTCAGCGGCGCGGTAGCCGAACACCCGGAGCGCGTCAGCGGAGTGGCATTCCTGCACAATGCACTCGACGCCGGGGTGAGCGGCTTGCGTGAGATCGAACTTGACGACCAGGGCCAGCTGTTCACCGCCCAACGACGAGGAGAGTTCCTCGATCACCTCCGCACCAAACTGAGCGACACGGCTCCGGGAACCCGAGTGGCTGACGAGCTCCTCGGCGGCAGGACGGTGCCGTCCAGGCAGCTGATGTCTGTCGCGGCCCAGGAGGTACGCGACCGCGAGCAGTTCGTCCTGCTGGACGAGCAGCAAGTGGCGTACCGTACGGTGCTGAACGCCGTGCGCAAGGCGAAGCGGTCCGATCACAAGGAAGTTCTGATCGTCACCGGGGGCCCTGGAACGGGCAAGAGCGTCATCGCGCTCTCCCTGCTGGGTGAGTTGTACCGACAGGGCGTTCCGGCCCTGCACGCCACTGGTTCCCAGTCGTTCACCAAGACCATGCGTAAGGTCGCGGGCGCCCGCAAGCGAGAAGTGCAGGATCTCTTCAAGTACTTCAACAGCTTCATGGCCATCGAGAAGAACGCCCTCGACGTCCTGATCTGCGACGAAGCCCACCGCATCCGGGAGACCTCGGCGAACCGTTACACGTCAGCCGTTCACCGCACCGGAAAACCGCAGATAGACGAACTGATCGACGTCGCCCGTGTTCCTGTGTTCCTCCTCGATGAACATCAGGTGGTGCGTCCGGGGGAAATGGGCACGGTTGCCGAGATCGAGGCAGCCGCCGCCCGCAAGGGACTGCGCTGTCATGTCGTTCCGTTGGAGAGCCAGTTCCGCTGCGGTGGCAGCGACGCCTATCTGCGGTGGGTGGTGAGGCTTCTCGGCCTGGAGCCGGGCGGTCCCGTGACCTGGGACCCGGACGACCGCATGCAGCTCTTGGTCGCCGACAGCCCGCAGGAGGTGGAATCCTTCCTGGAGAGTCGCCGTGCTCAGGGCTACGGCGCTCGCATGTCCGCCGGCTACTGCTGGCCCTGGTCCCCGGAGCCGAAGCCCGGACACCCGCTCCCGCTGGATGTCGTCATCGGCGGCTGGGCCCGCCCGTGGAACCTGCGCGGTGAACGTTCCGTCTCGGGTGCACCCCCGTCGGCCTTGTGGGCCACCGACCCGGCGGGTTTCGGACAGATCGGCTGCGTCTACACCGCCCAGGGTTTCGAGTACGACTGGTCCGGTGTCATCCTCGGCCCGGACCTGGTCTGGAGAGGTGATCGCTGGGTCACGGACCGTACGGCGTCCAAGGATCCGGTGTTCAGGAAGGCCACGCCGGACACGGACGTGGACCGGCTGATCCGCAACACCTACAAAGTTCTCCTGACAAGGGGCATGATCGGTACCGTCGTGTACTCGACGGACCCGGAGACCCAGGAGAAGCTGCGGAGCCTGGTCGGTGTGGAGCGGGAAGTGGCCGCAGTGTGACAGTGCGGTTCGCCTGACGGCTCATATGCTGAACGCCACCGTCGATCAGGCATATGAACCTTGAGACGGCGTGGATCGGCGCCGCAACTTTTGCGCCAACTGCTGTGTCCGACCGTGGAAGCCCCGGCCCGGACGTGTCTGCGTGAGCGATCGAACTGCCTATGATCGCTGGTACCGGTTGCGGCCCGACGGGCTTCCCCACGAGGACATGCCCCCACCCGCACGAGTCACTCGTGCCCTGGGGGAACCACCACATGTCCATGCTGCTGCTGAAGTTATCGGCGCAGGATCTGCTCAATCTGAACGCAAGACGGCGCATGGTGCCCCACCTCGCAGCGCGGTGGCGACACTTTCGAGGTGCTGACGCCTCGGACTCGGAGCGCTCCGCCTGGGCGGAGAGCCTCATCGACCTTGCGAACGATCTGGTCGCGGCCGACCGTGGCAACGTGGAGATGATCGTCGAGTGTGCGGCGACGGTCGACGAACCCGAGGACCGCAGCAAGCCCCATCTCATCGACGTGGTGCTCGTCGGCAGACACCCCGAGACAAGACTGCCCTCGTTCCAGTTGGTGGAACTCAAGAGATGGTCCATGGTGACCCGAGTGGAGGCAGCCACCGCTGAACTCGTATGGGTTCCGGGGATGGACAGGAACGGGCCGAAGCGGCACCCAGCCCTTCAACTGCGTGACTGTTTTGAGCTCTTCACCGGGGACAAGGGGCCGCTGAGCGGCGTCACCGTCGAGTGCGGTGGCTTCACCTACCTCCACAACGCGACCGACGAGTCGGTGAAGCCGCTGCTGGACGTGAACGCACCCACGGGGGCCTATGCGCGCACATACACCAACGACAGCCGACACAGACTCCTCACCGACCTGCGGAAACACTTCGCAGAGGACGGTGCCGAGTCAGAGGCCGAGCAGCTCCTGCGCCGCATGAACCTGCGGAACACTCCGTTGCTCGACGCGATGATCCGATCGCAGGGTGAGGACACGGTGTTCACCCTGCGAGGTCAGCAGAAGAAGGTCGCCGAAGATGTCCTGGAGCGAGCCGACTTGGTCCTCGGGGACCCCGAGCGCCCGGGACTTGTCCCGGACGACAGACGAGCGGTGTTCCTCGTGACGGGCGGAGCCGGCACCGGCAAGAGTGCGGTCGGGCTGCAGCTCAAGGCGGATCTGGAAGCAGCCCACCGCACGGTCAAGTACGCCAGTGGAAGCAGGGCGTTCAACGGTGCGATCCAGGAGCATGTGGGGTATGGGGACAAGGAGTTCAAAGAGTCCTTCACCTACTTCAGCAACTTCGTCACACCTCCTGACCCGCCTCTGGACGTCCTGATCTGCGACGAGGCCCACCGCCTGCGCGACCGCACCACCAACCGCTACCTCCCCAAAGAGATGCAGGGCACGAAGCCGCAAGTGGACGAGTTGCTTGACGCTTCCCGCCTCGCTCTGTTCTTCCTCGACGAGAGTCAGTCCGTGCGGCCCAACGAGGTGGGCACGGTCGACTTGATCGAAAAGGCCGCGAAGGACAGGGGTATCGATCCTGTGCGGTACAACCTCCGCGAGCAGTGGCGCTGCGGGGGCAGCGACGCCTACGTGCGGTGGGTGCGTGCCGTGCTCGGCCTCTCGGGCCAGACGCCGGAGCCGTGGACCCCCGACGGGCTGATGCACGTCGAGGTGGCGGAAAGTCCCGCGGAACTCGAACGGATCATCAGTACTGAGGCCCGTTCCGGAGCCTCGGCCCGCATGGTCGCCGGATTCTGCTGGCCTTGGACCAAACCCCTGGGCAAGGAGAAACGGCTGGAGGCCGACGTACGCATCGGCGACTGGCACCGGCCTTGGAACGCGGACAGTTCGAGCTTCTGTGAGGGCGGGACGGTACCTCCCTCCAAGATCTGGTCCGTGCATGAGAACGGGATCAATCAGATCGGCTGCGTCTACACGGCCCAGGGCCTCGAATGGGACTGGTGCGGTGTGATCCTCGGCGAGGACATGGTGCGGAGAGACGGGCAGTGGGTCTTCAAGAAGGGCAAGGCGCGCAAGGACACGGAAGCGGGAGTGAAACGCGTCGCGGTACCGGGTTCGTTCGACTCGAGACTGAACGGGACAAAGCTGAGCGAGGACGACTTCGCCCGGTGTGTGCGACACGCTTATCACGTCCTCATGACGCGAGCGAGCCGCGCGACGGTCCTCTACTCCACGGATGAGGAGACTCAGTCATATCTGCGGGAGGTCGTCGGCGACGTGCACATCCACGGCCTGCGCCCCACCTGGAAGAACCTTCCTCCTGAGGCTCGGCCGCCGCATTCGCCCCGTCCATCGCGAGGGCGAAACCGTTCACGGGCCAGGAAGAAGAAGCAGCAGGAGAAGAATCCCCCCGGGCAAAAGCCCCTCTTCTAGATGTGCTTGACAGCGCTTGCGTGAGCGGCGCGGAAACGGAGAAGAGTGGCGGGCTCACCGGGCCCGCCACTCGCCTGCCTCAGATGAGCAGGCGGGCTGCCGCCGCCAGGCACTCCAACACGAGGTTGGAGATGATTCCGGCGGCGGCGCCGACCAGGATCTCGCGGATCCACGGACGACGCGCAGGCGTGCACTCGACGGGGTTCATGAAGGCCACTCCAGTTGTGAGTTCGGAATGGCAGGGATCGCCCTACCGGGCATCCGCCCTCACCGCAGTGAGGTCCACGTGGTGGCTTCACCATTCGTCACTCACGACCGGCGGACCGGACCGTGAACTCTGCCTTGTACCCTCCGGGAAGGTGCGCAGCGCTCAGAAACTTTATCGCACCGAACGAGGTTCGCGCGGTGACCAAACCCTCCCAGGACGAGTGGTGTCGGACGCCGACCTCCACCGCTGGGTCGCAAACCGGCACTCACCTGCTCGCGGATCGGATTCCGCCGGAAAATAACCCGGTGCCCTGGCTTCACTCGGTTCCCTACACTCACCACACACAGCGTGCCCTGCACCGTCGCAGCACGCTCCGTGACCATTGAGGGGAGCCCGGCCATGCGCTACCGCACCGCCGTCGTCGTTCCCCTGTCGCGGTACGAGGTGATCCTCGTGTCTCCGTGGAGCCGGTGTGTGCTGCGCGGCTCGCACCGGATGCCCGTCACGAATCTCTGAGCTTCCACGTATTGCTGCCATGGCTTCGTACGGGAATCGCGCCGACCCCCATCTGGACCGCTGATCAGCGAGTAATGGTCAGCGAACAGTTCTGAAAGGCCATGGGCCGTGCGTACCGAAACCCAACTCCACCGTCAGGCCGGCCGAGCCGTGCAGGTCGCGAACCCGATCACCGCGGTCCGCAATCTCGGCATTCTCGCCCACGTCGACGCGGGCAAGACCACCGTCACCGAGCGGATCCTGTACGTCACCGGGACCACCCACAAGCGGGGCGAGGTTCATGACGGGACGACCGTCACCGACTTCGACTCGCAGGAGCGTGACCGTGGGATCACCATCTTCGCCGCGGCCGTCAGCTGTGCCTGGGACGAGCATCGGATCAACCTGATCGACACTCCGGGGCACGTCGACTTCTCCGACGAGGTCGTCCGTTCGCTGCGCGTCCTCGACGGGGCGGTCGCGGTGTTCGACGCCGTCGCGGGGGTCGAACCGCAGAGCGAGTCCGTGTGGCGGCAGGCCGACCGGTTCGGTGTGCCGCGGATCGCCTTCGTCAACAAGCTGGACCGGGCCGGGGCCGACCTCGACTCGGCGGTCGCGTCCATCCGGGCACGGCTCCATCCGGCGCCGCTGGTGGTGCAGTTGCCCATCGGCTCCGAGGACGGGTTCCGCGGAGTCGTCGATCTGGTGCGTATGCGGGCGTCGGTCTGGGGCGACGGAGGAGACGGGGTCGTGGAAGGGCCCGTACCCGAAGCCCTGCGGGAAGAGGCCGAGCGGCGTCGGCGGTTGCTGGAGGAGGCCGTCGCGGAACTGCATACCGGCGCGTTGGACGAGTTCTGCGCCCGGCCCGGCCTGTCCGCGACGACCCTCGCGGGTGCGCTGCGCGACCTGACCCGTACCGGTGACGGCGTGGTCGTGCTGTGCGGCTCGGCCTACCGCAACCGGGGCATCGAGCCGTTGCTGGACGCCGTGGTCGCGTACCTGCCCTCGCCGTCGGACGTGCCCGCCGTACGCGGCACGCTCGACGGTACGGACGGTCACGACGGTGCGGAGCAGGAGCGGGCCGCCGATGCGGACGCGCCGTTCGCGGCCCTCGCGTTCAAGGTGAACGCCACCGCCACCGGGCGCCTGACCTACCTGCGCGTGTACTCGGGAACGATCCGGAAGGGAGAAGCCGTGGCCGTGTGCGACACGAGCACGACGCGTACCGAGCGGATCGGCCGGATCCTGCGTGTCCAGGCCGACCGGCACGCCCAGTTGGACCTGGCGGTCGCCGGGGACATCGTCGCCGTCGTCGGGTTGAAGTCCGCCCGCGCGGGGACGACCCTGTGCGCACCGGGTGCTCCACTCGTCCTCGAACCGACGGTCACGGCCGAACCCGTGGTCTCGGTCGCGGTCGAGGCCCGTGCGAGCACGGACACGGACCGGCTGGTCGCGGCGTTGGTCCGACTCGTCGAGGAGGACCCCTCACTCGTCGTCCGGACCGACGACGAGACCGGCCAGACCGTGCTGTCCGGCATGGGCGAACTGCATCTGGAGGTGGCGGTGGAGAAGATCCGCCGCGCCCAGGGTCTCGACGTCCGGGTCGGCCGGCCGAAGGTGGCGTACCGGGAGACCGTCGTACGCGGAGTCGCCGGACTGCTCTACCGGCACGTCAAACAGGACGGCGGGGCAGGGCAGTTCGCCCATGTGGTGCTGGACGTGGAACCGCTGGAGCCGCCGGAGACCCGGGCCGAGGGTGTCGCTCCCGACCATGGGGGCAGCGCGACCGGGTTCGAGTTCCGGTCGGCCGTCGTCGGCGGCCGGGTCCCGCAGGAGTACGTGCGGGCCGTGGAGGCGGGCTGCCGGGACGCGCTGGGCGAAGGTCCGCTCGGCGGCCATCCGGTGACCGGGCTGCGGGTCGTCCTGCGGGACGGGGCGACCCATACGAAGGACTCGTCGGAGATGGCGTTCCGCACCGCCGGACGGCTCGCGCTGCGCGAGGCGCTGCGAGCCGCCGTCATGACACTCCTCGAGCCGGTGGTCGAGGTCACGGTCACCACGCCCGACGAGTCGGTGGGCGGGGTCCTCGGTGACCTGGCGGCACGGCGGGGTCGGGTCACCTGCTCCACGACACGTGCGGGGGCGGCAGTCGTCACCGCCACCGTGCCGCTGGCCGAACTCTTCGGCTACGCCACGCGGTTGCGGAGCCGGACGCAGGGCCGGGGCGTTTTCACCGCCCGGCCCATGGGGTACTCCCCGGCGCCGGGAGAGGCGTCTGACGCGGTGCGTGAGGGGGCATCGGGCCGGTAGTACCCGCACGACGGTCCCGCCCAGTACTCGGGCGGGACCGTCGTCCATGGGCGCATGGGGGCTCTCCGCGAGTGAGCCTCAGCGCAGCGCGTCGCGCAGCAGGCCGGCGTTCTTCACCAGCCGGCTCGATCCCGTACGCGCCGCCGTCGCCGTGACCTCGGGCAGTTCCCCCTTCGCCCCGCAGCGCGACACGCATTCCACGGCCAGGGCGAGCAGTTCGCCCACGCCCCTGACCGGTGTGTCGTGGAGCAGGCCGGGCAGGGCGGACCGGAGCACGGACCACACCGTGGCGTACGCACCTGTCTCGGCTGCGGTGCGCAGTGTGTCGGCCGCTCGGTTCGCGCCGGGCCAGCCGTGGTTCAGTAGCGCCTCCAGCTGCCGGCCGAGCAGGTCGGTGTCCAGTTGGCCGCGCGCGGCCAGGACCAGCAGGGCGTCCACCACTGCGTCGGGGTCCAGCCGCCAGATCAGTCCGAAGGCCGCCGCCAGGTGCACCGAGTAGCCCGCCGGGCCGCCGGACTCCGCGACGCGGGGCAGGACGCTCGGCCAGCCCTTCTGGGACATACGCGGCTCGAAGTAGTCGCGCGCCATCAACTCCTCGCGGTGATGCGGAAGTTGGGCCACCCAGAACGGGCGGATCGGGTCGGCCAGGCCGTTGTTGCCCTCGTACGGGCCGATCAGCGCCGCCGCGACCGGCGGGAACGCGGGATCGATGGCCGCTCCAGGGCGTACGGGCGTCCACCAGCCCTGGGAGGCGGGCTTCGGCGGCTTGCGGTGGGGCCAGCCCGTCGGCTCCGAGTCCTGGTGCGCGAGCCCGCCCTCGCGCAGCCAGTGCGCCAGGCGGCGTCCGGCGTCGGAGGTGAGGGCTTCGGCCGCGCCGATCACCTGTCGGCCCACCTGGTCGTCCGCCGACGGGGTGACGCGCAGCAGGGCCTGGGCCAGGTCCACCGGGGCGGGTGTGACCCCGAGTGCGTCGAGCGCCGTGATCCGCTCCAGCAGCACGGCCGCGTCCAGCGCCCCTGTGGACAGGGTCGGCACGGCCAGCAGGAACGGCTGTGTGCCGGACTCGATGACGGCCATCGCCTCGGCCAGCCGCGCGGCGAGCATCGATCCGGCGAGGGAGTAGCCGCCGCTCGGGCGGATCCCGCTGAGGTGGACGGCCCGGTGCAGCAGGCCGACCCGTGACCTCGGTTCGTCACCCCGCACCGCGCGCGCCACGTCGTAGAGGTCGCCCTGGACCCAGTCGACGGTGCCCTTCGGCTCCTTGCGCATGACCGGCTTCAGCGACTCGGCCAGTGCTCGCCTGTCCAGGTGGGCGTGGCGGACCAGGCCGTCCAGGGCGCGCTCGAACGCCACCACGTCCTGGTCGTCCGCGACGACCGCCGCGACCTCCTCGGCGACCTCGGCGGGCGAGGCGAGGGGGTCCGGCACCGGGCTGGGCTCGGGCACGCGGGGGAGCGTGTCCGCGTACGGCCGCTCGGTGGCGAGCCCCTCCGGTGCTCCGAACAACTCTGCGGCACGCGCCGCCAGTCCGGGGGTCAGCCGCGCGGCGGCCGAACGCAACTCTGCCCGCAGTCCCGACAGTTCCGGCAGTCCCGGCAGTGCCGACTCGTCCGCGGCCTTCAGGTGGCGGCCGATGACCGCGAGGGCGCGCTCCTGCAACGCCATGTCCCGGTGCTCGAAAGCTATGGCCACGTCGGCCAGCGTCCGTGCCGCTCGGGACGGGTCCCGCCGGACTGCCTTGTCCAGCCACATCAGTTGGGCGCGCACCAGCTTCTTCTCGGGGCGGAGCAGGACCCGTTCGCACGCCTCGGTACGTAGGCCGGGCTCCAGCAGTCCCGCCTCGTCCAGCCCGGTCAGGACCTCCTGGGCGTACGTGGCCACCGGCAGCGACCCGTCCAGCAGGGCCACGTACTCCCTCGCCAGTGGTGCGTTCTCGGCCGGCGTGGCGTCCAGGGCCCGCAGGAACGACAGCGACGGGGCGGTCTCCACCCGGGTACCGTCGTCGAGCAGCCGCCCGAGGTGATCCCCGACCAGTGCGGCTCGTTCGGGGGCCACCCCGGCATGTTCGGCCGGGGTGAGCGCGAGCGCCTCCAGGACCGCCCCCGCCTGGGTCGCCCGAGCCCCCTGAACCGGATGAGGTGACTGGGCGGCCATGTCCGCGAAGAGGTTGCGGACCAACTCGGCACGGTCGACGGCTCCTTCGGCGGCGAGGCCGAGCAGCGCCTCCAGGACCCAGGCCGGCCGGTCGAGGACGAAGTGCCCAGGTCTCGCCACGACCACGGGGAGCAGCCGTGGGGCGAGGACGTCCGCCCGCAGCCGCGCCAGAAGGTCGGCGCCGGGTGCTCCGCCCAGCACCCGCGTGGGCCGCTCGCGGTTGTTGGCGCGGTTGAACAGCCAGGCCAGGACGAACTTCTGGGAGGTCGGCAGCGGACAGCCAGTGTCGTGGACCAGGTGTTCGGTGAGCGTGTACACGGTGTCCGAGGACGTCGCGCGGTCGTCGAGCCGCGCGACCAATTCGGCCCGCCAGGCGACGGGGTACAGGTTCAGGACGTCCACCGTCCAGGTGTCCAGCTTGAAGTACCGGTAGCTCAGGAGCCAGGCCGTCGTGGCCTCCGGGGTGACCTGGCACCCCAGTTCGGCGGCGAACAGGGCGGCCTTCTCCTGAGCGGTGAGTCCCTGCCGGGCGACCGCCTCGCGGTGGCCCTTCAACCCGGCGGCACAGGCCTTGCGCCGGGCGGGCGTCAGCGCGCGCAACTCCCGTACGACTCCCGGGACGTCGCCGGCCCGCACACGGGCGATCAGCTTCTTCGTGTCGTCCTCGTCGTCATCGTGATGGGCGCGTCCGCCGTCGGACCCGCCGACAGCGGATGATCGCGAGCGCGTACGGGAGTCGGTGTGTTCGGTCACTCGGACACGCTAAGGCCGAGCGCCGACAGGACGAAGAATGCGTTCAAGTACCAAGCAATAAGCGGGAGTTGGGCGGAGGGCGAGGTGCGGCCGACCTGCTCTCGACGAGGTCCGGCCGGAGGCGGCCTGTGAGACTCGTCGTCCGGCCCGTGCGATCGCAAAGCGGTGGCTAGACTCGCGCCCCATGCGTAACTCAGGCCCCGCCACCCAGTGGCAGCAGACGTTCCCCAACGCATCGGCCGTCGACGCCGGGGGCCGGAGAAGAACGGACCGGGAGATGGTGCGGTCCCTGTCCCAGTCCCACTCCCAGTCCCACTTCCAGTTCCCGTCCTTGTTCTTGTCGCCGTTCCCGTTCCCGTCCCCGTTTCTGTCTTTGGCTCAGCGTGCCTCGGACGAGGGCGACCTGGGCGACCGGGGCGCCGGGGATGACAAGGATGACCGCGACGACAGGGGGGACGACCTTCCGTGAGGGCTCGGCACAAACAGTCCCGCGATCCCCGAGGTCACTGGCTGCTCCTGATACTCGTACTGCCCGCGATGTTCGCGGCCCTCCTCTTCGAGGGCTGGACCAACCACGAGGTCGACGCCGCGGACACCCGCTCCGCCTGCACCTCGCCCGCACCCGACGTCGTCACCCGTGGCGGCCCGGTCATCGGCATCAACCGCGACGGCGTACGGACCGCCTCGATGCCGGCTCGCACCGTCGCGCTCACCTTCGACGGCGGCCCCGACCCCGTCTGGACCCCGCGCCTCCTGGACCTCCTGAAACAGCGTCAGGCCCGCGCGACCTTCTTCCTCCTCGGCTCCCAGGCCGCCCGCCATCCGGACCTCGTGCGACGGATCCGCGCCGAGGGGCACGAGATCGGCTCCAACACCTACACCGGAGCCGTCCTGGGCGAGACGTCCACGGTCCGCTTCGGCGCCGAACTCGAACTGACCCAGAGTGTGTTGGCGGGCACCGCGGATCTGCGTACCAACCTGCTGCGGATGCCGCGGACCACCTCGCCGGACACCCTGTGCGGCCGCGAGTGGACGGCGGCCCGGCGCGCCACCGCACAGGGGTACGTGCTGGTCGCCGCAGACAAGGGGACACGCAAGCCGGCGCAGGGCCTGGTCCGTCAGTTCAGCCAGACGGCGACCGCGTACCGCGAGACGGCAAAGCTCCTCAAGAACCCGGCTGTCGACCGCTTCACCACCGTCTCGGCGGGGCTCCGGCTGGACCCGTACGAGCCGGTCTCGGCCGTCGAGCGGTGGCGCGGCACCGCGCTGATCTGGGCCACCACCCTGGGGCGCGCGTTCTCCGACGCCATGACCTGGATACTCGGCATCGCCGGTGCCCTCGGCGTGCTGCGCCTGATCCTGCTCGTCCTCTTCGCCCGCGCCCATGTCCGCCGGCTCGAACGCTCCCGGCCTGGCGCGCCCTGGCTGCGGGAGGTGACGGAACCGGTCACCGTGCTCGTGCCCGCCTACAACGAGGAGGCCGGGATCGAGGCGACCGTCCGCTCGCTGCTCGCCTCCGACTACCCCCGGCTGCAGATCGTCGTGATCGACGACGGCTCCACGGACCGTACGGCTGAACTCGCCGAAGGAGTCGACGACACGCGGGTCCTGGTGATCCGCAAGCCCAACGGAGGCAAGGCCGCAGCCCTCAACACCGGTCTGGAGTACGCCAGTCACGACATCCTCGTCATGGTGGACGCCGACACCGTCTTCGAGCCCGACGCCATCCACCACCTCGTCCAGCCGCTCGCGCACCCTGCCGTCGGCGCGGTCAGCGGCAACACCAAGGTCGGCAACCGGCGCGGTCTGCTCGCGAAGTGGCAGCACCTGGAGTATTGCTTCGGCTTCAACCTCGACCGCCGGATGTTCGAGGTGCTGGAGTGCATGACCACCGTGCCCGGCGCCATCGGGGCCTTCCGGCGGGACGCGCTGGTGGGGGTCGGCGGGGTCAGCGACGACACCCTCGCCGAGGACACCGACCTCACGATGGCCCTGTGGCGGGCCGGCTGGCGTGTCCTCTACGAGGAGTCCGCCGTCGCCTGGACCGAAGTGCCCACCTCGCTGCGGCAGTTGTGGCGGCAGCGCTACCGCTGGTGCTTCGGCACGATCCAGTCCATGTGGAAGCACCGCGGTGCCGTCCTGGAGACGGGCGTCGCCGGCCGCTTCGGCCGCCGCGGCCTCACCTACCTGGCGCTCTTCCAGGTCGCCCTCCCGCTGCTCGCGCCGGTCATCGACGTCTTCGCGCTGTACGGCGTGCTGTTCCTCGACCCGCTGAGTTCGGCCTCCGTGTGGATCGGCTTCATGGGGATCCAACTGGTCTGCGCCGGGTACGCGTTGAAGCTCGACGGGGAGCGCGTACGGACGCTGTGGTGGATGCCGTTCCAACTCGTCGTCTACCGGCAGCTGATGTACCTGGTCGTCATCCAGTCCGTGGTCGCGGTGCTGCTCGGCAGCCGCCTGAAGTGGCACCGCATGAACCGATCCGGCACGGCCGCTGAACACATCGGTGACCCCGCCACGTATAAGAGCCTGCCCACGAGATGACCCCGTGGCGACTTGTGGCGGTCCGTTACCGACCGTTATGGACCGCGATGGGGTGACGCCATGTGCTGAGGGACTGGACAGGCCGATGAACGACGGGATCCACCACCCCATCCGCGGCGACGGGCCCACGTCGCCCCGTGCCGGCGGACCCTGGCCGTCGGGGCGTGGGAACGGCGCCCCGACCTCGACGCGTACGGCGCCCCTGCCCGGTATGCCTTCGCCCGCCACACCGGGCCGTACGGGCGACGGGAGCCGGCCCCACCGGGACCCGGGCAGCGGCAGATCCCCGAAGCCCCGCCCCACCCGGCGCCGCAGAGTCGTGCGACTGACGGTCCTGCTGCTCGCCGCGGCGGTCGCCTCCTCCGTCGGCACCTATGTGTGGGCCGACACCGAACTGGAACAGGGGGTCGACCTCGGCGCGCTTCCGGACCGCGCGCGGGACGGAAAGGGCACCAACTACCTGATCGTGGGCTCCGACAGCCGTGCCGGACTGTCCGAGCAGGCCAGGAAGGAGCTGCGCACCGGGTCGGCCGAGGGCCGCCGCACCGACTCGATGATCCTGCTGCACACCGGCGCGAACGGCTCCACCATGCTGAGCCTGCCGCGCGACTCCTGGGTGACCATCCCGCCGTACGTCCGACCCGAGACCGGCAGGAGCTACCGCGCCGAGCCGAACAAACTCAACGCCGCGTTCTCCCTCGGCGGCCCCGACCTGCTCGTACGGGCCGTGGAGCGCAACACCGGGCTGCACGTCGACCACTACGCGGAGATCGGCTTCGCGGGGTTCGTCGGTGTGGTGGACGCGGTCGGCGGCGTGGACATGTGCCTGGAGCGGGCCGTCAAGGACGACAACTCGGGCGCCGACCTGCGCAAGGGGTGCCAGACGCTCGACGGCTCCGAGGCGCTGGCGTTCGTCAGGCAGCGCAAGCAGGAGGCCCAGGGCGACCTGGGCCGTACCCGCAACCAGCAGAAGTTCCTGACCGCCCTCGCCGAGAAGGCGGTCACACCCGGGACCCTCCTCAACCCCGCCAAGTCCTTCCCGACTCTCGGCGCGGGCCTGGACACCCTCGTCGTCGACAAGGACACGGACCTGCGGGACCTCATGACGCTGTTCCGGTCGATGCGGGGCGTCACCGGGGGCGGCGGCCGGCAGATCAACGTGCCTGTGTCCGACCCCGGGTTCGCCACCTCCAAAGGCAGCGCGGTGAAGTGGGACGACCGCCGGGCGCGGACACTCTTCGCGGAGCTCAGGGCCGACCGGCCGGTGACGCTCGCGCAGGAGAGGTGACCACGCCCGGGTGCCGAAACGCCAGCCCGTCGGACCGCCGGACCGCCGGTCCCTGGACCGCCAGTCCGCCAGTCCGGAGGCAGGCAGTCCGTCAGGCCGGCTGCGCGGAGGAGCGCAGGCCGGGGGCGGGGGCGACCGCCGGGACGGGGGCGGCGGCCGGCGACGGGGCGGCCACGGCGTGCGGGTACTGGGCCGGCCGGTTCTGGAAGGAGAGGATCTTCGGGTTCATGACGACGCCGTCGCGGATCTCGATCGCGTTCTTGACCGTGGCGTCGGTGTCCCAGGACGTGGGACCGCTCAAGACCTTGCGCAGATACGGCAGGAGCGCCTCGCTGATCTCCCACGTCGCCGAGTTCCACAGGTGGGACGGGCTGTGGTCCACGCCGTAGTAGTGGCAGCCGGGGCCCACCAGGGGCATCGGGTCCTCGAAGGTGGTCGGCCGGGCCCATTCGAAGCCCATGCCCTCGTCGCAGGAGACGTCGACGAAGAAGGTGCCGGGCCGGAACTGGGCCAGCTCCTCCTCGGTGACGAATGTCAGCGGTGCGTCGGTGTCCTGCCGGATGCAGTTGACGATGATGTCGAACCCGGCGAGATACTCCGCGAACGGCACGGGCCCGAGCCCGGTGAGCGCCTCCAGGCGGGTCGGGTCGTCGTCCCGCTCCGCGAAGTGACCCATCACGACCGACGGCATCGGCGAGGCCACCGCGGCCGCGGCACGCTGGGTGAGCACCGTGACGTCGGAGACACCCATGGCGCCCAGACCCGTGACCGCCCCGCGGGCCGTGGCGCCGAAGCTGATGACGACCGCGCGCATCCGACGGCCGTAGCTGCCGGTCAGCCCGCCGAGCTGCAGGGCGTGCAGCACGGAGCAGTAGCCGGCCAGCTCGTTGTTCTTGTGGAAGACGTGGACGCTGAAGGCGCCCGTGGAGGTCCAGTGGTTCATGGCCTCCCACGCGATGAGCGTGAGCTGCCGGTCGATGGCGAGCTGGGTCATCCGCTCGTCCTGCACGCAGTGCGGCCAGCCCCACAGCACCTGGCCCTGGCGCAGCTGGGTGACGTCGTCGTGCATCGGCTTGGGCAGCAGCAGCACGTCGCACTCGTCGAGGAGCTGCTCGCGGGAGCGCAGTCCGCCCACCAACGACCGCAGTGCGTCGTCACCGACGCCGAACCGTCCGCCGTAACCCTCTTCGAGGAAGATCTTCGCGCGTACGTCGGGATCGATCCGGTCGAGGTGACCGGGGTGCAGCGGCAGCCGGAACTCGTTCTCCTTGAGGGAGGAGGCGAGTACTCCGAGACTCATCAGACTCATTGCGCGTCCTTCTATTTCGTTGTGGTCGTGCTATTTCGCCGACGCCCTGCGTGTACACATATATACATGTATGCGCTTGTGCGTGCGTCGGTCAGGAACGGTCGCCCTGGTGCCGGCTGACGCGTTCGCTCAGCGGGAGGGCCGTCTCGCCGAGACCGTTGACGGACCCGCACGCCATACGCGCACACGTCCCGTGGCAGGCGAGGATCTGTCCGCCGTCGTGATGGGAGACCACCACGGCGTCCGGGTCGGGAGAGTTCCGGTAGTCGGTGCCGCACATGAGGCAGGCCAGTCCGGAGAGCATCTCGGCGGTCGGTTCGGGGCGGCCGCGGCGGTGGCCGGAAATCGATTCCTGGGAGTACATGTGTCCCGCATCCTCTGTCGTCGGGTCGGGCCGTGCGCGAGACTCCGCATGTGCCTGGAACGCCTGGGAAACCCGGAAGGCGCCAGGGGTGAGGGGAGTCGGGAAAGGGCGCGCGGAGCTATCGCCGGGTGCGGAAGGGGCTGCGGGAGACGGCGGGACGGTACGAGCCAGAAGGCATCGCGCGGCTCATTTCCGGCCGGATTCGATCGTGTCGGCCATTGCCGTTCTCCGAGTGCGACGCCGAAACGGATGACGGCGTACGAGGTGCGCCCGGTCACGCCACCGTACTCCCTTCCTCGGCGGCCGCCGACCGTCGGGAACGGGCCGAACCCCTGCTCGGGGCCTTTTTCGCCCGGCCGGGAACGTTTCCGGCACACCAGACGTTTTAGAAGATGGTTGTAGTTGAAGTTTGCGAACGTGGAAGCGCCCGCGGAGTTCTCGCAGCGGGCGTCATGTCGTTTTCGGGGGTTTTCTTCGACGGCTGACGACCGGCAACCCGGAGTCGCGCGAGTGCGCGCTCTCCGATCAGCTCGTCAACTCGAAGGAGACATCACATGGCTCAGGGAACAGTGAAGTGGTTCAACGCGGAGAAGGGGTTCGGCTTCATCGCCCCCGATGAGGGCGGCAACGACGTCTTCGTGCACCACTCGGCGATCGACACCGACGGTTTCCGCTCCCTGGAGGAGAACCAGAAGGTGGAGTTCACCGCCAGCCAGGGCCCCAAGGGCATGCAGGCCGACCAGGTCCGCCCCCTCTGAGGCGACCCCCCTTCCCCACCCCAGCGGGCCCTTTGTCGAAGCAGGCCCATTTCCGAGGCAGGTCCGTGTACGGGCCTGCCTCGGGGCGCATCCGGCGCCCGCCGCGACCCCAGCGACCCCGAGCCCTAGCCCTAGCCAGAGAGGCGACACGTGACGCACGTGACCACTGAGACCATCGACCGGGGCGACGGCGGCGACCGACGCGGCCGAGTACTCGCCCACGATCACGAGCACGACCATGGCCACGTCACGGATCCGGTGGACCTCGCCCGGATGGCCAAGCCCCCGCCCGCCCGCCGCGGCAGCGACTACGCGGCGCTGTCCCGTGAGGTCAGGCAGAGCGGGCTGCTGAAGCGGCGCCCGCTGTACTACTCCGCCAAGGTGGGGGCGAACCTGGCCCTGCTGGCCGCCGGATGGACCGCCTTCGCCCTGATCGGGGAGTCGTGGTGGCAGCTGGTGACCGCCGCGTTCCTCGCGGTGATGTTCACCCAGACCGCGTTCATCGGGCACGACGCGGGGCACCACCAGATCGCCGCCTCGAAGCGGGTGAACAACCTGCTCGGCCGCGTCCACGCCGACCTCCTGGTCGGCCTCAGCTACGGCTGGTGGATCTCCAAGCACACCCGGCACCACACCCACCCCAACCACGTCGACCGCGACCCCGACATCGCCGACGGCGCGATCGCCTTCACCGAGGACCAGGCACGCGTCCGCCGGGGAGCGTACGCGTGGCTGGGCCGCCACCAGGCCTGGCTGTTCTTCCCCATGCTCCTGCTCGAAGGGCTGGCCCTGCACGTCGCAGGAGTGCAGGCGACCTTCGACCGCGCGGGTACGGGGAAGGGGGCAGGCACGGGTACGGGTACGGGGTCACGGACCGGGCGAGTGACCAGGCTGGCCGAGGCGAGCATGCTGGCCACCCACATCGTCGGCTACCTCGTCGCCCTCTTCGTGGTCCTGACCCCGCTCCAGGCCGTGGTCTTCCTCCTGGTGCACCAGGGACTGTTCGGGCTCTACATGGGGTGCTCGTTCGCCCCCAACCACAAGGGCATGCCTGTCTTCGCCAAGGACGCCAAAATCGACTTCCTGCGCCGACAGGTCCTCACGTCACGCAACATCCGTGGCCACCGGCTCACCGACCTGGCGCTCGGCGGCCTGAACTACCAGATCGAGCACCACCTGTTCCCGTCCATGCCGCGGCCAAGCCTGCGGCACGCCCAGGGGCTGGTCCGCGCGTTCTGCGCCCGGCACGGCATCGCGTACCACGAGACGGGGCTCCTCGACTCGTACGCCCAGGTGCTGAAGCACCTCCACGCGGTCGGCGGCCCACTGCGCCTGCGTCCCGAGCTGGAGTACTGAGCCCTCGGTCGCTACCGGGTGCCGGTGGCGCGCGGTACCACCAGCCCGCAGTCGTACGCGAGGATCACGGCCTGCACCCGGTCGCGGAGCCCGTACTTCTCCAGGATGTGCGCGATGTGCGTCTTGACCGTCGTCTCTCCCACTCCCAGTTCCGCCGCGATCTCCGCGTTGGACAGCCCTCGGGTCAGGGCGCGCAACACGTCGATCTCGCGGCCGGTGAGAGCGCCGAGGCGGGACGGTACGTCGGGGGCGACGGGCGCGCCGAGATGGGCGAAGCGGTCGAGCAGCCGGTGGGTGATCCGGGGTGAGAGCACCGCGTCACCGGCGGCCACGGTCCGGATGGCGCCGACGAGCGAGTCGGCCGGGCCGTCCTTGACGAGGAAGCCGCTGGCTCCGGCGCGCAGGGCGTCCACCACGTGGGCGTCCAGGTCGAAGGTGGTCAGGATGAGGATGCGGCTCGGCGATCCCGATTCCGCTATGCGTCGGGTGGCCTCGACACCGTCCATGTTCGGCATGCGGATGTCCATCAGGACGATGTCCGGGCAGAGCGTGCCGGCGCTCTCGACGGCTTCGACCCCGTCCGCCGCCTCGCCGACGACGGTGATGTCCGGCTCGGCCTCCAGGATGAGCCGGAAGCCCGTCCGGATCATGGGCTGGTCATCGACCAGCAGGACGCGGATGGCATGCATGTGGGGTGTGCCCTTCGTACCGGGAGTCGTGCGGAGCGGGGTCGTGCGGAGCGTGGTCGTCGTGCGGGGGAGCGGCCGGCGTCGGCAGCGGCACCACCGCGTGGACGCAGTAGCCCCCGTCCGGGCGGGCGCCGGTGTGCAGGGAACCGCCCACCGCGCCGACGCGTTCGCGCATGCCGACCAGTCCGTGACCGGGGCCGTCCGGCCCGTGCGGCAGGGCGGGCGGTCGCGGCGCGGCCCCTTCGCCGGGCCGGGGCCCGTCGTCGCAGAGCCGGACGGTGACCCTTCGGTGTTCCGGTTCCCAGGCGAGGGCGAGTGCGGTGTGCGTGTGGCCGGCGTGCTTGAGCGTGTTGGTGAGGGCCTCCTGCACGACGCGGTAGACGGTCAGATGTGACCCGGCCGGCAGCTCCGCGGGCGTCCCGGTCGTCGTGAAGTCCACGGTGAGGCCCGCCGCGCGGACCGAGTCCACCAGCGTCGGCAGGGCCTCGATGGTGGGCTGCGGCGGTTCCTTGCTGGGGTCGGTGCCGGCCTCGTCCTCCGTGCGCAGGACGTCGAGAAGCCTGCGCAGTTCGGTGACGGTCGCCCGGCCGGTCTCCTCGATGGTGCCGTGCAACTCGTGGGCCTTGGCGCCGTCGCGGTCCTGGATCCGGTCGGCGGCGATCGTCTGGACGACCATGAGGCTGACGTTGTGCGCGACGATGTCGTGCAGTTCGCGGGCGATCCGGGCCCGCTCCTCCATGACCGCCGCCCGGGCGTTCGCCTCCTGGGCGCGTTCGAGGGCCCCGGCCCGTTCCAGCGCCTGGTCGCGGATGGCGGCCCGCGCCCGGGTGAGCCGGCCGAGCGCCCAGGCGGCGACCAGCAGCACGGCCTCCGTCAGCAGGGTGGCCATGTGGTGTCCGGCCGGGGCGAGGACCGCCTCGGTGACGGCCGCTGCCGGGATGAGCGCGGCCACCACCAGGGTGGCCGTCCTCGGCGTGCCCCGCAGCGCGGTGAGGAACACGGCCGTGGCCACACCGACGTAGGCGGGACCGATGGACGTGCCGTCCGGTCCCGACAACTGCGGGATGTAGTGGCGTCCTTGGAGCACGGCCACCGCGACCGTCATCACCAGCAGGGTCGGCAGCGGGAACCGCCGGTGGACGGCCAGCGGCAGCGCGGACAGCGGGGCGAGTACGAGGAACAGGGCGTCCGGGGCGCGCAGGTGGGGCCCGTCGGGCGGCAGCGTCCAGGGGAGCACGGACGTCCCCGCGGCGAAGAGCAGTGCCAGACCCACATCGGTGGCGGCGCGGGGTACGCGCCGTCCCGCGAACGAGTCCAAGTCCATGGGCCCAACGGTAGACGGGCTGCCGGGCCCGTCGGTCTCACCTGGGGTGGAACAGCGCCCGGCGGTCTCCTCCGTGAAGACATCCTCCGCAGGGAGGAGGGGGCCGGGTCAGCGGGTGGCGCGTACCCCGTCGAGGGCGATGGACAGGATCCGGTCGCGCTGGGCGTCGTCGTCGAAGGTCGTCGCGGTGATGCCCGAGACCATGCGCAGCAACTCGACGAAGTTCATGTCCGTACGCGCCCGCCCGGCCTGCTGGGCCCGTTCGAACAGCGGGCCGCCGGCCGCGTACATCGAGTCGCGGCAGGCGGTGAAGATCTCCGACTCGTCGTTGAGCGCCTCACGGACGGCCCGCTTGGTCACCATGTAGCCGGCGAACCGCTTCAGCCAGGTCGTCAGCGCTTCCCACGGGTCGAGCCCGGCGACGTCCTGGGCGACCTGGCACAGGGCGTCGACCTCGTCCGCGTAGAGGCTCTCGAAGAGGTGTCTGCGGGTGGGGAAGTTCCGGTACAGCGTGGCGATACCGACGCCCGCGCGACGGGCGATGTCCTCCAGGGAGGCCTCCGCGCCCTGCTCGGCGAAGGCCTCGCGGGCGGCGGTGAGCAGCGCGTCGTAGTTGCGCGCCGCGTCCTTCCGGTGCGGTCGCCGCGACGCGACGATCTCGCTCACGGGGAACGACTGGACGGTCACTGCTGCCTCCTTGGGCGGAAACCGATTGAACCGGAGGTGTGCCTCCGCTACAGTGGAGGTGTACCTCCACTTTACCAGTGCGGGGTGCGTCCACCGGGGACGCGTGCGGCCGCACGCGGCTGCGGCGCGACGCCACCCCGCCTCCGGCCCGTGCCGAGCGCACCGCCCACCCGACACCTGACATCTCGACTCCCTGACATCTTCCGCGACCTGTGACCTCCCCCGCTCCGTGCCGCACTCGGGCGACTCCCGACCGGCGCCCGGGCGGGGGAGACCCGGTCCCGTGACCATCGGTGTGCCCCGCGCCTGCTGCCTTCGGCCTGCGCGGAACCCGTACGGGACGGCCCGGGGCCTCGGCCGCAACCAGTTCGGAGAGGCTTTCCATGCCCCGCAAGTCCACCACCCGCCTCACCTTCGCGGTCCTCGCGACCGGTGCGGGCGTCTTCTCCATGCTCCAGTCGCTGATCGCGCCGGCCCTGCCGACCGTCCAGCACGAGCTGCACACCTCGCAGTCCACGGCGACCTGGGTGATGACGGCGTACCTGCTGTCCGCCTCGGTCTTCACACCGATCCTCGGCAGGGTCGGCGATCTGATCGGCAAGAAGCGCACCCTCGTCGCGGTCCTGGTGACCGTGATGACCGGCTGTCTGATCGCCGCGCTCGCCCCGACCATCGGCGTACTGATCGTCGCCCGGGTCGTCCAGGGCATAGGCGGCGCGCTGTTCCCGCTGTCCTTCGGGATCATCAGGGACGAGTTCGACCCGGCCAGGGTGAGCCCCAGCATCAGCAACCTGTCCGCGGTGATCGCCGCGGGCGGCGGTGTCGGCATGGTCGCGGCCGGCCCCATCGTCTCGGCGCTCGACTACCGGTGGCTGTTCTGGCTGCCCGTCGGTGTCGTCGCGGTGACCACGCTGATCGCCGTCCGGTACGTCCCCGAGTCGCCCCGGCGCGCCGAGGGCCGCGTGAACTGGCTCGGCGCCGTCCTCCTGTCGGGATGGCTGGTGGCCCTGCTCCTGCCGCTCAGTCAGGCGAGCCGGTGGGGCTGGGGCTCGACCCGGGTGATCGGGCTGTTCGCCGCCGCTCTCGCCCTGTTCGTGCTGTGGCTGCTCTCCGAGGCGCGCTCCCGCTCTCCGCTGATCGACCTGCGGGTCCTGCGGCTGCCCGCCGTGTGGACCACCAACACCGCCGCGCTGCTGTTCGGCGCGGGCATGTACTCGATCTGGACCTTCCTGCCCGGCTTCGTCCAGACGCCCAGCTCCGCCGGGTACGGATTCGGCGCGAGCGTCACCGCGTCCGGGCTGCTCATGCTGCCGATGCTGGTCGCCATGTTCTTCTCCGGCATCCTGAGCGGCCGGCTCGAACCTGTGGTGGGCGCCAAGAAGCTGCTCGTCACCGGTGCCGCACTCGGTGCGGTCGCCTGTGGGTTCCTTGCCCTCTGGCACGACGAGCAGTGGCAAGTGGCCTTCGTGTCAGGGGTGTTCGGCCTCGGAATCGGCCTCGCCTTCGCCTCGATGGCCAACCTGATCGTGGGCAGCGTCCCGGCCGAGCAGACCGGCGCGGCGACCGGCATGAACGCCAACATCCGTACCATCGGCGGGTCCGTCGGAGCCGCGGTGACCAGCATCCTGGTGACGGGCCGTCAGCAGCCCTCGGGCCTGCCCGAGGCCGCCGGCTACACCCGCGGGTTCACCCTGCTCGCCCTGCTCTGCCTCGCGGCGGCGCTGGCCGCGCTCCTCGTCCCGGTCCAGCAGGTGCGCCGGGTGCCCCGGGTGCCGCGCGCCACGGGCGACGACGCCATGGCGCACGGCGACCGGGGCGGCGATCGGGCCGACGGGGAGCTGGTGGAGCAGATCATTTCTCGGTCGGGGCAGGGGCTCGGGGGAGACGTAGCCGGAAGCACGCGCCGAGGGTCCGGGGGGTGAGGGTGAGGGTTCCCTGGTGACGCTGGGCCAGGTCACGGGCGATGGCGAGGCCCAGGCCGGTACCGCCCTGGTCGCGGGAGCGGGCGTCGTCGAGCCGGACGAAGCGTTCGAAGACGCGCTCGGCGTCCTCGGTGGGCACGCCGGGGCCGTCGTCGTGCACCGTGAGGACGACCCAGCTGTCCTGGTTCCGGATGGTGATCTGGATGCGGTGTGCGGCGTGGCGGGCGGCGTTGTCGATGAGGTTGCACAGCAGCCGCTCGTGTTCGTCGGGTCTCCCGTGTACGTGTGCGGGGGCGGTGCTGTCGCAGGTGAGGGTCAACGACCCTTCGCTGAGGTGGTGTTGCTCGGCCAGCCGGGAGGCGAGAACCGTCAGGTCGACGGTCTCGGGGCCGGACACGGGGGTGCGGGTGTCGAGGCGGGCGAGGAGCAGCAGGTCTTCGGTGAGGGACTGGAGACGGCGGGTCTGCCGGGCCGCGGTGGTGGCCGCGGCGGGCCAGTCGGTGCGTTCCGGGTAGGCGAGCGCGACTTCCAGACTGGTCAGCAGTGTGGTGAGGGGGCTGCGCAGTTCGTGGGCGGCGTCCGCGACGAAGCGGCGTTGCTGGGCGGCGGCGTCGTCGAGACGTTGCAGGGTGCTGTTGATGGTGGTGGCCAGGGCGGTGATCTCGTGTCCGGTGGCGGGCACGGTGACGCGTTCGCGGGGGTTGCTCGCGGTGACGGAGGCGGTGAGGACGCGGATGGCCTCGACCGGCCGCAGCGCGATACGGACGGCGAAGTAGGCGACGGCGGCGATCAGCACGAGGCTGACGAGCCCGGCCCGCAACAGCCGGCGGTCCGTGGCCTCGGTGATCGTCTCGGCCATTTCCTCGCCCGCGTGCGGAAGCACCACCACATGGACCCGCAGCTGGGCGTCGGCGGCGACGCCCAGCGCGGCGGCTCGGTCACTGCTCAGTTCATCGGCCCTGATGTCGCTGTACAGGACCAGGTGGATTCCGCCCTCCTCGCCGAACCGGTCCCAGGGCTCGGAGTCGTGGCGCGCCGGTATGCGCGTGGGGTGAGTCGTGTAGCCCCGCTCCGGCCCGTCGTCGGGTGGAGCGGACCCCTCGGCCTTCGGCGGGGCGGACAGCACATGGCGGGTGCCGGGATCGAACTCCTCCATGCCTCCGCCGTAGGCGACAGCGGCACGACGGCCGGTCGCGACGACCTCGTACGGCACGGTGTTTCTGCGCACGGGGACATGGCCCTCCGCCAGCTGGTCGACGAGAGCGAAGAGCTGTGCCTCCGCCTGCTCCTCGGCGATCAGCGTGCTCTGGCGGTAGACGTCGAGATGGACCCACCAGCCGATGCCGGTCAGGATGACGGCGGCGGTCGCGGCGGCGGCCAGAGCCGTGCGGGCTCGTACCGAACGCGGCCACGGCCGCAGGCGGCGTCGCGGCTCAGTCACGGTCACGGTCGTCCACCAGTCGGTAGCCGGTACCCCGTACGGTCTGCAGCGACCGTCGGCCGAACGCGGCGTCCACCTTCTTGCGCAGGGCGCTGACGCGCGCCTCCACCAGGTTGGGATCCCAGGCTTCGTCGGGCCACGCGTGATAGAGCAGATCCGCTTTGGGGACCGCCTGGCCCGCCCGGCGGGCCAGCAGTTCCAGTACGGCGAACTCCCGGGGGGTGAGTTCCACCCGGGTCCCGGCCCGGCGGCAGACCCGGCCGGCGACATCCAGCGAGAGGTCGCCCACGGCGAGGACGGCCGGTGCGACCGTGGCGGACCGTCTGACCAGGGCCCGCAGTCTCGCGACGAGCACCAGGTAGGAGAAGGGCTTGGCCAGGTAGTCGTCGGCCCCCGTGTCCAGGGCCTCCGCCTGGTCCCACTCCCCGTCCTTCGCGGTCAGTACGAGGATGGGGGTCGCGTTGCTCTCCCGGCGCAACTGGGCACAGACCTTGTAGCCGTTGAGTCCGGGCAGCATCAAGTCCAGTACGACCAGGGCGTATTCGCCGGTACGGGCCATCCACAGTCCCTGTCGCCCGTCATGGGCGAGGTCGACGCTGTAGCCCTCGGCGGTCAGGCCGGTGTGCAGGGTGTGGGCAAGGTCCACCTCGTCTTCGACCACCAGAATGCGCATGCGGTGCAGCCTCGCACAGCGTCGGCCCGCCTTCCTGATCAGCCGGTCAGGTCGGGTCAGCATGCGGTCAACGAGGTCCGGGCACGCTGGCGGAGTTTTCTCGCCGCCGCTGAAAGGCCCTGCCGTCGATGTCCCTCGCCGAGCTCGAAATCGTCAACGACAAGAAGACCGCTCCTCGGGGAGTTGCCGCGCCTTTGCGCCGGAGATTCCTCGTTCCGTCGCTCCTGCCCGTTCTGCTGTCCCTCCTGCTCGGCCTGTGGGGAATTCGCAGAGACGAGAAGGTGTGGCATGACGAGGCCGCGACGCTCGGACTGGCTTCCCGCAGCCTGCCGGACCTGTGGCAGACGCTGGGCACCATAGACGCCGTGCACGGGGCGTACTACCTCGTCATGCACGGCCTGTTCGGCCTGTTCGGGACCGACCTCCTGGTGCTGCGCCTTCCCTCCGTTCTCGCCGGCGCGCTGGCGGCGGCGGGAGTCACGGCACTCGGGGGCCGACTGGCGGGGACGCGAGCCGGCGTACTGGCAGGTCTTTCCTTCGCCCTGCTTCCGGCTGTTCAACGCTATGCGCAGGAGGGGCGTTCGTACGCGCTCGTCTGCGCACTGGTGGTCTGGGCCACGTATTTTCTGGTGAGCGCGGTACTCGGCTGCCGGGCCCCGGCGAGCACCGGGCGCGCAAGGCCGGCGGCGCCGTGGATCGCCTATGGCGCTCTCATGCTGGCGGCGTGCATTCTGCATCAGTTCGCCGCGCTCGCCCTGGTGGCACACGCCGTCGCCCTGCCGGGCCGGGCGCGGCGCCCGTGGGCCCGCACCGCACTGGTGGTCGCGGTGGGAGCCGCACCCCTTGCGGCGCTGGGAATGGCACAGTCCGAGCAGGTCGCCTGGATCAACGGTGTCACCGGCGGTCAGTACCAGCGCTTCGCAATACAGTTCTCCCTCGCGATCGTGCTGTTCCACTTCGCTTCACCAAGGAACGCCGGCAGGGCCTGCCCCGAAGTGCCTTTCAGTCTGCGGGCGATAGCCCTTCCGCTGTTCGTGCTGCCCACCGTGCTTCTTGTGCTGATCTCTCTCTACAAGCCCTTCTATGTGGAGAGGTACGTGCTCTACGGTTTCGTCGGTCTGGCGCTCCTCCTGGGAGCGGTGCTGGACCGTGTGTCCGAACTGGGGCGCAGTCCGCGCGTGACCGCGGTGGTCGTTGTCGCCGTGGCCATCGGGCTGCTCGTGCCCGAATCCCTCAAGGTGCGGACACCGGAAAGCCGATCGGACGATGTCACCGAGCTGGCGAGGGTGCTGTCCAGGGAAGCCGCTCCCGGTGACGCGATTCTCTACCTGTCAGTGAAGAGGCGCGCATGGACACTGGCCTATCCGTGGCTCAGTCGACGGATGTTCGACCTCGCCCAGGAACTCACCCCGGAAGCCTCGCACGGCCTTTACGGCACGGAATTGCCTTCCTCGCAGATCCGCGCGCGCATGCGCGGCAGCGAACGCATCGTCGTGGTGACGGAACCCCAGGGAAATCGTGTCGAACGCACCGAGACGGAGCGGATGAAGGAGAGGGTTCTGGCGGAATACTTCACCAAGGACCACGCCGCGCGGATCAACGGGGCGCAAGTCATCGTGTACGAGTCCCGTGCAGCGGCGACCGCGACCGCCCGTGCTGAACGCGCGGTGCCGTAGGAACCGTTCGGAGTCAGCAGGGTCTCCGACGCCCAGCTCATTCCGGGGACGTCGTCGCGAGCACATCGCTGCGGCGGACCTGGTTCTGCCGCCGGCGGAGATCGAACGCCTGAATGCGATCGGCGGCCGACGTACGTCGACTGCGGGTGGGTGGGGGCTGAGCGCGCAGTTCCCCGCGCCCCTGGAAGGCGGGGCTTCGCCCTCGCCTCCGGGGCCGGTCGTGGCTGGTCGCGCAGTTCCTCGCGCCCCTGGAGGGCGGGGCTGCGCCCGCGCCTCCGGGGCCGGTCGTGGCTGGTCGCGCAGTTCCTCGCGCCCCTGGAGGGCGGGGCTGCGCCCGCGCCTCCGGGGCCAGCCCCCGTCCGCCCGCAGGTGAGGGTGAACGTCGAAACCTACTGGGCCGCCGCGGCAGCGGGCTCGCGGAGGCGTTCCACCTCCAGGTGGGCGGCCTCCCGCTCGACGGAGCCGCGCGTGCGCCGCAGCCAGCCGATGTCCCGGCCGAACGACCACGTCAGCAGGGCCAGGGCGAGGGCGACGACCCCGAACGTCGGGGCGTACGGAAGGATCCCCGAGCCCGCGAGCAGCAGCAGGACACCCTGCAGCGCCGCCACCGTCTTGCGGGCCGTGCTCGGCGGGAGCGTGCCGTTGAGCCACGGCAGGAACTTGGCCGCCGCCACGAACGCGTAGCGCATCGCGCCGATCGCCAGGGCCCACGGCCCCACCGCCGTGGCGACGTACACACTGAGCACCAGGATCAGGAACGCGTCGACCTCCATGTCGAAGCGCGCCCCCAGCGCCGTGGAGGAACCGGTGCGGCGGGCGACCTTGCCGTCGACCGCGTCGAGGATCAGGGCGACCGCCGTGAGCGCGACCAGCACCGTGACCGGCGGCGGGCTCTGGAAGGAGTCGGCGACCAGCGCGGTCACCCCTCCGACGAGCGTGGCCCGGCCCAGCGTCACGCGGTTGGCGACGCCGAAGGAGCGGGGCCGCGACCGGTGCAGCGCGCGGGAGAGCACCGCCCAGGTCGCGATGCCGAACGCCAGCCCGGTGAGCCAGCCCGCGGGGCCCAAGCCGATCGCCGTGCCGAGCACGGTCAACAGCAGAAGTTGCACGCCCGCTCCCACGGCCGTCTCCTGCTGCAAGAGCCTCGCGTCGTACGTGTTGTTCAGGGCCACCGCACATCCTCCGGCCAGGTGACAGAGTCGATCGTCGCCGCGTACCTTGTGCGCGGCTTCGCAAAGGTCGGTACGTGGCTCGTCGCCCGATCGTTCAGCCCGCGCGCTCAGCCGATTCACATGAACCACTCAGGAGGATGCCGAATGGACCGTTCCGCCCGCGCCTTCTGGCTCAGCTCTCCCGGTCACGGCGAACTCCGGGACACCCGCCTGCCCGAACCCGCCGAGGGCGAGGTCCTGGTACGAACACTCTTCTCGGGGGTGAGCCGCGGCACGGAGACACTCGTCTTCCGCGGCGGAGTCCCGCAGAGCCAGTACGCGGCGATGCGGGCGCCCTTCCAGGAAGGCGACTTCCCCGGACCCGTCAAGTACGGCTACCTGAACGTCGGAACGGTGGAGGCAGGTCCCGCCGAACTCCTCGGACGGACCGTCTTCTGCCTCTATCCGCACCAGAGCCGGTACGTCGTCCCCGCGAGCGCGGTCACCCCCGTGCCCGAGAACGTGCCCGCCTCACGTGCCGTGCTCGCCGGCACCGTGGAGACCGCCGTCAACGCCCTCTGGGACGCGGCCCCCCTGCTCGGTGACCGCATCTCCGTGGTCGGCGCGGGCATGGTCGGCGCGAGCGTCGCCGCGCTCCTCGCCCGGTTCCCCGCCGCCCGCGTCCAACTGGTCGACGCCGACCCGGCGCGCGCGAAGATCGCACAGGCGCTGGGCGTCGAGTTCGCGCTCCCGGCGGACGCCGCGGGCGACCGCGACCTCGTCGTGCACGCCAGCGCGACCGAGGCCGGGCTCTCCCGCGCCCTCGAACTCCTCGCCCCGGAGGGCACCGTCCTCGAACTGAGCTGGTACGGCGACCGGCAGGTCAGCCTGCCGCTCGGCGAGGCGTTCCACTCCCGCCGGCTCGTCATCCGCAGCAGCCAGGTCGGGACGGTCTCACCGGCCAGGAGCTCCCGGCGTACCTATGCGGACCGGCTCGCGCTGTCGCTCGAACTCCTCGCCGATCCCGCGTTCGACACCCTGATCACCGGCGAATGCGCCTTCGAGGATCTGCCCGGGGCGATGGCCGCTCTCGCCGCCGGCGAGACGACGGCGATGTGTCACCTCGTGCGGTACGACGCCGATGTCGATGCCGGCACCGGCACCGGCGACGAGTAGTCACACCCCACCACCGGTAACCAAGTCCGCACCACGCGCCCAGCTGGCAACCCTGTCTCGGGAAACCTGTCCGAAACTCCGACCCGAACCCCCTGAACACGGAGAACGGACCGGCCGTACTACACGGCACGCCCCGGCAGAGGGGTCAGACGCGCCGCACCTGGAGGGTCGTCCGTTGTTCAGCATCACCGTCCGCGATCACCTGATGATCGCCCACAGCTTCCGCGGAGAGGTCTTCGGACCCGCGCAGCGACTGCACGGAGCGACGTTCCTCGTGGACGCCACGTTCCGCCGCGCCGAGCTGGACGACGACAACATCGTCGTCGACATCGGACTCGCCACCAGGGAACTCGGGGAGGTGGTGGCCGAGATGAACTACCGGAACCTCGACAACGAGCCGGTGTTCGCCGACACCAACACCTCGACGGAGTTCCTGGCGAAGGTCGTCGCCGATCGCCTCGCCGAGCGCGTGGAAAAGGGAGCACTGGGCGAAGGAGCCCGCGGCCTGGCCGGCATCACGGTCACCCTGCACGAGTCGCACATCGCCTGGGCGAGTTACGAGCGTGCCCTGTGAACCACAACGCCGACATCATCCCCATGTCCCTGCGCGCCATGCACTTCGTGATGCCCGGCGGAGTGGACGACCCCACCATGCCGAGCGGCGGCAACGTCTACGACGCCCGCGTCAGCCTCGATCTGCCCGGCTTCGGCTGGCAGGTCCACAAGCACGCCCTCGACGGCAGCTGGCCCCAGCCCGAGGCGCCGGCCCGTGCCGAACTGGCCCGCACCCTCGCGGAACTGGCCGACGGCACCGTCGTACTCCTCGACGGACTGGTCGCCTGCGCGGTCCCCGAGATCGTCATCCCGGAGGCCGAACGGCTGCGCCTGGTCATCCTCGTACACCTGCCGCTCGGCGACGAGACAGGGCTCACGCCCGAGGTGGCCGCGGACCTGGACGCCCGGGAGCGGCACACCCTGCGCGCCGTGCCGGCCGTCGTGGCCACCAGCGAGTGGGCGGCCCGCAGGCTCGTCGCCCACCACGGACTCGCGCCCGACCGTGTCCACGTCGCCGCCCCCGGCGCCGACATCGCACCGCTGGCCCCCGGCACCGACGGTGTCTCCCGGCTGCTGTGCGTCGCCTCGGTCACCCCGCGCAAGGGGCAGCACCGGCTCGTCGAGGCCCTCGCCACCGTCACCGACCTGCCCTGGAGCTGCGTGCTCGTCGGCGGCCTCGACCACGATCCCGGGTACGTGGCCGGGCTGCGGGACCTGATCGACCGGCACGGCCTCGGCGACCGGCTGCAGCTCGCCGGACCCAGGTCGGGTGCCGCGCTCGACGCCAGCTACGCCTCGGCCGACCTGATGGTCCTCACCTCGTACGCCGAGACGTACGGCATGGCCGTCACCGAGGCGCTCGCCCGCGGGATCCCCGTGCTGGCCACGGACGTCGGCGGGCTCCCCGAGGCGGTCGGACGCGCACCCGACGGCGGGGTGCCCGGCCTGCTCGTCCCGCCGGAGAACCCGGCGGCCCTCGCCGCGGAACTGCGCGGCTGGTTCGGCGAGGCCGACGTACGCCGGCGTCTCAAGGCCGCCGCACGCGCCCGCCGGGCCTCCCTGGGCGGCTGGGCGATCACGGCCCGGAACCTGTCGGGTGTCATGGGGCGACTGAAGAGCGAGGCAAGGAGGGGGGCGGCATGAGCGGCACGAGCACGACACCGACCGGGGTCGCCGGAGCCGGTCCCGTGCCGAGTTCCGGCTCGGGTCCCGTGGCGGGTTCCGGGGCGGGGGCGCCCGGCCGGGACACAGGAACGATTCGGCTCGGGGACCGCACCCGTGGCGAGGCCACCGACGACACCACCCGCTACGCGCCCGAGTGGCTCCAGCTGCGGGAGGGCGTCGACGCCCCGGCCCGGTCGGCCGAGCTGCTCGATCCCCTGCGGATCCGGCTCGCCAACCTGCCGCGGCGGTCGGGCGGCCTTGTCATCCACGACCTCGGCTGCGGCACCGGCTCCATGGGACGGTGGCTCGCGCCCCGGCTCGACGGGCCCCAGCACTGGGTCCTGCACGACCGTGACCCGTATCTGCTGCACTTCGCCGCCGTCGGGTCGCCCCGTTCGGCCGCCGACGGCAGCCGGGTGACGGTGGAGACCCAGCGCGGTGACGTCGGCCGGCTGACCGCCGACGCCCTGGCCGGCGCCTCCCTGGTGACGGCCTCCGCGCTGCTGGACGTCCTCAACGCCGACGAGATCGAGGCACTGGCCGCGGCCTGCGCCGGAGCCGGCTGCCCCGCCCTGCTCACCCTCTCGGTGGTGGGACGGGTCGAACTCACCCCGGCGCACCCGCTGGACGCCGAGA
This sequence comes from Streptomyces sp. CWNU-52B, assembly GCF_047444975.1. Taxonomy (NCBI): domain Bacteria; kingdom Bacillati; phylum Actinomycetota; class Actinomycetes; order Kitasatosporales; family Streptomycetaceae; genus Streptomyces; species Streptomyces sp. CWNU-52B. The sequence goes on along the minus strand of NZ_JBLFJV010000021.1, from coordinate 17,296 downwards.
TCACCGAGGCGTTCAACGACCACCAGCGGCGAGGGGACCTGCTCGGTCCCGAGGCGATCAGCGAGGCCTGCGACGCCTTCTCCCGGCACGGCGCGACCGTGCAGGTGCACCCCAGCGCGTGGCGCCTGGGCCCGGACGAGTCCGCGCTGACGGCCCAGTGGCTGCGCGGCTGGGTCGGCGCGGCGGTCGAGCAGCGTCCCGAACTGGCCACCCGCGCGGAGACCTATCTCCAGGAGCGTCTCGCGGCCTGCGAGGCGGGGGAGTTGAACGCGGTGGTCCACCACAGCGATCTGCTCGCGCTGGCCCGCCCGGTCGGGGGAGCCTGATGAGTGCGGGAGCCGTGGCGGAGGAGGAGCGGTCGCCTGCCGCCCCGCACGAGGAGCCGGCGGCGGTCGAGGCGGCGGCGACGGCCGGGTCCGCGGCGCCGACGGTCCGGAGCGGTGACGCCGACGGTGCCGCCGTCCGTTCGCGCGGTGGCGTGGTCCGTGTGCTGGTCCGCGCCGTGGCCCGGGGCACGGCCAGGGTCCGTGCCCGCCTCGACTCCCGCTTCCTGCGCACCCACTTCGGCACGGTGGCCGGTGTCGTCATCCTCACCGTGCTGACCTGGCGCCTGGGCACCGGCGTCTTCCTGGACGGCCTGCGCCGGATCGACGGGGTCACGCTCCTCGCGGCGCTCGGCATCGGCCTGCTCACCACGGTGTTCAGCGCCTGGCGCTGGTGCGTGGTCGCCCGGAGCCTGCGGCTGGAGCTGCCGCTGGGCCCCGCCGTCGCGGACTACTACCGCGCGCTGTTCCTCAACGCGGCGCTGCCCGGCGGCGTACTCGGCGACGTCCACCGGGCGGTACGGCACGGGCAGAGCGCCGGGGACGTCGGGCGCGGGGTGCGCGCGGTCGTCCTCGAACGGGTCGCGGGCCAGGCCGTCCTGGCCGTGGTCGGGGTGGCCGTACTGCTGACCCAGCCCTCGCCGGTCCTCGACGAGACCAGGCACCTCGTCGTGCTGCTGGCCGCCGCATCGGTGTGCGGGGTGGTCACCGTGGGCGTCGTGCGCGGCAGGGGCAGGGCGCCGCGCACCTCCCGCCGCCACCAGGCCGTACGGACCACGCTGGCCGAGGCGCGCGGGGCACTGCTGTCCCGCGGCAGCTGGCCGGGCGTCGTGTTCTCGTCCGTCGTGGTCCTCGCGGGGCACATCCTGATGTTCCTGCTCGCGGCGCGGGTGGCCGGCTCGACCGCGTCCGTCGCCGCGCTGGTGCCGCTGGCACTGCTGGCCCTGATCGCCATGGGGCTGCCGCTGAACGTCGGCGGCTGGGGACCCCGGGAGGGCGTCACCGCCTGGGCGTTCGGCGCCGCGGGGCTGGGCGCGACACAGGGCCTGACCGTGGCCGTCGTCTACGGCGTGCTCAGCTTCGCGGCCGCCCTGCCCGGGGTCGCCGTACTGGTGGCGCGTTGGTACGCGGGACTGCGCGGCCCGCGCCGGGCCGGCGCGCGACAGGCGGAAGGGAACGGGGACGCTCAGTGCGGATCAGCGACCGGCGGCACGGCGGGCGGTGCGGTGGGCGGTACGGCGGCGACGTCGTCCTCGGACTGCGATGTCAGCAGCGAGAAGTACGCTCCGAAGGAGTCGGCGAGCGAGGCCAGAAGCTCCTTCCCCTTCTCCGCCGACGCCCTCGAAGGGCGGCCTATGACACCGGACCCGGTGTAGGCGGACATGCCGAGGGTGAGCAGATGCCGGCGGTCGTCGGCGACGGAGTCGGAGGTCTCGTAACCAGGCCTGAGAAATTCCGGATTGGTGTGCAGAAGAATGGAGGTCTCGATTTCCCCCGCATGCATATCAGTGAGCAGCGAGGTCTCCACCCCAGCCGCCTCCCGGGCCGTTTCCCAGTCCTCGACCGCCGGGAAGAGAGCCATTCTCGCACCGGCCGCGGAGGATTCCTGGACGACGTTGCCCAACACGTAATTGCCGCCGTGACCATTGATCATCACCAATGTGTCCACGCCCGACCGACGCAGCGAATCGGCTATGTCCCGCACCACCGCATGGAGTGTCACGGAGGAAATGCTCACCGTTCCCGGCCAGGCCGCGTGTTCGTGCGAGCAGGAGATCGTCACCGGAGGAAGGAGATGGACGGGGAATGCGGAAGCGACCTCCCGGGAGATCGCACACGCGACGAGCGTGTCGGTCGACAGCGGAAGATACGGACCGTGCTGCTCGAAGCTGCCCACGGGGAGCACGGCGATCTGCCGGGCCACCCCGGCGCCCCGGGCCCGTACGTCTTCCGTGGTGTCCGCGGGCAACGGCCCTGACGCCGTGAGCCGTATTTCCGAACCGTCCGAATTGACCATGTTCTCGCGACCTTTCGTCTCTGCTTAGGAACCAGAATCATGACAGAAATAGATGGCGTACTCGCCGGGAAATCCCACTCCTCAGGCGTCGAGCGGGTCGTGAATGCCCCGTTGCCCACGGTGTACGGCGATTTCCAGGCCGTCGGCTACCTGGACCGTACCCGCGGAGACGAACAAGTGGCCTTGGTGCACGGTGACATACGAGAAGAGGGCGTGCTCACGCGGCTGCACTCCGAGTGCCTGACCGGCGACGCGTTCGGGTCCCGGCACTGCGAATGCGGGCCCCAACTCACCACGGCGCTGCGGGAGATCGCGACGGAGGGCCGTGGCGTCCTGATCTACCTGAGGGGGCACGAGGGCCGGGGTATCGGGCTGCTGGCCAAGCTCCAGGCGATGAAGCTCCAGTCGGAGGGGCTCGACACGGTCGAGGCGAACCTCGCGCTCGGACTGCCCGTGGACGCCCGTGACTACGGCGTGGGCGCGGAGATCCTGCACGACCTCGGTGTCCGCTCGGTGCGGCTGCTCTCCAACAACCCGCGCAAGCGTGAGGCGTTGATACGCAACGGCATCAGGGTCGACGAGCAGGTTCCGCTGCTGATCCCGCCCTGCGACGACAACATCACCTACCTCCGCACCAAGCGTGAGCGCCTGGACCACGACCTGCCCCACCTGGACGCCGTGGTGGGCCACCGCGTCTGACGCCACTCCGTCCACCCGTAGTCCGCCCGTAGCCGCCCGTGCGCCGTCGACCTGTGTCGCGGCGCACGGGCGGTTCTTCGTCCCGCGGGGGGCGCGCGTCCGGCGCCCGACATGTCCAACTCGCCTGTGAACGAGGCAACTTGCCCCCTCGGCCGGGAGCGGCGTCCGGTACGACCCTGCGCACACACCCGACCACGGTCGGAGATCGGTCCGGCGGGTCCTGAAACCTCCCGCGGGCCCTCAGGCGTGAGATGTGCGCCACACTCATGCCGAGGCGCGGCGGTCGGGAAGCCGGGAGGCCGGTCTCCGTCCGAGAGGTCAGATGTCGGGAGGCGAACCGGTTCGACCGGATCCCGTACGGCTCGTGCGCGTCGGTCGCGATCCGCTCCACGACGTGTGCCGGCCCGTCGGCGTCCGGCGCCAACCTCCGTTCGGCGCACCTCCGGTGGGCGGCCGAGCGTGCCGCGCGAGAGCCGCCCGCGGTGTGAAGTCCATGGTCACGGCCGTGCGGGGGTGATGTTCCGCGCTCCGGCGTGCGCCGGGCACGCCCGTCCCCGGGTGCCCGACGGGCGCGCGGGGCGTCCGACGGACACGGGTGTGCTCCCGTGCGCCCGACAGCCGGCCCGGCGCTGGATCCACGAGTCGGGTGCGCGCGTCATACAGGGCGCATGGCTGCTCTCTGCACGCAGGATCGGCCCGGACGGAACGAGTGACGAAGGGTACGGCTTCTGTGACTACGCAGCGTGAGGCAACCATTCTCCAGTTCGATTCGTATATCTCCGTGGAAGCCCTGTGGACCCACCGGGCGGAGTGATGCCGGAGCGTCACAATCCGCTTGACCGGGTCCGCACCGAGCAAGGAGAACCGATGCGACCGTTCGCGCTCAACTATGCCCGTCCGGCCCAGCAGTTGGAGGTCAGCGTTCCGTACGCTTATGACTCCGGACTGCAGTTGAACGTACTCCCGGACGGGCGGCTCGCCGCTCACGACTACGCCGTGTTGCGGGAGTTGGGGTCCACGACCTCGACCGCGGGCTCCAAGACCCACTTCGACGACTGAATCAGGACCCCTGACGATGACGGTTCTGATCCTGACGTGCGAACAGGATGTGACCGCGGACATGGTGGTGGCGGAGCTCGACGGGGACGGCGTCCCGGTCGTCCGCCTCGATCCCGCGGACCTGCCCGGCCCGGTGGCCCTGTCGGGCGAGTATGTGCGCGGTGGCTTTCGCGGACATCTGTCCGCCGGTGGCCGGCTGGTGAGCATGAACGGGCTGCGGTCCGTCTGGGTCCGCAGGCCCGGCGTGCCCGCGTCCCATTCCGCCGAGCCCTCCGACTGGCTGACCGAGGAGTCCTCACAGGCGCTCTACGGCATGCTGCGCTCCACCGACGCCCGCTGGATGAACCACCCCGACGCCGCCCACCGGGCCCGGCACAAGCCCTGGCAGCTGCACCTGGCCCAGCGCTGCAGCCTCCCGGTACCCGCCACTTTGATCACGACGTTCCCGCAGGCCGCCCGTGACTTCGCGATTCGCTTTCCGGATCTGGTGGTCAAGCCGGTCTCCGGCGCGCATCCGCAGGAGCCGCCCAGGGCGGTGCCCACCAGCAGGGTCGCACCCGACACGGACTTCGCGGCGGTCGCCTTCGGTCCGACCCTGTTCCAACGACGGGTCGTCAAGCGGGCCGACATCAGGCTGACCTGTGTCGGCGACCGGCTCTTCGCCGCCCGGAAGGCCGTCGCCCCGGACGCCGACCCCGACGAGGTCGACGTACGGTTCGCCACCTCCGACGCCCTGTGGCGCCCGGTGGACACGCCGTCGTCGATCGCCGCCGGGGTGCGTGCCTATCTCCGGGACGCCGGACTGGCCTTCGGAGCCTTCGACTTCGCCGAGGACACCGACGGGATGTGGTGGTTCCTGGAGTGCAACCAGTCCGGCCAGTTCGGATTCGTACAGATCGATTCGGGTCAGCCCATCGCGGCGGCCGTCGCCGACTGGCTGGCCGCCCCCGTTCCGTCCGGCGGACAGTCAGAAGGCAGCCGGGTGTGGGCGATAGAGGGGCACTGAGACTGCTGACGCGCGCCTCGTGGGCTCAGGCCGGCACTTTCTGCCGGCCCGGTGAACCCTGGGGCGCCGGTTCGCCGAGCCGTTCCGTCGGCACCTTGTGCGTCTCGCGCGCCGAGATCGCGGCGATCACCGGCGGGACGCACAGCGCGGCCGTGAACAGGCCCACGGACACCCAGCCGTCCCCGTCGGGCCCCGCAATCCGCGCGGCGAAGGTCACCGCGAACCCGGCGACCGCGAAACCGATCTGCGTCCCGATGGCCGTACCCGACAGCCGGACCCGCGTGGAGAACATCTCCCCGTAGAAGGAGGGCCACACACCGTTCGCGGCGCTGTAGACCACGCCGAAGGTGAGGATGCCGAGGACCAGGACCAAGGGGTACGAGCCCGTGGAGATGGCCCACAGATAGAGGAACATCAGTACGGCGCTGCCCGCGGCGCCGATCAGGAAGACCGGGCGGCGGCCGACGCGGTCGGACAGGACGGCCCACAGCGGGATCGCGCCCAGCGCGGCGAGGTTGGCGAGCGCGCTCACCCACAGCATGGACGTGCGGTCCATCCCGACCGAGTCACTGGTCGCGTACGCCAGCGCCCACACCGTGAAGATCGTGCTGACCGAGGCGACGAGGGAGGCCGCGACCACCCGCAGGACGTCCGCCCAGTGCTCGCGCATCAGCACGGCGAGAGGCATCTTCGCGACGCCCTCGGTGGCGGCCTGCTGAGTGAAGGTCGGCGTCTCCTGGAGGGTGCGGCGGATGACGTACCCGACGACGGCGACCGCGATGCTCATCCAGAACGGGACACGCCAGCCCCAGGAGAGCAGTTGGTCCTCGGGGAGGGCGGCGACCGGGATGAACACCAGGGTGGCGAGGAGCTGGCCGCCCTGGGTGCCGCTGAGGGTGAAGCTGGTGAAGAAGCCGCGTTTGTCCGGCGGTGCGTGTTCCAGCGACATGGAGTTGGCGCCGGCCTGCTCGCCCGCCGCCGAGATGCCTTGCAGGATCCGGCACAGGACGAGGAGCACCGGGGCCAGGGTGCCGACCTGGTCGCGCGTCGGCAGGCAGCCGATGAGGAACGTCGACACGCCCATCAGGATCAGCGTGAAGACCATGATCTTCTTGCGGCCGACCTTGTCGCCGAAGTGCCCGAGGAACAGGGCGCCCACCGGGCGGGCCGCGTACGCGACTCCGAACGTGGCCAGTGACAGCAGGGTCGCGGTGGCCGGGTCCGAGTCGTCGAAGAAGACCTCGGGGAAGATCAGCGCGGCGGCGCTGCCGTAGATGAAGAAGTCGTAGTACTCCAGCGCGCTGCCTATCCAGGCGGCCGTCGCCGCCTTCCTGGGCTGGCCGGGGGGCGCGTCGAGGGGTGCTGCGGGGACGGACACGACGGTGCTCCTTTGCACGGAGGGGGGGGTGGGGCGACCCGTTCCGGGTGCTGAGCGGCTAATTAACCCACTGGATAGTTAGTAGCGATGGCTACGGATGGTGCGCTGGTGCTTCCCGGGTGTCAAGAGGTCGCGTCCAAGGATCTTGGTGCCCGCCGCTCGGGCGCGCCCGTGCCCCGGGCCCCGGTTTTCCGCGCCCCGCGCCCCGAGCCCTGCGCTCGGCGCCGCCGCGCTCGGTGCCCGTGCTCAGTGCGCCGCGCGGTCCGCCGTCAGATAGGCGATGACCATGTCGCCCAGCATGCTCCGGTAGTACGCGTGGCGCGCGGGATCGACCAGGTCGCGGCCGAACAGGGCCCCGAAGGTGTGCCGGTTGGCGACCCGGAAGAAGCAGAACGAGCTGATCATCGCGTGCAGGTCGACGGCATCGACATCGGCCGTGAACAGGCCCGACTCCCGTCCCGACGCCAGGATGCGGCGGATCACGTCCAGGGCGGGCGAGCCGATCCTGCCCAGTTCCTCGGAGGCGGCGATGTGCTGGGCCCCGTGGATGTTCTCGATGCTGACCAGGCGGATGAAGTCCGGGTGCGCCTCATGGTGGTCGAAGGTCAGCTCGGCCAGCCGCCGGATGGCCGCGACCGGGTCCAGGTGTTCCACGTCGAGTCTCTGCTCGGCCTCGCGGATCACGCCGTACGCCCGCTCCAGCACCGCTGTGAACAGCCGTTCCTTGCCGCCGAAGTAGTAGTAGATCATCCGCTTCGTGGTCCGGGTGAGGGCGGCGATCTCGTCGACCCGGGCCCCGTCGTAGCCGGCCCGCGCGAACTCCCTGGACGCGACGTCGAGGATCTCGGCCTTCGTGCGGGCGGCGTCACGGATGCGCCCGTTCGGCCGTGCCGGTTCTTCGACGCTGGTCATCGGGTTCCTTCGGGCGAGGGGCCAGTGCCCGCGATTGTAGAAGCAGGCGTCGGTGCGCGGCCCCGCTCGTCCGGTGGGCCTTCCCGGGGCCGGGCATGCCTGATATAGCTAACGTACTAGTTCGTACATAACGCGTCGTTCAGGAGGTCCGCCGTGGTCAAGGACTCGTATCTCGTCGGACTGATCGGCGCGGGGGTCGGGCCGTCGCTCAGCCCGGCCCTGCACGAGCGGGAGGCCGGAAGGCAGGGGCTGCGCTATCTGTACCGCCTCATCGACATCGACGAGCTCGGTGTCGCCCCGGACGCGGTGGGGGATCTGGTGCGGGCCGCACGCGACCTGGGCTTCGACGGGCTGAACATCACCCATCCTTGCAAGCAGCTCGTCATCGAGCACCTCGACGCGCTGTCTCCGCAGGCCGAGGCGCTCGGCGCGGTGAACACCGTCGTCTTCGACGCGGACGGCGGGCGGGCGGTGGGCCACAACACGGATGTCACCGGGTTCGCGGCGTCCTTCGCGCGCGGGCTGCCGGATGTTCCGCTGGAGCGGGTGGCGCAGTGCGGGGCGGGGGGAGCGGGGGCGGCCGTCGCGCACGCCCTGCTCACGCTGGGCGCCGGGCAGGTGACGGTGGTGGACGCGGTGCCCGGCCGGGCGGTTGCGCTGGCCGCCGGGCTGAACCGGCGCTTCGGGGCGGGGCCGGCGGCCGCG
>NZ_JBLFJV010000021.1:0-9189 GCF_047444975.1 Streptomyces sp. CWNU-52B | reverse complement strand
CGGAGCGGGCCGCCGCGCCGCTGGACGGGGTGGACGGGGTGGTGCATGCCACGCCGACGGGGATGGCCGCGCACCCTGGGTTGCCGTTCGCGGCGGGGCTGTTGCATGCGGGGCTGTGGGTGGCGGAGGTCGTGTACCGGCCGTTGGAGACCGAGTTGTTGCGGGTGGCCCGGGGGGTGGGGTGCGCGACGCTCGACGGTGGGGGGATGGCCGTGTTTCAGGCCGCGGACGCGTTTCGGTTGTTCACGGGGCTTGAACCGGACGGGGCGCGGATGCTTTCGGACATCGCCGAGTTGGCCGGGGCTGCGGGTGCCGCCGGGGCGCGGGGGTGAGGGCGCGTGGTGGCTGGTCGCGCAGTTCCCCGCGTTCCGCGTTCCGCGTTCCTGAGAACGGCGGGTCGGTGTGGGGGTTTGCTCGGGCGTGAGCCCTTGGAACTGGAGGAGTGACATCGTGCGTACCTGTATTGCCACCGTTTCTCTCAGCGGGGCTCTGACCGAGAAACTCACCGCCGCCGCGCGGGCCGGGTTCGACGGGGTGGAGATCTTTGAGAACGATCTGCTGGCCAGTCCCCTCTCTCCGGAGGAGATCCGGGCCCGGTGCGCCGATCTCGGGCTGAGCATCGACCTCTACCAGCCGATGCGGGACATCGAGGCCGTCCCACAGGAGGAGTTCGAGCGGAATCTGCGCCGGGCCGAACACAAGTTCCGGCTCATGCGACGGCTCGGCACGGACACCGTGCTGGTCTGCTCCAGCGTGTCGCCGCTCGCCGTCGACGACGACGCCCTCGCCGCCTCCCAGCTGCGCCGACTCGCCGAACTGGCCGACGGCTTCGGCATCCGCGTGGCCTACGAGGCGCTGGCCTGGGGCCGGCACATCAGCACGTACGACCATGCCTGGCGGGTCGTCGAGGCCGCCGACCACCCGGCGCTCGGCACCTGCCTGGACAGCTTCCACATCCTCGCCCGCAGCTCCGACCCGAAGGACCTCGAAGGCATCGCGGACATCCCCGGTGAGAAGATCTTCTTCCTCCAGCTCGCCGACGCCCCGCTGATGGCGATGGACGTCCTGCAGTGGAGCCGCCACTACCGCTGCTTCCCGGGGCAGGGCGGCTTCGACGTCGCCGGGCTCGCCGGGCGGGTGATCCGGGCCGGGTACCGGGGGCCGCTGTCCCTCGAAGTCTTCAACGACGTCTTCCGGCAGGCCGAGGCCGGGCCGACCGCCGTCGACGCGCTGCGCTCGCTCCTCGTCCTCCAGGAGAGCGTCGGCCTCACCGAGACACCCGCGCCCGTCGTGCCGACCGGCATCGCCTTCGCCGAACTCGTCGGCCCCGACGTCGAACCCGTCTCGGAGGTCCTCCGGGCGCTCGGCTTCGCCCGGACCGCCCGGCACCGCAGCAAGCAGGTCGACCTCTGGCAGCAGGGCGAGGCCAGGGTGCTGCTCAACACGGGCCCCGCCGCCCGCCGCGACGGCACGCGACTGGCCGCCGTCGGACTGGAGTCGCCGGACCCGGCGGGCGCGGCCCGGCGCGCCGAGTCGCTGCTCGCTCCCGTGCTGCCGCGCCGCCGTGCTCCGCGGGACGTGCCCCTGGACGCCGTCGCCGCACCCGACGGCACGGAACTCTTCTTCTGCGCCACCGACCGGCCCGAACTACCCAGCTGGACAAGCGACTTCGAGCCCGTCGAGCAGCCGGCGACCACCGCCACCACCGGCACCGCCACCGGCGGGGTGCGGCGCATCGACCATCTCGCCCTCACCCAGCCCTGGCACCAGTTCGACGAGGCCGCCCTCTTCCACCGCAGTGTCCTCGGGCTCGGTGCCCAGGAGAGCGTGGACGTGGCCGATCCGTACGGGCTCCTGCGCAGCCGTGCCGTCACCGACGGCGACGGCGGCGTCCGTATCGCCCTCGGTGTCGGACCGGCACCCGGCGCCGACGAGGGCGGGCGCGCCCAGCACATCGCGCTCGCCACCGACGACATCGTGACGGCGGCCCGCCGCTTCCGTGCCGCGGGCGGCCGGCTGCTGGCGATCCCCGCCAACTACTACGACGACCTCGCCGCCAAGTACGAGTTCGCCGAAGGTGAGTTGGAGACCTTCCGCGAACTCGGCATCCTCTACGACCACGACCACGACCACGACCACGACCACGACCACGACCGGGACGCGGGCGGTGCCTTCCGGCACTGCTATACGGAGACGATCGGCCGGGTCTTCTTCGAACTGGTCCAGCGCGACGCGGGCTACCGCGGCTACGGCGCGCGGAACGCCCCGGTGCGGCTGGCGGCACAGCACGTACGCCGGCCGGTGCGCTGAACCGATGGCGGCCGAGCGGGTGATCCATCCGCTCAGCCGTCCCACACGTCCGCGTGGGCGCGGTGGGCCGGCGTCAGGCCGTTCACGAAGAAGCGGTCGTAGTACTCGTCCTCGACATGGTGCGCCTGCAGCCAGACCCCCGGGACATGGATGGCGTCCGTGTGCGCGGGGAACCGCCGGTGCGTGGCGATGACGTACTCGCACACGTCCCGCGCGCAGTCGACGACCCGTGTCTCGTACTCGCCGGCCTCGGCCAGATAGCGCTGCCCGTAGTCCTCCTTGTAGATCCGGGTGAAGATCTCCTTGTCCGTGTAGGTGCCGCCGGGCCCGAACTTCGCCCGGACGATCGCGTCCACCGCCGCGGTCATGGACTCGTACGCCGGTGGGCACGCGGCCTCGATCAGGGGCTCGCCCTCGGGGGAACTGAGCCCCACCGGGTGCGAGCGCAGTGTCGCGTACCGGGGCAGCGGCACGTGCCAGCGCCAGACGTCGGCGAGCCGCCAGCGCGGGGTGACGAAGGTGAAGCCGAGCATCCTGCCGTACGCCCGGGAGAACTTCGGGTCGCCCAGGGCGATCTGCGGGTTGATCGAGGCGTGGATCCAGGCACCCAGACCCATGCCCTCGGCCGTGAGCATCAGGTTCTGCAGCAGCAGGTCCGCCTCGATCTGGGTGCGCATCGGGCCGAGGGCGCCCAGCGGCAGCTTCAGTTCGCCGTTCAGGAACCCGTTGCGCACCCACTTCCGTACCCCGGCCGGGCGGTAGAAGTTGCGGTCGTCGACGAGGGTCGGGCGGGCTCCGTCCGGCTGGGTGAGCAGGTACATCAGCGCGTTGACGTACTGGTGGGACAGGTCGACCACCGGCAGGAACAGCGTCGTACCGGGCAGGTTGGACAGGAACCGGTTCGAGTCGAGGTACGCCGGGAAGTCGCGCATCCCCTCGGCCACGTCGAGCCGGTGGTCCAGGACCCGCACCTTGGTCTGGCGGGCCCTGGCGATCAGGGTCGCGGCGTCGAAGGGTTCGTGCGGGGCGGGCTCCAGCCTGCGCAGGTAGTACGTACCCGAGTCGTTGATCATGAAGAAGTGGGTGCCCTGCGCGTTGTCCGGGCTGCCCGCCGTGCGGCCCGTCATCGTGAGGTTGGGCTTGGCCATGACGGGCTTGCCGTCCCGCGGGTCCTCGAAGGGCCGGTCGGGCATGGTCAGCCCGGTGGCGCCGGTCAGCGCGATCAGCACCGCCTCCTCCAGCTCCGACAGGGGCCGCGGTGGGTGCTCCGAACGGTGGCTCATGGACCCGGCCGGCACCGACGCGCCCCGGCTGACCCGGTGGGTGCGGCGGCGCCAGAGGGTCTCCAGGAGGGGCCGCGCCAGGAGGTCGTCGAGCCCGGGGTGCCCGGAGCGGGGCTCAGCGCGCGTCACCGGAACCTCCGCCGTCCGTGGGCCGCAGCGGCCGCCAGGGTGCGAAGGCGCTCGCGTCGCGCGGCAGCAGCGCGGCCAGCTCCGGGCAGTGCCGCAGGATGACGGAGTCCATGCCGCCCTTCTCGACCCAGTCGATGCCGAGCGGTGTGTAGATCTCGGGCCGGTAGTCGACGGTCAGGAAGCGGTCGCTCTGCAGGCGCCGCGTCGCCATCAGGATGAAGACGCGGAAGGCCGTGTCGCTGAAGCCGAAGCCCGTCGGCGGGTTCTCCGCGAACAGGCCCACCACCGTGTCGATCTCGTCGACCGAGCGGTACACCTCCTTGAGCCGCGCCAGCGACTCGGCGTTCCGCGTCAGCTCCTCGAAGGACCGGATGCGCTTCTTGTGCAGGCCCTCGCGGAAGTCGTTGTAGCGCGGCACGCCCCGCCGCCTGGTCCGTACGAGGTCCACCACCGACAGGTCGATGATCTCGCCGTCCCGCTCGAACTTCCGCAGCGCCTCAGGGTAGTTGTGCAGGGTGATCGCGCCGGGGTGGGCGATGCCGAACGAGTACAGCGCGTTCGTGAGCCCCGTCTTGCGGATCTGCGACTCGGCGGCGCCGCCCTGGATGTCCAGGAAGCCCACCGTCTCCAGCCGCTGCCCGAAGTGGTGCTCGCGCAGCTCGAAGTCGTCCGGGACCAGCGGATGCATGCGGTACACCGTGACGAAGTCCTCGGTCAGCGAGTAGGGCGCCGCGTGATGGTCCGGCAGGGTCTGCGGGATGCCCTTGAGGGAGTGCGCCTCCAGCAGCCACAGGCCCAGCTGGTTCAGCCAGTTCTTCGGCGGGCCCTGCCAGTTGGTCTTCAGGCCGATGTCGATGGCCTTGGTGGCGAGGATCGCCGGGGTCCACTCCACCGTGTGGATCTTCGCGATGAGCGCGGAGACCACCAGCCGGGCCGTGTGGTAGATCCGCTCCTCGCTCATCGACGGATACTCGGCGCGCAGCGCGTCACAGACCGCGTTGTGCTCCCGCGCGAACAGGGTGTGCATCGCGCTGAGGCCCATCCACCAGCTCTCGTTGAACCCGGTGAGCGGGATCCCGTTCTGCCCGCCCGGCAGGTGCCCGTCCTCCAGCCGGAGCCTGGCGCCGCCGTCGGGCTCCCGCAGGAAGCGGGCGGTGCCCTCGTCGCCGCCGTACACCTCGGAGCCGTCCCACCAGTGCGAGGCCGTGTTCCCGAACAGGATCGGTGGACGGCCGCCGCCCTGCCGGAGCCCCTCGTTCTCGGCGAACCGCATCACGTTCTCCGCCGACCCGCCCGGTGTGTTGTACCAGGGGTCGCTGCCCGGCGGCAGCGGCACCTCCACGGACGGCCCGCCCGCCGGGTACCTCCGGTGGTTGACCCAGTCGTGCACCTGGAACTGGATCCAGGCGGCGGCCAGTACGTTGAGCGAGGTCGCGGGCACGAAGCGGTCGCGCCGCAGCAGCTGACGGCTGACCGTGACCGGGTTGGGCGTGTCGAACTGGTCGGGCCGGTACACCGGTTGGAGGTTCCGGCCGAAGGCCGCCCCCACGGCGCCCATCCTCGGCTCGGACAGATCGTTGTACGTCCCGTCGTACGAGCGCTCGGTGCGCAGCCGCTCCTCGATCGGCTCCGGTACGGGCTGCGCCGTGGGCGGGGCCTCGTGCACCTCGGTGTCGATCAGGTTGTACCGGCGCAGCACCTTCCGCAGGAACACCAGGTTGAGCAGACTCAGCTGCAACGGCAGCCGGTGCCACGGCACATACCGGTTCAGCAGGGTGAAGGCCGCGCCGACGGGCCGGCCGAGGACGCGGTTGCGCGCCGGCTCCTCGGTGACGAAGCGCATCCCGAGCCGGTGGGTGCCGCTCGCGTGATAGGCCGCCTTGCGGGCCCGGTTGAGGTTGCCCAGCGGGCGGAAGTCGTCGGTGGTGTACCAGGGGTTGAACACCAGGCCCTCGACGCGGCGGGCGGCCGCCCGTGCCTCGGCCTCGTCCAGGTCGTGGCCGGGCACGGTGAGCCGGGCCACCGCGATCGGCGGGGAGACGGCGTCCTTCCAGTCGGCCGAGGTGTCCTCGACGGGGGTGCGCAACTCGTCCACGTACCGCTGGACGCACAGCTCGAACGCGACGTCCGTCGAGGCGAGCCGCCGGGCCAGCTCACGGTGCAGGAAGTCGGGGTCGCGGCGGTCGGGCGGGGGCGCGGCGGGGGTGCCGGCGGCCGGGCGCAGCAGGTAGCGCACCGGTCCCGCCTCGCCCCAGAGGATCGCGCCGCGGCTCCAGTAGGTCTGCGTGGCGAGGGAGGTGACGGTCTGTCGGGTGGCCGCCTGTATGTTGCGCCGCATCCGGGTGGCGGTCTCGACCCCCACCGCGAGGGGGAGTTTCACGAAGAGCCCGAACGCCTTCTGGAGCGGGTTGCGGGCGCCCGCCATGGCCTTGGCGAAGGCGACGAACTCCCGTGCGTCGCGGGCGTGCGACACCGGGTAACTGGTGGCGAGGAGGTCGTGGCTCTCGTCGTCGGAGACCCGTACGCGCAGGGCCGCGCCGCGCAGGTCCGGGGTGCCGTCGCCCTGCCGGATGCCGCTCGCGTTCGACAGCCGCAGGGTCACCGGGTACTCGGCGCCGGGGCGGGCGTAGCCGACGCGCAGGGCGGTGGGCAGGTCGTCGTGGAACCGCAGGCGGGCGTTCTCCACTCCCAGGGGGGCCTTGGCGTGGAGGGCGCGGGCGATTCCGCTGCCGCCTGTGGCCCGGCGGTTCTTTGCCTGTACCACCATCAGCTCCCGGGCCAGCCGGTCGAAGACCAGCCGTTCCGCCTCGGGGCTGCCGCCTTCGTAGTGTTCGTACCGCTGCTGTTCGTGCCGCTGATCGTGCTGCCCGGTATCGGCCATCGGTCGCTTCCTTCGTACGGATGCGTACGGGACAGGGGGCAGCACGCTACCGGCGGGCGGGGGTGCCCGCAGCGGTGGTTCCCGCCGATGTGCGGGGGCCGTGCGGCGCGCGCCGGTCACTGGCGCTCGGCGGATCGGTGCAGGTCGGGTGAGGCCTCGGGGTCCTTCGGCGCGTCGGCGGTGCACCGCGAGGCTCGGGGCCATCAGGGGCCACAGGGGGACGCGGTGGGGGTGGCCGGGGAGTGTCGGGTGCGGGTGGGTGGGGGTTGGGCGCGCCGTTCCTCGCGCTCCCCTGCGGGGCTTGGGCCGGTTGTCGGGTGCGGGTCGGTGGGGGTTGGGCGCGCAGTTCCCCGCGCCCCTGGAGGGGGTGGGTGTCGGGGGTTTGTTGGTTGGGTGCGGGTCGGTGGGGGCTGATCGCGCAGTTCCCCGCGCCCCTTACGGGGCGCGGGTGGGTGGTGGGAAAAGGGTGGGGCGTATGACTGTGCGGACGGTCCCCACGTAGCCGCAGGGGGTGGTTGACGGGTCGATCGTGTGGTGGTGTGCTCGGCTTTGCGTGCGGTGCGATCCGGGGGAGGTCGATCATGCGCGACGACCGCCATGCCAAGGGCCCGAGCTTCGCCGAACTGCGCCCGCTCAAGCCCGGGACGGACGCCGGACCCGGGCCCGGGGCGAGGGGCTTCCCGGTCCATCCCGACCTGGCGGAACGGCTGCTGGACGACAAGGGCCACCCCGACCCCGACGGAGTCGTCCCCCACACCATGGCGACCTGCGCGGCCTACGCGTACGCCGGATACGCCCAGCGCGGCGACCCGGACACCGTGGCCATGATCATGACGCGGCTCGGTCTGCCGGAGAACGACTGCCAGGTGTTCGAGCAGCGCGTGGACGCCATGTACATCGCCTCGGCCGCCTACCTGATCCAGGACAGGGACCGCGGGATCGCCGTCCTCTGCTACCGCGGCACCCAGCCCGAGGACATCATCAGCATCCTCACCGACGCGGACGTACGCCCCGAGACGCTCGCCGTCGAACTCGCGGGCCGGCGACACGAGGTCCACGCCGGCTTCTACCGCAACGTCCGCGCCACCCGCCATCTCGTCATCGAGGCCCTGGACCGCGCGCTGCGCGGCGAGTCCGTGGTCCCCGGCCGGACGGGCACCCGCGGCGACGGCCTTCAGGCGCTCTACATCACCGGCCACAGCCTCGGCGGCGCGATGGCCGCGCTGATGGCGGTGATGCTCACCCACGAGCCCCGTTACCGCTCCCTCGCCGACAAGCTCCGGGCCGTCTACACCTTCGGGCAGCCCATGGTCGGCGGACCGGACTTCGCGCGGGCCTGCGAGGACGCCGTCGGCCCGCGCGGCGACCGGCCGCTGCGCGACCGGATGATCCGCTACATCTTCGACCGTGACGTCGTACCGGCCCTGCCGCCCCGCCCGGTCGGACCGTACGCGCCGTTCGGCAGGGAGTTCCACTACCGCAGGTCGCGCGGGCCGATGGACACCGCCCTGACCCTCGCCGCCGACTCCGCGCTGGAGGCGGTGACCCTCCCCGGCGAACTGCTGCGGACCGTGCTGGACAACCCGTTGCGTCAACCGGGCGCGCGCCTGGGCGAACTGACGACCCGTACGGTCGACTCGCTCCGGCGGTCCGTGCGCCCGCTGTCGCGCGTACGGCAGGAGGGCTGGCGGGAGAACACCGAACCGGGCCTGCACTACCCGCAGATGGACTCCCTCGCCGGCCTCACCGTCGTGGCGCCGCTGGCCTTTCTCGCCACCCGGCTGGCGCTGACCCGGACGATCCCGTTCAAGTACTCCTTCGACGACCACGGTCCGGGCCACTACGTCAACGCCCTCGCTCCACCTTGGGTGTTGAGCGAGTTCGGCGACGTGCTGTAGCCCGGACCGTGGTCGTTCCGAAGAGCCGAACCGTGTTCTACGGCTTGGCGTTCCACTCCGCGACGACCGGGCGGCCGTGCTCGGTGGACAGCCGGCTCACGGTGGCCGTGTCCAGCCGGAACAGGCGCCCGTCCGAGGCGGACAGACCCAGCCGACGGGCGGTCAGGACCCGCAGGAAGTGGGAGTGGGCCACGAGGACCACGTCACCGTCCTGGAGCGCCTTCTCCGCGTGGGCGAGCACCCGGTCGGCGCGTTCGCCCACCTCGACGGGCGACTCGCCCAGGTGCCCGTCAGGGCCGGGCGGCACCCCGTCGTTCCACAGGTACCAGTCGGGCCGGGTCCGGTGGATGTCGACGGTGGCGATGCCTTCGTACGCCCCGTAGTCCCACTCGTGCAGATCGGGGTCGACGACGGCCCCGGTCAGCCCCGCCAGCTCCGCGGTCCGCACGGCACGCCGCAGCGGGCTGGTGAGGACGAGGGCGCAGGACCGTGCGGCGAAGAGCGGGACGAGGGACCTCGCCTGTTCCTCGCCGTGCGGGGTGAGGGGCAGATCGGTCCAGCTGGTGTGCTGCCCCGACCTGCTCCACTCGGTCTCGCCGTGCCGGACGAGGAGGAGATCACCCATGACTCCTACTTCGCCGACTCGACGGCGTGGCCGCCGAACTGGTTGCGCAGTGCGGCGATCATC